>CAZZAO010000044.1:0-38024 GCA_964652205.1 uncultured Anaerolineaceae bacterium | reverse complement strand
CCTTATCTTGGTGCCTATGGGGCGACCCGCCGGGTCGCCCCTACAAACCCTCATGACCTTTTATAGCCTGAGCTGCGATTTTGATGCGATTGCCCTGTTCGCGCCCGCCGTAAGGGTTGACACCGGCGTAAGATGTCATCGGGGCGCGACGCATCATCATGCGCTGCGAGGTCGATGGCCTCAGCGTTCGCTGGCTTCGGCGGCGGCGCGGCGCTCCAGCAGGCGCGTCACGTCGGCGCTCTGCTGGCGAATGGCGGCGGCGTAATCGAGCGTCTGAAGCTGCTGATCGCGCATCAGCCAGCGGCCATCAACCATCGTATCAGTCACCTGCAGCCCGTTGATGCTGTAGACCAGCGCGGTAAACGGGTCGTTGCTCGGCAGCGGCCCCCAGCCGATGCCGCCGCGATCCAGCACGATCAGGTCGGCCTTGCGCCCCGGCGATAATTCGCCAATCTGGTCGCTCAGGCCGAGCGCCTTCGCGCCGCTGGCGGTCGCCATCTCGACGACTTCGCGCGCCTTGAGCGCGCCCGGTCGCCGCTCGCGGAAGCTGGCGAGTTTGGCGAGCGTCCGCATCTCCAGAAACAGGTCGTAGTCGTTGTTGTTGCAGACGTTGTCCGTGCCGATGGCGACGTTGATTCCGGCGGCGCGCATCCCGACGACCGGCGCGGCCTCGACTCCGGCTTTCATGCAGGCGCTGGCGGCAGCGACTGCCGTGAACGGTTTGCTCGCCAGCGTCGGCCAGTCTTGCGGCGGGATCGTGATGGCGTGCGCGGCCATCAACGGCTGATCCATCATGCCCATCTCGGCCATCTTGCGGACGGCGCTCATCCCGAAATGCTGCTGGCAGTAAGCATCTTCCTCGCCCGTAGTTGAGAGGTGGATGTGCAGCCCGGTGCTGAACTTGCGCGCCAGATTGCGCTCCAGCCGCATCGCCTCGACGGTGTTATCGACGAAGAAGGCGTGCGGCCCGACCCAGCCTGACAGCCGCCCGCCCGGATGGCCGCCGATCTCTTCGAGAAAGGCTTCCAGTTTCTCGATCTCGCGGGCGCGGGCGCTGTCGTTCCCTAGCTCGACGACGCCATAGGCGAGGGCGGCGCGCAGGCCGCTCTGCGCTGCGACGGGCATGATCTGCTCCATGAAAAAATACTGATCGGCGAATGTCGTCGTCCCGGTGCGGATCATCTCAGCGCAGGCGACGGCGACTGAGGCCGGAACCATCTCCGCCGTCATGACCATTTCCAGCAGGCGGATCCGGTTATACCAGCCGTCCATCTCCAGCAGCGAGACGCCTTCCGCCAGCCCGCGAAAGAGCGTCATCGGCGTGTGCGTGTGGGCGTTGACCAGCCCCGGCATCAGCAGCCTGCCGCTGCAATCGAGGGTCGCGTCGTAACGGCCCGTCGGCGTCTGCGCGGCGTCGCCCACCGCGGCGATCCGGTCGTTCTCGATCAGCACGTAGCCCCGGTCATAAAGGCGGTCGGTCTGGCCGAGGCACAGCACCATTCCGCCGGTCAGCAGTGTCGTTGTCATCGTTGTCCCTGTTTCGTTCACTCTTGAAAAGTTGCTAATTACGCTGTGAATGGCGTATTCTCTTAGCCATTATCGACAAGCTTCTCGCAGGATCGGCAGGCGCAGTCTCCGATGATAATATGGGATTTGCACGAAAAGTCCTGCAGAAGTTTGTCGAACGGGTCACTCATGATATATTCATCTCTGTGCTTCACTTAGGCGGGTCGAGTCGATTCTTAAGGAGTCATCTGTGTTGAGCCAAAAGCGCTTTAAAGTCCTGTTCAGTCTGTGTTTCATCCTCATGATGGGGGCGATTGCGACCGGCGCGATTGCTCAGGAAGCGACTCCTGAGTGGAGCGACCCCTGCAATTCGCCCGAAGCGACCGCGACGGCCTCGGTGACGCAGGCCGCTGCCACCAGCGACAAGAGTTTTACCATCATTCTCCCCGGCCCGCGCGGTGATCGTTCGTTCGTCGATGGGGCGGCAGCAGGGGCCGAGCGCGCCATCGCCGAACTCGGCGTCAAGGGGACGATTGTTGAGCCGAAGGACGCTTCCGAGCATGACGCTGCCATCCGCCGCGCCCTGCGCGACAAGCCCGATCTGCTCATCATGATCGCCGTCGATAGCTCGGAAGTGACCGAAATCGCCGACGAGTTCCCCGATCAGCACTTCGCCGCTCAGGAAACCTTCTTCCCGGAAACGCCGACCGAAGAAAACCTGGCGCTCTATAACATTTATACCCACGAAAACAGCTATCTGGCCGGGATCGCCGCCGGGATGCTCACCCGCACCAAGACGGTCGGCTCGGTCGGCGGCCTGGACACCGCTGGTATCAACCTGTTCATCGTCGGCTTTGAAGAGGGCGTCAAGTCGGTCTGCGCCGACTGCACGCTGGTTCGCAGCTACGTCGGCGATTTCTCCGACCCGGTGACGGCTAAGGAACAGGCGCTCAACCTGTACGCGCAGGGCGCGGACATCCTCTATCAGGTCGCGGGCCGCAGCGGTGAAGGCGTGCTCGAAGCCGCGAAGGAAACCGGCAATTTCGCCATCGGCGTCGATACTAATCAGGACGACCTGTACCCCGGTACGATCATCGTCTCGGCGATGAAGCGCGTCGATAATGCGGTCTTCGCCTTCGTCCAGAACATGGTTGATGACAAGTTTGAACCCGGCCTGACCAAAGTTGGCCTCAAGGAAGGCTTTGCTGGCCTGAGCTGGGATGTCGGCGTCTGCTCGCGTACCTTCGACAAGAACGGCCCCGCCGACATGGTCGCCAAACTGCCTGCCGTTCGCGCGGCGATTGACAAGGCGCGCGCGGGCATCCTCGACGGCTCGATTGTCGTCAGCAATGTCCTCGATAACCCGGTCAAGGAATAACTTGTCCACTCGCTTTCCCTGAAGAATGCGCGGTCGCGCCGGAGCATCCCCCGGCGCGACCGGCTTGCTAAATGGGAACTGTCGCGCGCTGGAGGCACGATGACTTTTGCGGTTGAGATGCGCCACATCCACAAATACTTTCCTTCGTCGAACGTGGTCGCTGCCGACGACGTGACGCTTGAGGTGGCGCAGGGCGAGGTACACGCGCTGGTCGGGGAAAACGGCGCGGGTAAAACGACCCTGATGAATATGCTCTACGGCCTGATTCACATGGATCAGGGCGAAATCCTCGTCCAGGGGCAGCCGGTGAAAATCGGCCATCCCAATGATGCTATCCGCCACGGCATCGGTATGGTGCATCAGCACTTCAAGCTGGTTTCTTCGTTCACAATTGCCGAAAATATCATGCTCGGCATCGAGCCGAACACCGCCGGGTTCATTAACAGCCAGCACGAAGCCGATGCGGTACGCAGGCTGTCGGAAGATTTCGGCCTGCCCGTCAACCCCAATCTGCGCGTCCAGGATATCTCGGTCGGAATGCAGCAGCGGGTCGAAATTCTTAAGGCGCTCCAGCGGAACGCGCAAATTCTGATCCTCGATGAGCCGACCGCTGTGCTGACACCGCAGGAAGTCAGCGAGCTGTACGCCGTCATCCGCAAGCTGGCCGACGCAGGTCGGACGGTTATCCTCATCACCCACAAGCTGCTTGAAGTCAAAGCGGTCGCCGATACAGTTAGCGTCATGCGCCGGGGCAAGATGGTCGGGACATACCCGGTCAAGGAAACCACCGTCCGCTCGATGGCAAACCTGATGGTCGGGCGCGAGGTCAACCTGACGGTTGAAAAGACTCCCGCCAGACCGGGCGAGGTCGTCTTTGAGTGCGAGCATCTGCTGGTAGCCGGAAACGGCGGCCTTCCGGCGGTCTACGGCGTCAGCTTCGACGTCCGCGCCGGCGAGATCGTCGGCATTGCCGGTGTCAGCGGCAACGGCCAGACCGAGCTGATCGAAGCGATTGCCGGTCTGCGTCCGGTTGACCTCGGCACGGTCAGGGTGCTGGGCGAGGAGATTACCCATCGCAGCGTGCGCCAGCGGCGCGAGCAGGGCATGGCGCACATCCCCGAAGATCGTATGGCGATGGGCCTCAACCTGTGGACTTATCTCGATGAGAATGTCATCTCGACTCATTATCAGAAAGCGCCCTATTCACGCGGCGGGATGTTCCATTACCGCTCGGTGCGCGATCTGGCAGGCAGGATTATCCATTCGTTCCAGATCAAGTCGGCGCAGATCGGCGAAGAAATCCACACGCTGTCCGGCGGCAACCTGCAGAAGATCGTCCTGGGCCGCGAGTTGGATGGCAGCCCGAAATTTATTATCGCCAATCAGCCGACGCGCGGTCTGGACGTCGGCAGCATCGAGTTCGTCCACAAAACGTTGATCGCCGAGCGTGACGCCGGAGCGGCAGTGCTGCTCGTTTCGGTCGAACTGGACGAGATTTTCGCCCTGAGCGACCGGATCGCCGTCATGTTCGAGGGACGAATCACCGGCATCCTGGATGCCGCCGATGCGACCGAAGAAAAACTCTCGATCCTGATGGCAGTCGGCAGCCACGACTACGATGCGGAAAAGGTGGCTACACCATGAGCAAGCGCTTGCGGCGCACGCTGGAAGGGATCAGCATCCCGGTCATCGCCGTCATTCTGGGGCTGGTGGTGGCGAGTGTTTTCATCCTCTTCGCCGGTGTTGACCCGATTCAGACCTACGAGAATCTGTTCTGCGAGGGCTTCGGCACGCCGACCTGCAAGACATTTGGCGATCTGTTCATTCAGCAGGTTCCGAACGAGGACGGCACGACGCGCACGGTGTTCGCGCCGCTCTATGGCGACGGGGGACACCAACTGGCGCTGGTCGCCGAGCAGGCCACGCCGCTGATTTTAACCTCGCTGTCGGCCATTGTGGCCTTCAAGTCGGGCCTGTTCAGCATTGGCATGGACGGCCAGTTCATCTTAGGCGCGATTGTCGCCGTCACGCTCGGTCGGGTGGTGCCAGGCTTCATCTGGACTATCACCGGCTTAACCGAGAAAACGGCGACGGAGCCGCTGCTGACGCTCATGCATCTGACAGTTCCGCTGATCGCCATCCTCGGCGCGATGGGGATCGGCGCGTTTTACTCGTGGATTGCGGGCTATCTGAAGGTCAAGCTCAACGTCAACGAACTTATCAGTACGATTGTGCTCAATGGGATTGCCGTGCAGATCGTCCGCTGGCTGGTCAGCGGCCCGCTGCGCACGACCGACCCCAACGCCCAGCCGCGCACGCTGCCCATCGACGGGACAGCCTTTATGA
Organism: uncultured Anaerolineaceae bacterium; assembly: GCA_964652205.1. Classification (GTDB taxonomy): domain Bacteria; phylum Chloroflexota; class Anaerolineae; order Aggregatilineales; family Phototrophicaceae; genus ZC4RG36. The sequence continues at coordinate 32,794 of CAZZAO010000044.1, read as the reverse complement.
CGCCCTTTAGCCGGGGCATCTTTGCCGACATCGACTGGTTCTCCGGCTCGCGCGTCGGCCTCGGCTTCGTCATTGCCCTGGTCGCCGCCCTCGTGGTCGGCATCTACCTGTGGCGCACGACGTCCGGCTATGAGCAGCGCATGTCGCGCGGAACCGGCCTCTTCGCCCGCTTCAGCGGCGTCCCGGTCAACAAAGCCGTGCTGCGCGCGATGCTCATCAGCGGCGCGTTGAGCGGGCTGGCGGGCGCGCTGCAAATGCTCGGCGTCGAGCGGCGCTTCATTGCCGAGTACGTGGCGGTCGGCTACGGCTTCGAGGGTGTGCTGGTCGCCATTCTGGCGAAAGAGTCGATCATCGGGACTCTGATCGTCGCGCCGCTGTTCGCCGGGTTGAATAACGGCTCGACTAACCTGCAATTTGGCGATCTGCCGCAGCAGTTGGGCGGCATCATCATCTCATTCATCATCCTGTTCGCGTCGATGGAAGACTTCCTGCGCAGCCGCATCACAGCGGTGATCAACCGCATCAGGCCGCGTCGTCCTACGGCCACGGCCCTTCAGCCAGACGGGGTGACGCCATGATCGGTTTTTTCAGTCGTAACAGCAGCTCGCTGCGCTACGGGCTGATCGCGCTCGGCGTCGTCTTCGTCGCCCTGATCCTCATCCTGCTGCCGCTCAACCTGCTGCAAAGCAGCATCCGTCTGGCGACGCCCTACGTCCTCGGCTCGCTGGCCGCGCTGGTCGCCAGCCGCGCTGGCGTGCTCAACCTCGCCATCGAAGGTAAAATGACCCTGGGCGCGTTCGTCGCCGTCCTCGTGCTCTACAAAACTGGCCTCGACCCGTCGGTTGGCGTGGTCGCGGCGACGCTGGCGGGCGGCGTGCTTGGCCTGGTCTTTGCCATCCTCTACCTGCGAATCCGCATCAACCTGATTATTCTGGCGCTGGCGGTCAACCTGTTCGTCGCCAACGTGACGGTCTTCATCATGCGCGTCAAGTTTGACGCCTATGGCACGCTGGCTGACCCAAGCATCCGCGCGCTGCCGGTCATCGACGTGCCGCTGCTCAGCCAGATTCCCTTCATCGGCCCCCTGCTCGGCCACTTCAACATCATCGTCTACCTGAGCTGGCTGATGGTGATCGTCGTCTGGGTCACGCTGTTCCGCACCCGCTTCGGGCGGCATATCCGCGCGGTCGGCGAGAACACGGCTGCTGCCGAGAGTGTCGGCATCAACGTGACCCGCGTGCAGATTTTCGCGCTGACCCTGAGCGGTATGCTGGCGGGCATGGCGGGCGCATTTCTCTCGATTGGCGTTCTCAGCCAGTACCTCGAAGGCATGACCAACAATCGCGGCTGGACGGCGATCACCGTCTCGCTGTTCGCCGTCGAGCAGCCGATAGCCGCTTTCGCTACTTCCCTGTTCTTCGGCCTGGCCGAAGCGCTGTCGTTCTATCTTCAGGGTCGGCCTGAGCTGGCGATTCCCGTTGACCTGCTGCTGGCGCTGCCGCAGGTGCTGACGCTGTTCGCGCTGATCGCCGTCGCCGCGCGCCTGCGTGGCGGCGAGCTAATCAAGCGGCGCAACTTCGCGGCGCAGTTCGGCGAGGAAATGGCGAAGCTGCGTCAGGGTATTCTATCGGGCGATCCACCTGCGAAACGAGCGGAATCATGAGCCTTCCCCATCAGCAAGACCCGTGGACTCGCGTCCGCACCGTCCATGATCTCCCGGCGGATGAGGTTATTTCGGCGCTGCAAAAGGAGATCCGGCGCGGCCATACCGAGAACGCCGCCCTGCTGGCCTACGAGATGCTGACCACCAGCGCCGAGATGGAAGAATATCTCTGGGCGCGCTTGCAGGTCATCTCGGTCGAGGACATCGGCATCGGCAATGTCAGCGCCCCGGTGCTGATCGAGACGCTGTTCCAGTTCCACAAGCGCCTCGACCGTCCACGTGGCGACCGTTACCTGTTCGCCATTCACGCCGTGCGCGCGCTGTGCGAGAGCCAGAAAGAGCGCGGCAGCGATTTCCTGCTCGGCTGGCTGATGCAGGCCGTCGATAGGGAAGGCAAGCTGCCCGAAATCCCCGATTATGCCATCGACATGCACACCCGGCGCGGGCAGGAACTGGGCCGCGACTATGCTCACTTCCTCAACGAGGCGTCGAAGGTCAGCCCGGAACTGCCCGGCGCTGACCAGACCTACCGCGAGCGCCTGCTCAAGACGCTGAAGTAGATAGTCGCCGCGCCACCAGCGCGAAGATCGACGCCGCGTTGACCAGCCCGCTGATCTCAACATACTCGTCGGGCGCATGGGCGTTCGCGCCCGTCGGCCCCAGCCCGCAAAGGGTCGGGATGCCCTGCTCGATCAGCAGATAGCCCTCGTTAGCCGGGCCAGCGACGACGCGCGGCGGCTTCTCCCCGGTTACGTCGATCACGGCCTGCTCGGCGATAGCGAACAGCGCCGCGCCGTCGTCGGAGATGGCCGCCGGGACGTAATTGAGCAGCTCATAGGCGTAACTGATGCCGCGATGATTCGCGCTCAGGTCGGCGATGGCGCTGTCGAGCAGCGGCTGAAACCGGTCGAGGTCGTATTCTGGCGTCAGGCGAATATCGACCAGCGCTTCGCAGCGATCCGGCACGACGTTGATGCTCGTCCCGCCGTTAATCATCGTCCCCGGCGTGACGATGGTTTTGAAGTCCTCGAAATAGCGCGCCGTCGAGAAGGGCAGGTCGATGGCGTCGAGCGCCAGCAGCAGCCGCGCCATGCCGGTGACGGCGTTCGCGCCCTCGGTGTGGTTCTGCCAGCTTTCTGCGCCGGTATGCACCGACTGGCCGCTGCACGTCAGCCGGTAGCGGATCAGCCCGCGATGGCCGAGCGCGATCTCGTGGCCGGAATAGGCGTAGATCGCGCCTTTGGCCTGCGGCAGCAGACCTTCGCGCGTCAGAGTGCGGATGCCGAGATGCCCGGTCGCGCCTGATTCCTCATTCGGCACGCAGATCAACTGCGCTCGTCCGCCGTGGAGCGCGTCCGGCGTCTGCGCCAGCGCCGACAGCGCGAACAACGCCGCCGTCATCCCGCCTTTGGTGTCGATGGCCCCGCGTCCGTAAATCCGATCTCCAGCAGTTTCACCGCCGAACGGCGGATGTGTCCAGACCGACGGGTCTCCCGGCGGGACGGTGTCGAGATGGCCGAGCAGCAGCAGGCCAGTTTCGCCTTCATCCGCCGTGCTGACGATCACGTTTGGGCGGCGCGGGTCTTCAGCCGCCAGCCGCGCCCGCAGGCCGAGCGCTCCCGCCTGCGCGGCTATCGTCACGGCTAACTGAAGCTCGTCGTTGACGCCGTTGACCGATGGTATCCGCAGCAGCGCGGCGCACACCTCGACCATCTGCGGCCTGAGCGCCGCAATCTGCTCGATCAGGCGCGTTTCGATCTCGTCCAGACCAGTCGTCACAGGCATTTGAGCCGCCTTTATCAGCGGAGAGGGTTTCGAGTTTCAGGCCGAAGTATAACCGCGAACCGGAGTCGCACCAGGGTTGAGTCAAATTTCACTTTGTTGACTCGCGCGACTCATTCCGCTACACTGGTCTCAATGTAAGTGCTTTCAGGAAAATTGTTACATGCCGTTTTATCAATTGAAACAATGACGAGGGTGTGATTACGGCCAGGTTAACTCCCCCCACCATTTATGATGTTGCCGAGCTTTCCGGCGTCAGTATTGCGACGGTTTCGCGCGTCCTCAACTCGCCAGAGCGGGTGAGCGAAGCCAGTCGCCACAGAGTCATGGCCGTCATCGACCAGCTCGGCTTTGTCCCCAGTGCTGAGGCCCGGTCGCGCGTGCGCCAGTCCACCGGGCGGATCGGCGTGATCGCGCCGTACTTCACGTCGCCGTCGTTCACCGACCGGCTGCGCGGCGTGGCGGCGGCGCTCTCCGGCTCGCGCTACGAGTTGATCGTCTACACCGTCGACTCGCCGGAACGGCTCGACGGCTACCTGTCGACGCTGCCGCTGATGGGCAATCTCGACGGCCTGATCGTCATGTCGCTGCCTGTCGACGACGCGGCAGCCCGGCGCCTGCTCTCGAATCACCTCGAAACCGTGCTGATCGAGTACGCGCATCCCCTCTTCAGCGGCGTCATTGTCGATGATTACGCCGGGGGACAGCTTGCAGCGCGCCATCTGGTCGATCACGGCCATCGCCGCTGCGCCTATGTCTATTTCGGCGAGCAGGCTGACTACTCGATCCATCCCGAAATTCAGCGGTTGGCGGGCTTCCGGGCTGCGCTGGCCGAACACCGCCTGTCCCTGCCGGACGAGTACATCAAGTATGTGCCGGTTTCACGCAGCGGTATTCAGGAAAAGCTCAACGCGCTGTTCTCGCTGCCGGAGCCGCCGACCGCCATTTTCGCCCCGGCAGACGACCTTGCCATTCGCGTCATTCACAGCGCGCACGTCTTTGGCCTGCGGACACCGGATGATCTCTCGGTCATCGGCTTTGACGACATCGACATCGCCGAACATATTGATCTGACCACTATCGCGCAGTCGCTGGTCGGCTCCGGTCAGATGGCGGTCGAGATGCTGCTGGCGCGTCTGGCCGACGCTGACCGACCGGCGCAGCAAATTCAAATCAAAGTGCAGCTCAAACAGCGCGGCACTACCCGTCAACTGGATTAAAGGTCGCGCTCGGCGCGGCTGTGAGTATTCAAGGAGCAGCTATTGCACCATTGAGACGAAGCGATCTTCGACCTTCATTGGGCTGTCTCTCGACGAGTGAGCGATCACTCGCCGCTGTGACTGGAAGTGAGCCGCAATGCTCGTTCCGCGTCTGTCCTGAAACTTAGAGGAGTTGAATCATGTTGCTTTCCAGATCGACTTTTAAGACCCTGCTGCGCGTGGGAAGTCTATCCCTTGCCGCTGTCGGGCTGATGGCCGGGTTGAGCGTGGTCAGCGCTCAGGACGCCACGCCTGCCGCCACCGCTGCGATGGGTTCCTACACCCCCGTCCTGACGCCTGATCCCAGCATCAGCGGCACGATCTCAGTCCTCGGCTTCGGCGCGGGCGACGAGGTTGCAACCACCCGCCTCGACCTGTTCAAGAAGCTCTACCCGAACGTGACCGTCAACCTGACGGAAGGCGCGCTCGACCCGCAGCAGTTCCTGACCTCGGTCGCCAGCGGCAACCCGCCCGACATCATCAGCATTGACCGTGACATCCTCAGCACCTATGCCATTCGCGGCTCGCTTCAGCCGCTCGACGATATCTGCATCGCCAAGCAGGGTATCGACATGAGCCAGTTCCGCCAGGTCGCGGTCAATCAGGTCACGGTTGGCGGCAAGACCTACGGCATCCCTGAATTCTTCAACAGCCTCGCGCTTATCATCAACACCAAAGCGCTGGATGAAGCCGGTCTGACGCTCGACGATGTCGATACGTCCGACTGGAATAAGATCGCCGAGCTGAACACCAAACTGACGAAGATCGAAGACGGCAAGGTGACGCGCATCGGCTTCGACCCCAAGCTGCCGGAATTTCTGCCGCTCTGGGCGAAGGCCAACGGCGCTGATCTGATCTCGGCTGACGGCAAGACCGCGCAGTTGAATGACCCGAAGGTGGTCGAGGCGCTCGATTTCGCCGCCAAACTTCAGGACGCTGCTGGCGGCCCGTCGGAATTTAAGGCGTTCCGCGATACCTGGGATTTCTTCGGCGGTAACAATCAGGTCGTCGCCGACCAGATTGGCGTCTGGCCGATGGAACAGTGGTATATCAACGTGCTGGCCGATGTCTCGCCCGATGCCCCCGTTGCCTTCAAAGCCTTCACCGACAAACAGGGGACGCCGCTGACCTACGCCACCGGCAGCGCCTGGGCGATCCCGGTTGGCTCGAAGAACCCTGATGCGGCCTGCGCGCTGGCGAAGGTCATGACCTCGGTTGATGCCTGGGTGGCGGCAGCACAGGCTCGCGCTGAAAAGCGCGCCGCCGCTAACAAGATCAACACCGGCGTCTACAGCGGCAATGTCAACGCCGATAAGCAGATCTTTGGACCCATCGTCGATATCAGCGGAACCGACACCTTCACCAACGGCGTCAACACCATCCTCTCGCTTCAGGATCACGGCTTCGCTGTCGCCGCTAACCCGGCAGGCGCGGAGTTCAAGCAGGCGTGGATGGATGCGGTCAATCGTACCCTCAGTGGTGAGCAGACTGCTCAGGAAGCGCTCGATCAGGCGCAGCAGGAAGCCCAGACTGCGCTCGATCAGGCGTGGAGCCAGCAGGGTTCATGACGACTCAGTCTAAGCTGGCCCGTCTCCCTCAGGGGGGACGGGCCACTTTCCCACGGGGAGAAGCTCTGGCGGGACTGGCCTTCATCTCGCCCTGGATCGTCGGCTTCCTGATCTTCACCGCCGGGCCGATGGTGTTGAGCCTGTGGCTGTCGTTGACCGATTACAGCGTGTTGCAAGCGCCGCACTTCGTCGGCCTGCAAAACTACCAGATGCTGCTGAAAGACCCGCGCGTCGGCCAGAGCCTGCTCAACTCGTTCATCTACGCCATTCTCTACGTTCCCCTCTCCACGATTGTCGCGCTCGGTCTGGCGCTGATGCTCAACCGCGTCGGCAGGGCGGCAGGCTTCTTCCGCACCGTCTTTTATCTGCCGTCGATTACCCCCTATGTCGCCGTCGGGACGCTGTGGCTCTGGCTGCTCAACCCGCGCGTCGGCCTCGTCAATCGCGGTCTGGAGCTGCTCGGCATCAACGGCCCTGGCTGGACGACCGACGCCTTCTGGATCAAGCCCGGTATCGTGCTGATGGGGCTGTGGGGTGTTGGCTCGACGGTCATCATCTACCTGGCGGCGCTGCGTAACGTCCCGCATGACCTGCACGAAGCGGCCAGCATCGACGGAGCGGGGTCGTGGAAGCAGTTCATCCATATCACCATCCCGATGATTAGCGGCGCGATCTTCTTCACGCTGATCGTCAACACCATCAGCGCGCTTCAGATTTTCGATCAGGTCTACACCATGTACTTCGGGACGATGAAGACCACGTCGGGAGCCGCGTCGAGCGCCGGGCTGTTCTACAACATTTATCTGTTCCGGCAGGCATTCGAGTTTCTAAAAATGGGTTATGCCTCGGCGATGGCCTGGGTGCTGTTCGTCATCATCATGATCCTGACCTTCATTCAGCTTCGTTTGGGCAATCGCTGGGTTTATTACGAGGAGTCGTAGGTGATGGCGGCAAATGATTCACTGGCGCTGGCCCCGGCTTATAGCGCCGGGACGTCCCTGCGGCGGCATCCGCGCCGCGTTGTTTCGCGCCTCATTTTTTTCGTGCTGCTGATAATCTGTACGATTATGTTTCTGGCTCCGTTCGTCTGGCTGGTGAGCGCTTCGCTCAAGCCGCGCGCCGACGTTTTTAATCCCGAATGGATTCCCAACCCGGTTATGTGGGTCAATTACGTCAACGTCTGGCAGGCCGCGCCGGTGCTGATCTGGCTCAAGAACAGCCTGTTCGTCGGTTTTGTCGCCGCGCTGGCCGTGACCGTGAGCTGCTCGCTGATTGCCTTCGGCTTCTCCTATTTTCGTTTCCGGGGGCGTGACACGCTGTTCGCCGTCATGCTCGGCACGATGATGCTGCCGGACGTGGTGACGATGATTCCGCGCTTTATCATCTGGCAGAGGCTCGGCTTTGCTAACACCCTGACGCCGCTGTGGGCCATGAACCTGTTCGGCTCGGCCTTCTACATCTTCCTGCTGCGCCAGTTCTACCGCACGCTCCCGCGCGAGTTGTTCGAGGCGGCGCGTGTCGATGGGGCCAGCTACTTCGGGATGTGGCGCAAGATCGCGCTGCCACTGACGCGGACGGCGCTGATCGTCGTCTTTGTCTTTGAGTTCAAGGCAAGCTGGACGAACCTGATTAACCCGCTGATTTACTTGCAGGACAGCCTGTTGTTCACGCTGCCTCGCGGCCTGAAAACGCTGCTCGACGCCTTCGGCAACGGCGGCGAGATGAAATGGGAAATTGTCATGGCGGCGAGCGTCATCATCACGCTGCCGATGGTGATCCTGTTTTTCCTCGGCCAGAAATATTTCATGGATGGGATTGCGACCACCGGCCTCAAAGGATAGCGCTCGACACGGTAGAATGATGCCTTATGCGCGTGCCACAAGCGCGGCTCACTTTCCTGTTCCACTCAATCCACCCACGGTCCGTCCTTCTCCCGCTTTCCCACCGGCAGAGGAGCCGGTGGTGAAGGTGTTCTTATGACCACGGTAACGATCCGCGAACGCAAAATCTGGGTCGGCGACACGCCGATCCCTCTGATCGGCGGCGAAGTCCATTTCTGGCGGCTCAACCCGGCGTGCTGGCGGACGGTGCTGAGGCGCGTCAAGGATTTGGGCGTTGAGGTCGTCGCCACCTACGTTTGCTGGGACTTCCACGAGCTTGAGCCGGGGCGTTATGACTTCACCGGCACAACCGACCCGGCCCGTAACCTGCTCGCTTTCCTCGACCTGCTGGCCGAGGAAAACCTGTGGGTCATTTTGCGTCCCGGCCCCTACATCTACGCCGAATGGCGCAATAACGGTGTCCCTGACCGCGCTGCCCGCTATCACCGTGCTTCGGAAGCTTTCCGCCGTGAAGCCGCGCCTTACATGGACGCCGTGACCGAGGCCGCCAGACCGTTTCTCGCCAGCAGCGGCGGGCGAATCATCCTCTGGCAGGCGGATAACGAGATCGACCCGTGGCCGCATCTGTACACCGAGCAGCTTGGCTTAGGGCGCGCGCCGGGGCCTTTTCAGGACTTCCTGCGTCTGCGCTATCTCGACCTCGACGCGCTCAACCGCGCCTGGCGAACCAGCTACGCGACGTTTGAGCAGGCGCGGGCCGTCTCGCACCTGATCCCCGAAGACCCGATCATGATGGCGCGCTATAACGACTACCGCGCTTTCATCCATGCTTACGTGACCGAAACTGCCTCGTGGTCGGCGGATTTCTACCGCGCGCGCGGGGTTGATGTGCCAATTTTACTCAATACCTACAGCGGCGTTGGCACGCAGCGCTGGGCCGACATGGAGCAGTTGGCCGATATTGTCGGCCCGGATATTTACCCTTCGCGTGAATATAGCTACCGTCCCGGCGAGCAGCGCCATATCCTCGAAGCGGTTCGCTACACCCGCGCTTACTCGCAGCTTCCCTATATTCCCGAATACGAGGCGGGCATCTGGCACGACTGGCTCGAAGACGTCGGCGCGCTGACGCCGAAGCATTATCGCCTGCTCGCCGCGACCGCGCTTCAGGGCGGCGCAGTCGGCTGGAACTGGTACATGCTCGTCAACCGCGACAACTGGTATCAAAGCCCGATCAACGAATGGGGCCGCGCTCGCGCCGGAATTTTCGAGGCCTTCCAGCAGATAACGGCGCTTTATCGTCAGCTTGACCCGACCACGCTGGAGCCGGTGACGAATGTTGCTGTGACCTTCGACCCGCTCCAGCGCGCGACCGACCGACCGGGCCGCGAGCTGCTGCAAAGCCTGTACAACGCCGACATCGACTATGACTTCTTTGACCTGACCGGGCCGGAAACCAGTCGTCCGCTTCTGTTCTACGCGGGCGGCGCATGGCTCTCGGCGGAAGGGCAGATGCGGCTGGCGAAGTGGGTTGAGCAGGGCGGGCATCTGGTCTGCGTCGGCACTGCGCCGCGTCTGGACGAGCATTACCAGCCGCTGACGCTGCTCGACCCTCATCTGCCGTCAGGCACTATCGGCGCGGATATGCGGCTGTCGATCTTCGACGGCGTGGTCGTCGATAGCCCGTGGTTATCTAACTACCCCGACGTCCCCGGCGAGCCGATAGTGGCTGAGCGCCTGCCGCTGGCGACTGTGGCCGAGGAGCTGCGCTTGCAGTTCGACCTCGAAACAGGCGCGACCTATACCGTGGGTTACAGCGAGCGGCGCGGCAAGGGGCGGCTGACGGTCGTCGGGCTTGCGCCGTCGGCAGGGTTGGTACAGGCGATCCTGCGCCGGTTCGGCGTGACTGTCCCCTGTCGCTCGCTGACGGCGGGGATCACCTCGGCGCTGTTCCGGCGCGGCGACTCATACGACCTGATTGCGACGAACGTCGGTGACGAAGACCGCGCCGCCGAAATCCTGTTCGATCCGGCCATTCTGGCTGGCAAGCGCTGGCAGGCGCGCGACCTCGTCACCGGGCGCGAATCGCGCCCGGACGAGCGCGGCATCCTGACTGTCGCTCTGCCGCGCAAAGATGGCGCGGTGGTTGCCCTCACGCCTACCCCTCTTGCAGTGGCAGTAGAATGAAGTCTGGACGGGACTGAAGAACGGTGATGGCCGAAGCGTTTCAGAATGCGTTCTTTTGAGGATGTCGCGGCAGCAGCCTGATGACTTCAGCTATTTCATGCCGGAGGTCTGAGCGCCGGGTTTCTCAGTTTCTACATCGAGGCAGCAGCCTGATGACTTCAGCTATTTCATGTCGGAGGCCTGAGGTCGGGTTTCTCAGTTTCTATGTCGAGGCAGCAGCCTGATGACTTCAGCTATTTCACCCCTCTCCCACCGGGAGAGGGGCAGGGGGTGAGGGAAGCTTGACACAATCACTGCGATCCACCGCGCGGGAAACAGCCGAGCGCATCCTGATCGGCAACGCCGGGACGCTCGGCATTCTCGCGGCCAGCAATGCCTATCAGCAGGTATGGGCGCGCGACAGCATGATTGCCAGTCTCGGCCTGCTGCTCTGCGCCGACACCGAAGGCCGCGCTGTTCACCGCCGCTCGTTCGACAGCCTGCGCCGCTTTCAGAGTCCGCTCGGCAAAATTCCGCATAACGTCGGCTATGCCAACGTTGATGATCCGGCGCTGGTCGCGCTCGGCGGGCGGCTCGACCTGAGCGCGGACGCCAGTCGCATCGTGCCGGACAACACCCATGCGGGCGTGGTCGATAGTAACCTGTGGTTCATCCTCGGCGCGTACTACGATTTCCGCGTGACATCCGATCTGGACAGGCTTCGAGCAGTCTGGCCGAATCTTCAGAGCGCTTTCCTCTGGCTGCGCTATCAGGACTCGAACGAATGCGGCCTGCTCGAAGTCCACGAAGCGATGGACTGGGCCGACCTGTTCCCTAACCGCTACAACATCCTCTACGATAACGTCCTCTATTACGCCTGCTGGAAGGCGATGGGGCAGATGGCGGCGGCGCTCGACGAAGCCGACGACCGCTGCGCCGCTTCTGCCGAGGATGTGCGCCGCAAGATCAATACACTGCTGTGGGTCGGGCCGGAAGAACCGAAGGACTGGGCGTGGATTCGGCGCGAGCGGATGGAGTGGCTCTATCCGCTTCAGCGCGTCGAAACCGAGCTGGTCGTGCGCCCGTTCTATCTGCCCTATATGGCCTTCCGCGACTACGCCGACCGTTTCGATACCTTCGGCAACCTGCTGGCGATCCTCTTCGGCGTAGCTGACCAGAAGAAGGCCGACCTGATTCTCGACTATCTGCATGGCTGCGGTCTCAACGAGCCGTGGCCGGTGCGCGCCGTCTATCCGCCAGTCATGCCGGGGGACAGGGACTGGCGCGATTATCTGCGCGTCCGTAACCTTAATCAGCCGCATCATTACCACAACGGCGGCGCGTGGGCTTTCATCGGCGGCTTTTACGTCGCGGCGCTGGCACAGGCCGGTCGGCTCGACGAGGCGGCGCGCCAGCTTGACCGACTGACTGAGATGAACCGGCAGGGACGGCGCGATGAGTGGGAATTTAATGAATGGTTCCACGGCCAGTCCGGTCGTCCGATGGGCTTCGCCAGACAATCATGGTCGGCGGCGATGTACGTTTATGCCCATGATGCCGTGGAACAGGGGAGACTGAAGGTCTTCAATCGGGACGAAGGGTGGGCGGTCGAATGAGGGCGCGGCACCGCCGTCGCGTCACATGGACGATAACTGAATCGGTGCGATAGCCTAAACAGCGCTGAGGCAAATACGCGATGCAGAAAATTCTCGAGGATGTCTATCGGTTTGAAGATAGCTGTAATGTCTACGTCGTGCGCAGCGGCAGTCACGCCGTCCTGATCGACTTCGGCGCGGGCGACGTACTCGACCACCTGAGCGAAATCGGCGTCGAGCAGATTGACGCGGTGCTGATGACCCATCATCACCGCGATCAGGGACAGGGGCTGCCGCGCGCGGTCGCAGCGGGCATCCCGATCTACGTCCCGCACGTCGAGCAGGAGCTGTTCGCCCACGCCGACGAACACTGGCAGGCGCGCGAGATTTACGTCAATTACAACATGCGTCAGGATCGCTTCTCGCTGCTCCACTCAGTGCCGATTGCCGGGACGCTGCTCGACTACGAGGCGCGGACGTTCGGCGGCCTGCGTTTCGAGGTGATCCCGACCCCCGGCCACACCACGGGTTCGATAGCGCTGCTGGCGCAGATCGCTAGCGTCCGCGTCGCTTTCACCGGCGACCTGATCGCCGCGCCGGGGAAGGTCTGGAGCCTGTCGGCCACCCAGTGGACGTATAACGGCGCGGAAGGCGCAGCCTACAGCATCTCGTCGCTGCTCGACCTCAGGGAGCGCGCGCCAGAACGCCTGCTGCCCTCGCACGGCGCGCCGATGGACGAGCCTCAGGCCGCTATCGACCTGCTGGTTGAGCGGCTGGTGGCGCTGCTCAACCTGCGCGGACACAACCTCAACCTGCTCGACCTGATCGCGCGGCCTTACGAGCCGATCACGCCGCATCTGCTCCGCCATCGCGCTTCGGTCTCGAACTGCTACGTCCTGCTTTCGGACAGCGGTAAGGCACTTTTCATCGACTTCGGCTACGACATGGAAACGGGCCTCGCGCTCGGCGTCGACCGCGCTGCTCGCCGCCCGTGGCTGCGCTCGATTCCCGCGCTCAAGCGCCAGTTCGGCATCGATAAAATCGACGTCGTCCTGCCGACGCACTTCCACGATGACCACGTCGCCGGGATCAACCACCTGTCCCGCGTCGAGGGGGCGCAGGTCTGGTGTCCCGAACTGTTCGCCGACATCTTCGAGCATCCAGCGCGCTACGATCTTCCCTGCATCTGGTACGACCCGATCCCGGTTGACCGCCGACTGCCGCTGGAAACGCCGTTCCAGTGGGAAGAGTACCGCTTCAGGCTCCATCATCTGCCCGGCCACACGCTCTACGCCGTCGCTATCGAGTTCGAGGTCGATGGTCAGCGGGTGCTGGCGACCGGCGACCAGTATCAGGGCGAGGGCGGCGGCGTCGAGTTCAACTACGTCTATCCTAACCGCTTTCGCAGCGGCGATTACGTCCTCAGCGCCGAGTTGTACGCCCGTGCCGAGTCGGACTTAATCATTACCGGTCACTGGCAGCCATATCGGGTTGCGTCCGACTATTTCGACAGGCTGAGGCCGCGCGGCCTTGAGCTGGATCGCCTGCACCGCGCGCTGCTGCCGGATACCGTCGATCTCGGCGCGGAGACCTTTCTCGCGCGATTGGAGCCGTATCAGGCTGAGGCCGCGCCCGGTCAAGCGCTGGCGTTCAGCGCTGAGATTCGCAACCCGTTCGACCGGGCCGCGCGGGCTGATTTAACGGTTGTTGCGCCGGAAGGCTGGCATAGCGATCCGCTTGCGCCGCTGATGCTCGCGGCGGGCGAGACGGCGCATGTGAGCTTCTGCGTCACGCCGCCAGCGGCCTTTGCTGCCCGCCGCGAACGCATCGCCCTCGACGTGACCATCGACGGCCAGCGCTTCGGCCAGCAGGCGGAAGCGCTCATCTCGGCAGTTTCCGGCTGAATATTGTTTGTAAATTAACAACTAACAGACGCCATTGTTTTCATCTCCATTGACGGGGAGCGGGGCCAGGGGGAAGGATTTTGAACAATACCACGCTGCACATGATCGGCAACGCCCACATCGACCCGGTGTGGCTGTGGCCGTGGCAGGAAGGCTTTCACGAGGTCAGGGCGACCTTTCGCTCGGCCCTTGACCGCATGAATGAAGAGCCGGACTTCGTCTTTGTCGCCAGCTCGGCGGCCTTTTACGAATGGGTCGAGAAGTCCGATCCGGCGATGTTCGCCGAGATTCAACGCCGCGTCGCTGACAAGCGCTGGATACCGGTCGGCGGCTGGTGGATCGAGCCGGACTGCAATATCCCTTCGGGCGAGTCGTTCGCCCGGCAGGGGCTTTACGGGCAGCGTTACTTCGTGGAAAAGTTCGGCGTCGCCGCGCAGACCGGCTTCAACGTCGATAGCTTCGGTCACGCCGGGACGCTGCCGCAGCTTCTCAGGAAAACCGGCCTGTTGTACTACACCTTCCTGCGCCCGATGCCGCACGAAAAGAGCCTGCCCTCGCGCCTGTTCTGGTGGGAAGCCGACGACGGTTCGCGCGTGCTGGCCTTCCGTATCCCCTTCGAGTACCTGTCGTGGGGGGCGGATTTAGCGGCGCACATTCAGCGCTGCGCTGCCGAAATGCGCGAGCCGATTGACGAGTTTATGTGCTTTTACGGTGTCGGCAACCACGGCGGCGGGCCGACAAAAGAGAACCTCGCCAGCATCCGCCGCCTGAACGATGACCCGGCCTATCCGCGCCTCGTCCTGAGCGCGCCGGAAGCCTTCTTTGAGGCGGCACAGGCGAAAGGTTGGCCGATTCCGGTGCTGCATGGCGACCTGCAAAAGCACGCGCCGGGCTGTTATGCCGCTCATTCCGGCATCAAGCGCTGGAACCGAATGGCCGAGAACCGGCTCGTCACGGCGGAAAAGTGGTCGGTGCTGGCGCTGCGCGTCAACGGCCAGCCGTACCCGGACGACTTCGACCGCGCCTGGAAGGCGGTGCTGTTCAACCAGTTTCACGACATCATGGCTGGAACCAGCCTGCCTGAAGCCTACGACGACGCCCGCGACAGCTACGGTGAAGCGCTCGCCATCGCTGGCCGTGACCTGAACTACGCCGTCCAGTCGTTCCTCTGGAATATTCGCGTCGAGCCGCAGGATGGCATGAAACCGCTCGTGGTTTTCAACCCTCATGCCTGGCCGGTGCGCGCGACGGTCGAAGTCGAGATGTATAGACCGAAACCGGGAACCGTCCTGCTCGACGACGCAGGCCGCGAGATTCCGTGGCAGCTCGTCCAGTCAACGACCGTCACCAGCCGCGTTCGCTTCGCCTTCACGGCTGATCTGCCTGCGCTCGGCTACCGGACGTATCGACTCATCTCTGGCTCCGAATCTGCTGACAGCGGTACATCTTTCTCCCCTCGCTCTGAGGGCCAGGGGCCGGAAGTGAGGGCATCCGATGCTGTCCTCGAAAACGCCCGCTTCCGGCTCGAATTTGACCCGGATAGCGGCTGCATTCGCCAGTTGTACGATAAGCAGGTTGGCGTCAACGTCTTTTCCGGCGAGGCGGCCAAACCAGTCGTCATCGACGATCCATCGGACACCTGGAGCCACGATGTCTACAAGTTCGATAACGTCATCGGCGCGTTCAAGGCGTCGAGCGTCCGACTGGTCGAGCATGGGCCGGTCAAGTCGGTCATCCGCGTCACCAGCCACTACGGCCAATCGACGCTGGCGCAGGATTTTGCTCTCTATCCTGACCGCGACCAGATCGACGTCAGCGTGATGGTTGACTGGCGCGAGCAGTTGAAGCTGCTCAAGCTGCGCTTCCCGGTGCATGTCCATTTCATGAAAGTTACCGACGAGATCGCCTACGGTCAGATCGAGCAGTTCGCCAACGGTGAAGAGACGCCGATGCAAGGCTGGGTTGACCTGTCTGGCCTGTCGAACGACGGCGAAAAGCCCTACGGTTTCAGCCTGCTCAACGACGGCAAATATAGCCATGATGTCAACGTCCGCGACATCGGCCTGACCGTGCTGCGCAGCCCCGCTTACGCCCACCATGTCCCGGCGCGGCTCGACCCGAACGGCCTGTACCAGTACATCGATCAGGGCATTCAGCGCTTCAGCTATGCGCTGCTGCCGCACGCTGGCTCATGGGAGAGCGCCGGAACCGTCCAGCGCGCTGCCGAACTGAACCAGAAGCCGATTGCGCTGATGGCGACCTTTCATGCCGACGGCAGGCTGCCGCAGTCCGCTTCGTTCATCGCCGTCGAGCCGTCAAATGTCGTCGTCACGGTGCTCAAGCAGGCCGAGGACGGCGACGATCTGATCGTCCGGGCTTATGAGACGACCCGAACTGCGACTCACGCCTCGATCCGCCTGCCGACGTGGCAGCGCGTGATTGAGGCTGATTTCGCCCCCGGCGAGATCAAGACCTTCCGCGTCCCGCTCGATGCCAGCGCGCCGGTCGTTGAGACCAATCTGCTGGAGTGGGTCGAGCCGTGACGCGCCTTTCGCTCAACGGCGCGTGGCAGTTCAAGGACTTCTACGGCGAGGACTGGCGCTGGCGCGACGCGCACAGGCCGGACAGCCCCGACCGGCGCGGCTGGCGTGTCGGCGCAGTTCCCGGCAGCGTTCACAACGATCTATGGCAGTTGGGCGAAATTCCTGACCCGTACTTCGAGCGCAACAGTCTGCTGATCGAGTGGATTCCTGACCGGACGTGGGTTTACAGGCGCGCTTTCTTTGCCGATGAGGCGCTGCGCGGCCAGCGCGTCCAACTGCACTTCGAGGGCATCGACTTCAGCGCTGAAATTTTTCTCAATGGCGAGTCGCTCGGTCGGCATGAAGGGATGTACACGCCGGTCGATTTCGAGATCACCGACCGACTGCGTTTCGGCGCGGACAACCTGATCGCCGTCGTCATTGATCCCGCGCCGCCTGAACAGCCGCAGGTCAGCCGGTCGAACCTCGTCCGCGCGCACAAGAGCCGGATGACCTACTGGTGGGATTTCTGCCCGCGTATGATCCATGTCGGCCTCTGGGATGAGGTCTGGCTCGACCTGACCGGCGCGGTGCGGATCGACAACCTGTTCGCTCGCCCGACCTTAAATGACGATTTCACCGGTGCTGAAGTCGCTCTGTCGGTCGAACTGGACGCGCTCGACACGATGCCGGTCGAGCTTGACGTTCGACTCAGGCAGGCTGAGGCGACAGTCGCTCGCCGCCGGATTCGCTCTGGCTTGCCGCCCGGTCAGTCGAGCCTGACGGTCAGCCTGACGGTCGATCAGCCGCAGTTGTGGTGGCCGAACGGCGCAGGCGATCAGCCGCTCTACGAGGCCGAAATCGTAGTTTACGGCCTCGACGGCGGCCTGCTCGATCAGCGAGCGACTCGCTTCGGCATCCGCAAAATCGAGCTTGCGCCCAACGACGGCGCGGAACCCGGTGCGCTGCCCTATACCTTCGTCGTCAACCGGCGCAGGCTCTACGTCAACGGCTGGAACTGGGTTCCCATCGACGTGATGTACGGCGTTCCGCGCCCCGAAAAGCTCGACCGCCTGCTGACGCTGGCGCAGCGCGCCCACGTCAACCTGCTGCGCGTCTGGGGCGGGGGATTGATCGAGAAGCAGGCGTTTTACGACCGCTGCGACGAGCTTGGGCTGATGGTCTGGCAGGAGTTCATTCAGTCGAGTTCCGGTATCGCCAATGACCCGCCGCGCGATCCCGGCTTTGTGGCGATGATGACCCGCGAGGCCGAACAGATCATTCCGCGACGTCGTAACCATCCGTCGCTGGTGTTGTGGTGCGGCGGCAACGAGCTTCAGGGCGGCGAGCCGGAAGTCCCGCTCGATGATTCGCATCCGCTGCTGGCGGCGCTCAGGGAAGTCGTCAGGCGGCTCGACCCTGACCGGCTCTGGTTGCCGACCTCGCCGACCGGGCGCGTCTTTATGAACTCGCTGGAGAATATCGCCCGCGACCCGGCAGCGCTGCATGACGTACATGGGCCGTGGGAGTATCAGGGCGTCACCGGACAGTACGCGCTCTACAATCAGGGGGCGTCGCTGCTGCACAGTGAATTTGGCGTTGAGGGACTCACCAATCGGCGCTCGCTCGACGCGACGATTGCGCCGGAGCATCAACTGCCAGTTTCGCTCGACAATCCGCTCTGGCAGCATCTCGGCGCGTGGTGGCTCAAGGAGCGCGTCTGGCGCGAGACCTTCGGCGATCTGGCCGATGTGGCGACGCTGATCCGCGCGACTCAGTGGATGCAGGCCGACGGGCTGCGCTACGCGCTTGAAGCCGACCGCCGCCGCCAGTGGCACAACAGCGGGACGCTGCCGTGGCAGTTCAACGAGCCGTACCCGATGGCGGCCTGTACCTCGGCGGTCGATTTCTATGCGCGGCCTAAACCGGCCTACTACGCCGTCGCCAGCGCTTACCAGCCGCTGCACGTCTCCGCCCAATTCCCAACGGCGGCATGGGGCGGCTATGACGAATTTCGTGCCGAAATCTGGGTCAGCAGCGCGGCGGAGACTGCGCCTGCCAGTGTCCAACTGGAAGCGCGGCTGGTCGGCCTGAGCGCGAACATCGCGCGCTGGATCAGCCCGGTGACGCTGCCCACCAGCGCCAGCGCGCCGCTTTCATCGATCCTCTGGCCGCTGGCTGAAATCCCCGACGAGGTCTTTTTTCTGGCGCTGCGGTTGCTCGACGCCGACGGACACACGCTGTCGAGCAGTCGCTACGCCTTCACCTGTGCGGCCAATCTCGCGCCGCTGCTGACGGCGCCGCCGACCGAGCTTGTCGCGGGCTGCGAGGACAGCGGCGACGACTGGGTGCTGACGATCACCAATGTCGGCCAGCATACGGCGCTGTTCGTTCAGGTCGATGATGCGCTGCCGCTCACTAGCCAGGGTGGCGCGATGATCGACGACGGCTATTTCTGCCTGTTCCCGCGCGAGTCGGCGCAGGTGACTGTTCAATGGCACAATGTCCCGCCGGACGCGCGCGCTCTGACTGTCGGCGGGTGGAACACGAATACAATCTCCCTCACTCCCAATTCTGCTCCCTCAGGGCAGGAGGAGAAGGAAATACGATAGCGGCCTTCCGCCGGGGCGCGACATTCACCTCTTTGCTTGTGGCGCAGCGCGTCGAAGTCGGCTCATTCGACGGGAGCGGAGGCGCTATAGGCTCTGAGGCGACCTTAAGTTAAAATAAGCAAGGTGAATGTTCAATGGGGGAAGGTGCGCTATGTCGAATAAACCGCACGAGCACATCACTGCCTATCTATTTGCTCCAAATGAACGGCAGCGCTGGCGGGTTGTGCGTAAACCACGCGCTTCCAGACTCCCACCGCCGGGAGAAGGCAAGGCGCTGGCGGAGTTGCTTGACCGAATTGCCCTCACTTTGACTCCCGACGACCTGGAAGCACTGGATGAAGTGATTCGGTCATCGCGTGAAAGACCTCGTTAATGGCCCTGGCTTACCTACCGGACACCAACATCCTCTCTGCTTATATCAAAGGAGAACGTTCCGTCGGATTGAGGCTGCGGGAAGCGGATTATTTTATCTCATCGGTTGTTCTCGGCGAACTTTACGAATGGGCTTTTAAGTCACCGCGCCCCGAACGCCTGAAGGCCGTCAGAGCGATTGTTGAGATCGCGCCTATTCTCGTGGTCGATGAAATTACCAGTGAACGCTATGGGCGCATCGTCGTCGATTTGTTGAAAATGGGTCACTTAATCTCAGGCGATGATCTGTGGATTGCCGCTCAAGCTTCGCAGTACGACCTGATTATTGCCACACGCGACAGTGATTTTCACCGTATCCCGAATATCAGACTCGAACAGTGGTGAAAGCGTCTGAGAACTAGCCCTTAATCCCACTTCCGACCGACAGCCCCTTGATGATCCAGTTCTGCGCGAAGAAGTAGATGACCAGAATCGGGATCAGCGCGACCACGCTGGCCGCCATCAGCAGTTCCCAGCGCACGCTGTACTGCCCCTGAAACGTGCTCAGGCCGACCGGCAGCGTCCGCATCCTGTCGGTATTCGTCACCACCAGCGGCCAGAGAAAATCATTCCAACTGCCGAGAAAGGTGAAGATGCCGAGCGCTGCCAGCGCTGGCTTCGAGTTCGGAAGCAGAATCTCCCACCAGATGCGCAGCGACGATGCCCCGTCGATCCGCGCCGCCTCGTCGTAGTCCATCGGCAGGCCGCGATAATACTGGCGCAGCAGGAAGATACTGAAGGCCGAGAACGCTGGCGGGACGATCAGCGCCAGATAGCTGTCGAACCAGCCCAACTGGCGGACAATGAGGAAGTTCGGAATCAGCAGCACCGGGAACGGAATCATCAGGCCGATCAGGTACAGAAAAAAGAGCGCATCGCGGCCCTTGAAGCGCAGCCGCGCGAAGGCATAGGCCGCCAGTGATGACGTCAGCAGTTGCAGCACCGTCACCGAACAGGCGACGATCAGGCTGTTGATGTAGTAGCGGTCGAATGGCAGCGCCGTCAGCGCGGTCGAATAGTTCGAGAACTGGAAGGTCGATGGAATTAGGCGCGGCGGGAACTCGCGCATCACGTCAGCCTGAGGCTTGAGCGAGGTGCTGACCATCCATAGAAACGGCAGCACCATAATGAACGCGCCGAGCAACAGGACGATATGCAGCGCCAGCCGCCCGAACGGCAGCCCCATCGTCGTCCGTGGGGCGTTCAGTCGTGTCGTCGCCATCTCGACTGGCTCCTATTCTGTCTCATAGTAGACCCAGCGCCGCTGCAAGCGGTTCTGGACGATGGTGGCGATGAAGACGATGGCAAATAAGACCCACGAGATCGCCGATGCCTTGCCCATTCGCTGGTAGTCGAAGGCGTTCTGATAGATATAGGTGACAATCGAGGCCGAACCGGCAGGCACGAGCCGCTGCGTGTTGGCCGACATAATGAATGGCTCGGTGAAAATCTGGAACGCGCCGAGCAGTTGAATCACCAGCACGAAAAAGGTCGTCGGGCTGACCAGCGGAATCGTGATCGAGCGCAGCAGACGCCAGCGATTCGCGCCATCCACGCGCGCCGCCTCATACAGGGCTTCGGGGACGGCCTGAAGCGCCGCCATGTAGATCACCAGCGTAAAGCCGACGTTCTTCCAGACGGTGAAGACCGAGACGCTGATGAGCGCCCAACCGGGCCAGATGCCGACGCCGTTGCCGTTGAGGAAGTCGGGCGGCTTGATGGCAGTGACCGAGGCGAGCATATCCGGCGACGCCTGGACGAAAGGCAAGCTCAGTAAAAAGCCTTTGATCTGCCAGACTCCGGCGGCAATCACGCCGCTCTGCTGGTTGAAGAGGAAGCGAAAGACCATCGCCGCCGCCACGACACTGGCGACGACCGGCATGAAGTAGAGCATCCGATAGAGCTTGACGGCCTTCAAACCGGTGTTGAGCAAGTTGGCGAGGATGAAACCGAGCGCGATCTGCACCGGCACGATGATGACGGCATACCAGAAGGTGTTCTTGAGCACGCCGCCGAAGATCGTATCATTCGTGAACAGCTCAACATAGTTGGCCGTGCCGATGAACCGGGGCGGCGTGAGCAAGTCCCAGCTATGGAAGCTCAGGCCGAGGGAGATGACAATCGGCGCGAGGACAAAGAGGATGAAGCCGATCAGGCTGGGGAGCAGAAACAGATAACCCTCGCCCTGCTGGTCGGCGTGCCAGATGCCGAAGCCGAGCCGGTGCGCCAGCCTGCGTAACGCGCCCGGCGGGGAATGCTCAGTCTGGGTGTGCGGCGAAACGACGACCCGCCCCATAAGGTTCTCCGTTAGAGCCACAATCAAACGCGAGGCCAGAGGGGGCCTCTGACCTCGCGTTGTCTGAACTCACGACAGCATAACGGGCAGGGCCGACGTTACGAGGCCTTGTAGCCGTGATCGGCCAGGTACTTGTCAACATCGGTGCAAAGCGGCGGCAGGACGTCGGCAGGCTTGGCCTCGCCCGCCCAGATCGACGACAGCACCGGGTTAATCAGCGTCCCCGCCAGTTCGTTCCATTCGGGGAACCAGCCGTAACCATCGACATTGGCCGCTTCGGCGTCGATGATCCAGGCCTGCTTGTTGGCCGGCTTGCGTGAATCATCCATGAACACCGGCGCGTTGGCGCTGGTCTTGTTCGGCGGGAAAGCGTCACCGGCAGCGAAGTAGATCGCCGCGCCGCCCTCAGGCGACTGAAGGAACTGGATGAAATCCCAGCCCAGATCCTGCTTCGTCGAGAGCGCGCTCAGCGCCCAGGCCGCGCCGTTGGTGCTGCCGCCATTGCGGTTGCCGCTCGGCGCGAGGGGAATGGGCGCCACGTCATAGTTGATGCCCGCCGCATTGAAAGCGCTGACACGGCTGGCGTTCTGGATAATCATCGACGCCTGATCGGCCAGGAAGACCGCCTGATCGCCACCTGCCTGACCGAGGTCAGCGTCACGCCAGGCCACGCCTTCGTTCATCAGACCAGAGAAGAACTCGATGGCTTCAATCGACTGCGGGCTGCTCAGTTCGCAAGTCGTCGGCTTGAAGGTGTTGTCGAGGATGCCACCGCCATTGCCGCCGACGAAGTCGAAATACTTGCCGCCTTCAGCCGCCAGACCGTAACGGGAAACGCGACCGCTGGCGTCCTTGACCGTCAGCTTTTCAGCCGCGTTCTTCAGGTCGGCCCATGTCCATTTGTCGGTCGGGTAGTCGAGACCGGCCTTGTCGAAGTCATCCTTGTCGTAGTACAGAACTTCAACACCGCTGTCACGCGGCAGGCCATAGACCGAGCCGTTCCATGACATGCTGTCGATGGCTCCCGGCCAGTAATCAGACAGATCAAGTCCCGCCGCCTTAATCAGCGGGTCGAGGTTCACGAGATTGCCGCTCGCCGCATACTTCTGCACCGGCGTAACGAACATCACGTCAGGGATGGCCGAGCCATCACCGGCGGCGAACAGGGTGGTCAGCTTCGTCCAGTAGTCGCTCCACGGGGCCGACCAGAGCGTCACGGTGACATCCGGGTTCTTCGCCATATAGGCGTCAGCGACCTTCTGATGGACGGCGATTTCTTCCGGGCTGCCCCACATGCCCCAGACCAGTGTTTGCTTGTCCTGCGCCATAGCTGCGTTGCTGAAAACGGCGATCAGCAGCAGCGCAATGCCGAGAATAGACAGTTTTTTCGTCATGACTGAACTCCTCACAAAATTCACCGGGCAAAATCAGGTTTCAGGCTTGCGCTATCGAATTTGATTATCGCTCCTTTCCCCGGCCAAACAAAAAGCCGACAGCGTGCATGTCGGCTCTGGTCGCTCGTGGGTGTAATGACAAAACGTTTGGAGCAGTCCCTTTCCGGCAGCCGAATCCGGCACATGATCGCCAGAGCGACAATGACAGTGCAGCCGAAAAAGCGTCATCTGAGTCATGCTGTTGACTATAAGAGAGGCTGGCGAGCTTGTCAACTCGGATCGGCCAGCGCGCTGGGCTGAACAGGTCGATAACTGCGCTCGCCTCAACGGTAACGGTTGATTTCGTCGCGGTAGTGCTTCGCCGCCTCGGCGGGATTGTCCGCCTGAATGACGCCGCGCGAGACGCTGACGACCATCCCGCGACCGGCGCTGTTGCTGCCATTGTGTACGACGGACTCGATCTCCCCGCCCTGCGCGCCGATGCCGGGAATTAGCAGCGTCAGCTCGCCGACCAGACCGCGAACCTGACGCAGTTCGTCGGGATAGGTCGCGCCGACAACCAGCATACAGTTGCCGCGCTCGTTCCACTCCCCCGCAACCTTCTCAGCCACGCGCTGCCAGAGCGGCTTCCCGTCGATCCGTAAATCCTGAAATTCGCGCGCGCCGGGATTCGAGGTGCGGCACAGGATGATCGAGGCTTTGTCGGCGCGGTCGATGAACGGCGAAAGCCCCTCGCGGCCTGTGTACGGATGCAGCGTCACCGCGTCGAAGTTGAGCAGGTCGAAAATCGCGCTGACGTAGCCGCTGTTGGTCGAGGCAATATCGCCGCGCTTGGCGTCGCAGAGGGTGAAGATGTCAGGATGATACTGATGCAGATAGTCCATCGTCAGACGCAGATCAATCATCCCCGCCGCGCCACGAGCCTCATAAAAGGCCATATTCGGCTTGTAGGCGGCGGTGAACTCGTGCGTCTGTTCGATGATCCAGCGGTTGAAGGTGAACTGCGGATGCGGGTCAACGCGGAAGCGCTCTGGCAGCGTCTCCATCCGCGCGTCAAGGCCGACGCACAGCAGCGAGTGGACAGCGTCGGCGCGGCGCTCGTACTTTTCAAGGGCCGGAGAGATGATTGAGTTCATCGGAATAAGAACCGAGAGCCGAGAACTGAGGGTTGAGAAAAAGCCTTCCTGTGTCGCTGATTACTCTGAATCAAATCAGCAGCAGCGGAGAAATACCAGGCATGAGGCATCATGCCCCTGCGAAACCCCTCTATGGAAATCTGATCGCTGCGATGATTTTGCATTTTCTCGGCTCTCATTTCTCGGTTCTTATGTCGGGTCGGTCGGTGGGTTCCAGCCGTGCGGGTCACGGAGCCAGCCCTCGACCAGCCCGCGCGTGCCGTCGTCGATGTCAGCGCGCTCGACGGCCTGCTGAAGGATGACCGGAAACGATGTCAGCGTATGGAGTCGGGCGCTGGCCGCGTCGAACGCGCCGATAGCTTCCGCCAGCCCGTAGCTGACGATGGCGATGCAGTCCTCGACCGTCGCGCCTTCGTCCCGGAGCGCCTCGACGCCGGACAGGCTGCTGCCGCCCGTCGTGACGAGGTCTTCGATCAGCAGCACCTGTTTGCCCTCGACCGTCCCGCCTTCGACCCGCCGCCTGAGGCCATGCTCCTTCGCCGCTTTACGCACGAATACCGACGGTCGCTGCATACTGTAGCCGAGCGCCGCGCTGTGCGGAATCCCGGCAGCCTCGATCCCGGCGATCACGTCGTAGGGAAGCGCCCGATCAGCGATCATGGCGCGGAAACCCTCGATGATAACCTGCCAGTGTTTCGGCCAGTACGGCAGGCGGCGGTTGTCAACATAGACTGGCGACCAAATGCCGGACTTGAAACGCACCGGCGCGGTCGGCGCAAAACGCACCGCGCCAATCTCCAGCAGCGCATTCGCCACGTCAATCGAAGTCTGGATCATGGAATATCCTCTGCTTCTTTCAGGATCAGCGCGGCAGCCAGCGGCCCGCGATAAACCAGCGCCGACCAGTATTGTACTGCGCTCGCGCCTGCGTCGATGAAGTCGCGGCAGCCCGCGCCGTCGAGCGCGCCACCACAGCCGATCAGGTCGATAGCATAGCCGCGCGCCCGCTTCTCTGCCGCCAGCGCGCGGATGGCCGCCAGCGCCGGTTCGTGCAGCCTTCCGCCGCCGACTCCGGCGATCACGGTCGGGTCAGTCGGCGTCGGCTGCGGCAGCGTGTTGGTGGCGACGACCGCGCGCACGCCGAAATCGGCGAAAACGGCCAGCAGCCGCGCGTACTGATCGTCCGATAGCGCCGGGCCGAGCTTAACCCACAGGGGCAGGCCGCTCGACTGAAGCGCTGTCGTCGCCGCGCCGACGAGCTTGATGGCCGTTTCCTCAGTCTGACGCAGCGACGGATCATCCTCGGTGTTCGGGCAGCTCAGGTTGAGCGTGAACCATGATGGCCTGACTCCGGCGCGGATGAAAGCGACCAATGCTTCTTCTGCTTCCGCCGCCAGATGATCGAGGCTGCTGATTCCCGGAGTCGGCGCGATGTTGATCCCGAAGATCGGCGGCAGTTGATCGCGGCGGCTGGAAAGAAATGTCGCCGCCGCCAGCGCGCCGGGATTCTTCAGGCCGACACGATTCTGCGTCGATTGTGTCGCCGCGTCGCGCCAGATGATATCGCCGGGATTGCCGGGGCGCGGCCAGCAGGTGAACGACCCGAACTCGACCGGCCCGACCAGCAGCGGCAGGCTGCGCCATCCCGGCATCAGCGTGGCGGGGTCAGCGCTCAGGGCGTCCGCTTCCGTGTCGAACCCTTGCCCCTTGACCAGCCCCGCCGCCAGTATCAGCGGGTACGGCAGCCGAACGCCGCCGACGCCGACTGGCTGGCTGGCAAAGGCGCGGCTGTGGACGCCGCGCAGCAGGCCGTGAGTCCACGGGTGATTGTCGAGCCACGCCAGCCAGTTGAGCAAGTCCTCGTGCGCCTGCTGCGCCGGGCTGCGAAACAGCATTTTCCGCGCCGCGCGCTGATAAAATGCCGCGTAGCTGGCGAGGAACGACGAGCGCATCAACGTCATGACCGCCTTGCCTGATGAAAACCTATTTGACGATAAATCATCGCTGTCACCTCTTTAAGTGGCGTTCGTTCCGCCTTCCCGGCCTGCGGCGTGGCGCGAAGGCTTTTCTCTCGACAGAAACCGCCGGTCGCAGAGGGGGACAGGGAGTGAGGTTAAGTCCTTCCCGAAGCCGTCCGGCACGCAGACTTTCTCGCCGTCGTAGGCCAGTTGGCCGCGAATGGTGACTGACTGCACCTTGCCGACCACGCGCATTCCCTCGAACGGCGACCAGCCGCAGGCCGAGTGCAGATCAGCGCGGTCGATGACAGTGCTGGCGTCGAGATCGACCAGCGTGTAGCTGTCGTCGTCCGCCGGAAGGTCGAAGATGCGACGCGGATTAGTAGCGATCAGCGCGATCACCCGGTCGAGCGTCAGCCGCCCCTCTTTGACCGCCAGCAGCAGCAGCGGCAGCGTCGTTTCCAGCCCCGGCACGCCGTAAGGCGGCGTCGCGCTCGACTTCTCGGCCAGCGTATGCGGCGCGTGATCCGACTCGACAACGTCTATCGTGCCGTCGGCGATGCCTGCCCAGAGCGCGTCACGGTCGGCGGCGGTCTTGAGCGTCGGTTTCATCAGACCGAGTGGGCCGAGCGCCGCAGCGTCCGCCTCAGTCAGATAGAGATGGTGCGGCGTCACGCCGACGCTGATCGGCAGTCCTTCGTTTTTAGCCGCGCGCAGCAGCTCGATTTCTTCGGCCAGACAGATGTGGCAGAAGTGCGTCCATTTGCGATAGCGGCGCACCATCTCAAGGATAGCGGCGACCGTCTGCGCTTCGGCATGAACTGCAATCGGCTTATGGCCCGGCCACGCGGCGTAGTGCCGCGCTCGCGCTGCCTGATTGTCGATCAGCAGCGCCCCGGTCGTCTCGTTATTGTAGATTTTCAGCCCGCAGACCTGCGCCTCGACGCGCGGATAGATGGCCTCGTTGCCGCCCTGTGACGCGCCGAAGTACGCGCCCCAGTCGCAGACCGCCGCGCTCGCCAGCCGCGCCCGCTTGAGGCTCAGATTAGCCTCGCTGATGGTCGCGGGCGGGGTATTCGGCATATCGAGGACGGCGGTATAGCCCCCGGCTAAGGCGGCCTCGGTTTCGCTCCGAAAGGTCGCCTTATGCGACCAGTCGAGGTCGCGCAAATGGACGTGCGGGTCGATCATGCCGGGAATACGGACGACAGCCACGTTTAAATATCCTCCGCGCCGAGCGTCAGCGCCAGCAGCGCCATCCGCATGAACATGCCGTTTTCCATCTGGCGGAAGTAAGCTGCGCGCGGGTCGGCGTCGAGGATGTCGTGATCGTCCGCCGTCCCCATCTCGTGCTTGCGCGGCAGCGGATGCATCAGGATGGCATCGGCGCTGGCGCGGGCGAGCACGTCCGGCGTCATGACGAAACGGCTGGCGATCTCGGCATAGGCCGCCTTGTCCTCGAAGCGTTCTTCCTGAATGCGCGTCCAGTAAATCACGTCGCTGTCGCCGATGACATCGTCGAGGTCTTCCGTTTGATCGTAGCGGACGCCGTGCGCGCGCAGGTCGCCCAGGACGCTGTCGGGCATCTGCTGCTGAACTGGCGAGACGAAATGAAGCTGGACGTCGCTCCCGGCGTAGCGAGCCAGTAGCTTCGACAGTGAGTGAACCGTGCGGCCAAAGCGCAGGTCGCCCGCCATGGTGATGCGCTGACCTGCGAGGCTGCGCTTGTAGTCGATGATGGTGAACAGGTCGAGCAGCGCCTGCGACGGATGCTCGCCGATGCCGTCGCCGCCGCTGATGATGATCGGCTGGCGGCCCAACTGCGCGGCCAGCCGGTCGAGGTAGTGCGCCGCTTCGTAGGACGAGCCAACTTCGGGATGCCGCAGCACGACGACGTCGGCGTAGCAGCCAACTGCGCGGACGGTGTCGGCTAAGTCCTCGCCCTTGTAGACCGACGAGAACTGAACGCCGCCGCTGGTGGCGATGACTTCGCCGCCGAGCCGGAGCATTGCTGCCTGAAACGACATGTCGGTACGGGTGCTGGCCTCATAAAAGAGCGTTGCCATCACCTTTCCGGCGCAGGTCTGGAGCAGAGTCGGGTCATTGCGGCGCGAGCGAGCGCGCACGCGGAAAGCCGCGTCGATCAGCGTTTGCAGGTCGGCGCGGTCGAACTGTTCGACGGTGACGACATGCTTGCCGGTAAAATTCCCGTTGATCGCGCGGGGACGATAGAGCGATGTGAATGCCTGCGATGCACGCGCGGCCACGTTCGGAGCGGTCAGCATGTTGAGCCTCCTCGAGACAAAAAAAAGCCACTCAGGAATGAGTGGCTTATCGAACGCAAATGAGAGAGGAAATGGGGCGGTGCTGGAGCGGGAAAGGTTGTCGGACACGTGCCATCAGGACGACCCTTTCGTTTGGTCGTGATGCATTATAGGTCGATTGTCCTGTTCAGAGCAATTGGCGGATGTGACCAAATTTGCCCGCTGGCGACCGGCGGCAGCTTGATGAATTGCACAAATCGGGAGTGATGAGAACCGAGAAAAGGCTGACCGATGATTGATCTGGCGTCACCTTTCCCGGTTGTAACGGCAGCGAGTCGGCTGAAGCCGACTCTCGGCAGTTTTTGCCGTAACCAGAGGCCGAATTACGCCTGTGTGGCGAGCTGTTCGACGACGCTGTTGGGGCCGACGAAGATCGCGCCGCCGTTCCTGACCGTTTCCCGAATCAGCGCGATCACGGCATCGCGGTTAGCGTCAACGGTAGCGATCCACGCCTCCGGCGCGCCGGTTTTCGGGTCGTGCTGGAAGCTCCAGCGCGCAATGTCCAGCAGCAGCGGGATGAGGTCGAGGCCCTTCTCCGTCAGCGTATAAATCTCGCGCCGTCGGTCGGTCGCGGCGTGCGTTTTGACGAGGATACCGTCTGCTTCAAGCCGGGCCAGACGGTCGGCGAGGATGTTGGTGGCGATGCGCTCGTCTGCGGCGAGGAACTCTCCGTAGGTTTTCTTGCCGAAGTAGACGATGTCGCGGATGATGAGCAGCGTCCAGCGATCCCCGAACGTTTCCAGACCAAAGCTGATCGGGCAGTCCGAGCGCCGGAGTCGAATCCTTTTCATAGGCCGGGACTTCACAAACCTCACTTCCAGACGGTCGATTGGGTGGAAAGCTGGTTCCTGCCAGTCGCCTGCGCTGGATTATAGTCGGCTGCTTGCAGTTTGCAAGTGAAGAGCCTGTTTTCAGGGAAACATGGCTTGATAGATGACGACTAACGTCTCGGAATGGCTCGGCTGCAATGTCCGCTGAAGGGGACTGAGCTGGCGCGGTCATCAGCGCGCTCGGCGCGCCGCTGCCGATGATCGGAGTCGAGCCAGAAGTCAAATTCAAAGCCGTGGACAATTCAACTTTGATGGTGCAGCAGCGTCCCGGTCGCCTTCTCTTCGAGCGTCGCCGTCGCCGTTCCCTGCTGGAACGCCAGACCGTTGATGGTCAGGTCGCGTCCGTCCAACCGAGCCAGTGCGCGTGGCTGACGATGACCGGATCGCCATTCTGATCGACAATCTGATTACCGTTCACGTCGGTGATGCGGGTGACGCTGCTGATCCTGACCGGGCGCTGCGGCAGCAGCTTGCCATGTAGCGGGCTTAGGCTGACATGATCTGGCAATACCGGTGGATCATAGTAATCCGGTGAATAGAGCCGATCTTCGTTGTTCAGCTCAAGCTTGAGCTTACTGTCATCGGCCACGTCCTGATAAGGATCCCGTGCGCCGAGTACCCATTCTGCCGACATGACGCGGTTGGTCACGTCGTCGTTGGTATTGCTGAACTTGCCGTCTCGATCCCAATCGATTGCAATAGTCCAAGTAGTCATTGATTAAATCCTTTCAAAATAAAATCTGCGAACTATTCAAATCAAGGCAAAACGCCCCAAATATCTACACCTGTGTTGTCTTCTGAACTACCCCAAAAAGCAACTAGCATATTCCCCTGAGGGCTGAAAGCAACTCCGTTATATCCGTATGGCGCATCTCCTTTAAATGATTGTATGAGTTGACCAGTCTCTAGGTTCCACAGGCTAAGTGTTCCATCGCGACGGCTCACGTCAGCCGCAATTCTTGCAACCGGTGAAATACTTATCCAAAGTGACAGTGGAAGATTCATTTGCGTAAATAGGCCCAAATGTAAATCAGATATTGGCTTGCTGGTATTTAGATCCCAGGCTGCCGAGTGTCCATCTCGGCCAACGATAGTCAGGGTGTGGCTGTTTTCGTCAAGACTGAGGGCATCAGAATATAGGGCCGGTGATAAGGGCGTGACTTGTCCTGAGATATCCACAACTTCTACTTGTCGAGGTACTCTAACTTTAGGACTTGTTTCAACAACAAGAAGCTGTTTATCTTGATCAGTAAATAGAAGCTGCGGTTTTACCATAGGCTGAGATAGTTCAAAACCTGTACCACTCTGTTTTTCAATATTCCATACTCGCAAGCGACCATCATCTGTAACAATAGCAATTAGATTTCCATCTTGACTAATGACAGGATTTCCTTGTGAGAAATGATTCCCAATAAACAATTGAGTTGTTGCATTTGTTTGAAGATCACGGAGATAAAGTTCATCATCTGTTCCATACACAAGATATGTACCATTGGGGCTAAACCCGCCTACAGGTGATATAGGGCTATTTTCTATAAGCACCTGGTTATTTAGAGTATTAATGTCCCATAGCTTTAGTGTATAGCCTTTTATTCCCCAGCCCAGTTCGGAAGAAATCATATAATGGGTATTAGTACTAAAGATTAGACTATCGATGGTTCTATTTTTATTACTGAGCTCGATAACCTGCATCTGATTATCTGTTACATTCCAAAGCCAAATATCAGTACATGTTTGTTGAGAATGAGGTGATAAAATGTTTGAGCCAGCAATAGCGATTAAATTGGAGGCGAAGACAGCTACTGTTCTCGGATCACTATATCCTTCAATAGTTACGATCTTGCTCAACTTCGAAATGTTATTATCATCTATGGGAATGAGTTTCCTAACACTATTAATATCATTACCGGGCATATATATTATCTTAGGATTTGAACTAATTGCACAAGCGTTCGAGAGCAATTTTCTAACAGTATTAAATCCACCACCCAAAAAGACAATTGCAAATACTGTACCAACGATGGCTATTGGTCTTAACTTAAGGTAGGGCATGAAAATCACCCTTATAGTTTGATTCGTGTCTAGTAGTCCATCAAGAAGATAGCCAAAACTGAAGTATACTCCAAGAAAAAGGAGTATAGGGTGCGCGGACAGAAACAGAAGTACCCGGTGGTGTTGAATGAAACCGAAGTCGAACAGTTGACGGATGTGTTGCAGCGGGGTGAACATAGCCGGCGCGAACGCCAACGAGCGCAGATGTTGCTCTGGAGCGTTGAGGGGAAAACCGACTTAGAAATCGCGGCATTGAGCCGGGTGACGCCGCTGACGGTCGCCCTCACCCGGGAGCGGTGGATGAAAGAGAAACGGATCGCGGACGCGCCAAAACCGGGACGGCACAAGAAACTGGATGGCAAGCAAGCAGCGTTTGTGGTAGCGCTGGCGTGCAGCGAGGCCCCCGAAGGACGGGAAAGCTGGACATTACAGTTGCTGGCGGACAAGTTGGTCGAACTGAAGGTCGTCGACGAACCGGTGTCGTATGAGACGGTGCGCGCAACGCTGAAAAAAACGACCTTAAGCCCTGGCAAAAGGAACAGTGGTGCATCCCGACGGTAAGTGCCGAGTTTGTCTGGCGGATGGAGGACGTCTTGGAACTGTATGCTGAACCGGTCAACGCCGGGCAACCAGTGGTCTGTTTGGACGAGCGTCCGTGCGTGCTGCATGGCGAGGCCCGCCCCACCACGACGGCTCAACCCGGTCAGGCAGCGTGTTACGACTACGAATACCAGCGCAACGGGACGTGCAATCTGTTCATGCTGTTTCAGCCGAGGGCAGGCTGGCGTCATGCCAAAGTGACCGACCAGCGTACCAAAGCCGACTTTGCTCAGTGTCTGCGTGACTTGGTGGACGTGCATTTCCCTCACGCCGAGAAAATCCGCGTGGTGCTGGACAATCTCAACACCCACACGCCCGCTTCCCTCTATGCGACTTTTCCCGCCGGCTGAGGCACGGCGCCTCTTGAGCAAGCTGGAGTTTCACTACACCCCCAAACATGCCTCCTGGCTCAACAGGGTCGAGATTGAATTGTCGGTGCTGGTCAAGCAATGTCTCAAACGGCGCATGGCGGATGTGGACACGCTCAAGCGCGAAGTGGCGGCCTGGGAAACAGCACGGAACGCTCAACACGCGACTGTCCATTGGCAGTTTGATGTGGCTCAAGCCCGGACTAAACTTGCCCGCCTTTATCCTGAGTTATCTTCTTGATGGACTACTAGTGCTGAGCAAGAATGAAGCTTTGTGGTTGTACAACTGTTGGATGACTGCAACGAGGGAAACTCCAAAATAGATCGCACATGATGTCATGCAAATATATGAGGGATATTAAGTGAAAAGCCTGCCCCCCTTGGTTCAAAAGCATTTTGGCTCTCACCTAGAACGATTAACCATTCTTGCGAGTAAAGAGGGGGAAAATTATAAATCACCCATAGGCACCAAGATAAGGAGAAGCTATCCTCAAGGTCGTCACAACCTAGACA
>CAZZAO010000043.1:30077-38400 GCA_964652205.1 uncultured Anaerolineaceae bacterium | reverse complement strand
CCCTTTTTCTCCCCTCTCCCACCCGGAGAGGGGTTGGGGGTGAGGGCGCTAGTCGTTCGTAGGATACCCGCCGCCGCCGTCCGACGTACCGCGTTCCGCCGCGACCTGCTTCGCATAGTGATCCGAGCGGAAGGTCGCTAACGGATCAGGGCTGCATCCGATCTCGATGCGCGCCTGTTCCAGCAGCGGGCGCACATCCGTCTCGAAGGCGTCGATCAGCAGGCGGTGCGCGCCGAGGACGTCACCCGCCTGCTGTAGCTCGCGCAGCTTCGCCCGATTGACAATCAGCGCCTTAGCGTAGGCCGTCTGGCAGTTGAGAATGCTGACCAGCATCCCTTCGAGCTTCGATTCGATATTGAAGCTCTGGTCAATCATATAGGCGACGTCCTTCGCCCGCTCGCCCGCCGACACCAGCTCGTGGAAAATCTCGAACAACTCCAGCGGATTGGTTGTCCCGACGATCAGATCATCGTCGGCGTACTTGCGATTATTGAAGTGAAAGCCGCCGAGTCGGCCTTCGTCGAGCAAGAAAGCGACGATATGAGCGATATTCGTCCCCTGCGCGTGATGGCCGAGATCGACCAGCACCTGCGCCCGGTCGCCGAGCTTGAGCGCCATCGCGTAGGCCATGCCCCAGTCGGCAAAGTCGGTGTGGTAGAAGGCCGGCTCGAAGAACTTGTACTCGATCAGGATGCGGCCACTGGCGGGCAGATGCTGGTAGGTTTCTTTCAGCACCGCTTCCATGCGCTGCTTACGCAGGTGAATATCGTCCTGCCCGGCGTAATTCGTGCCGTCCGCCAGCCACAGGCTGAGGATGTCGCTGCCGGTCTTTTCCATGATCTCGCAGCACTCGATCAGATGGCCGAGCGCTTCCTCGCGGACGCCACCATCGGGGTTGGTGATGCTGCCGAACTTGTACCTGTCGGCCTGAAATAGGTTCGGGTTGACCGCGCCGATGGTGACGCCCTGCGCTCGCGCGTAGTTGTTGAGCGCGTTGTAATCGTCGGTCTTGTCCCACGGGATATGGATGGCAACTGACGGCGCGACGCCGGTCAGCCGATGGATGTAACCGGCGTCGGACAGCTTCTCGTGGATGTTGCGGGCCGCGCCGGGGTAGCCGAAGGTCTTGAAGCGCGTGCCGGAATTGCCGTAGCCCCATGACGGCGTCTCGATTTTCTGACTCTTGATCCTGTTTTTAACCTCATCGACCTGAATGCCCTGGGCCGTCAGCTTTTCAGCTAACCGCTGGTAATCGGAAGGATTTGACATCAGTTCTTTGTCCTTTTTGCGGAAAATCTATACAATGACCCTGACATGGATTTCTTTTTGTTTCACTCTTTGTCAGTTTAAGGCGCTTGAAAGGCCGTGTCAATCATGCCGGAGACGCTGTTTGTCGAAGAACGCCGCCGCGCCATTCTCGATGATTTGCGCCGTAATGGCCGTGTATCGGTCAAGCAGTTGAGCGACGCGCTCGGCGTCAGCACCGTCACGATTCGGCAGGACTTGCGCTCGCTCGAAGACGGCGGCTATCTGGAGCGCACCTACGGCGGCGCGGTCAGCCGCGTGACCGACTCGCTGCTGCTGCCAGAGCTGTCCTTCCACGTCCGCCAGAATCGTCAGCGACAGGCGAAAGACGCCATCGCGCGCGCCTCGGTCGCGCTGATTCACGACGGCGACACCATCGGCCTCGACGCCAGCACAACGGCCTTCGCGCTGGTCGCCTACCTCAAGGCGTTTTCCAAGCTGACGGTGCTGACCAACAGTCTGATTATCGCTCAGAGTTTCCTCGATAGCCCGCATGTTCAGGTACTGCTGCCGAGTGGACGCCTGCGCCGCGACTCGATCTCGATTGTCGGTCGGCCTGACGGGCTGCCGGATGTTAACCTTAATCTGGCGTTCCTCGGCGCGCGCGGTATCACCTGGGCTGAAGGCGTCAGCGACGTTGACCCCGACGAGGTGACGATGAAGCAGGCGATGGTTGCCCGTTCGGTCACAACCGTTATCGTGGTGGACGGCAGCAAATGGGGACAGGTTGCGCCGTACACGCTCGTTCGGTCGAGCCAGCTTCAACGGATCGTGACCGCTGACGCGCCGCCTGCGCTCGTCGATTATTTCCGCGAGCAGGGCGTCTCAGTTGAGGTGGCGACTCATGCCGCGCAGGATAGTCAGTTCTGACAAAGGCGAAAGGTTGACAGCGCTTTCCTTTCGTTCAATAATGAAAGCAAATGAAATCCTGATTGACTCGTGTAAGCGGCATCCTTTCGCGCTGTCCTGCGAAGCTTGCCTCTG
Source organism: uncultured Anaerolineaceae bacterium (assembly GCA_964652205.1). Lineage (GTDB taxonomy): Bacteria > Chloroflexota > Anaerolineae > Aggregatilineales > Phototrophicaceae > ZC4RG36. Next base: position 36,111 of record CAZZAO010000043.1, on the reverse strand, counting down.
GAGAAACCTGACTCATGCCCCAGAATCTATGGAATGACGCGGACGCCGCGAAACTGCCCGACCTCGATGGGTTGGTCTACCGCAGTAACCTTCTTGGCCGTGACCGCGCGGTAGTCAATATCTACGGCGGCAACACCAGCGCCAAGCTCGATAGGGTCGATCATCTGGGCCGGACGGTCAGGGTGCTGGCGGTCAAGGCGTCCGGCTCTGACGTGGCGACGATCAAGACGCAGCAGTTCGCGCTGCTCAAGCTGGACGATATCGAGCCGCTCTACGCCCGCGAAGCCATGACGGACGAGGAAATGGTCAATTATCTGGAGCGCACGATTTTCGAGCCGGGGCATCCGCGCCAGAGTATCGAAACGCTGCTCCATGCCTTCATCCCGGCGGCGCACGTCGATCATACCCACCCGGACGCGCTTATCAGTCTGGCGACCGCGCCGGATGGCGAAGCCGCAGCCCGCCGCGTCTACGGCGACCGGATGGCGTGGGTTCCCTATATCCGTCCCGGTTTCACTCTGAGCAAGTGGATCGGCGGCAAGGTGCGTGAGAATCCCGGCATCGAATGCGTCGTTATGGGCAAGCACGGGCTGGTGGCGTGGGCCGAGGATAGCAAGACCTGCTACAACAACTCGATCCGCATCATTCAGGAAGCCGAAGACTACCTGAACGAGCAGAAGCGCGGTAAGCGCGTCTTTGGCGACCTGAAGGTGGCCGGGCTGCCGGACGCCGACCGCAGCGAGATTCTGGCACAAGTGCTGCCAGTCATTCGCGGCGCGGTTTCGTCGCAGCGCTCGATGATCTTGCAGCACGACGCCAGCCCTGAAGTGCTGGATATGGTCGGCAGTGCCAACACGGGCGAAGTCAGCCAGCAGGGCGCAGCCTGCCCGGATCATCTGGTTCACGTCAAGCGTCAGCCGCTCTATATCGACTGGCATCCGTCGGAAGGCGTCGAGGCGCTGATGCAGAAAGTCCGCGCGGGTGTCAGCGACTATGAAGCCCGTTACCGCGACTATTTCGAGACGAATAAGGAAGAGGGCGACGTCCTCGGCAACGCCGCGCCGCGCGTCATCCTCATCCCCGGCCTCGGCATGGTGACGACCGGCAAGGATGTGACCAACGCCGATGTCAGCCGCCAGCTCTATCACCGCGCGATTTCGGTCATTGGCGCGGCGGAAGCTATCGGCGGCTTCAACAGCCTGACGGCGAAGGAAGCCTACGACATCGAATACTGGCCGCTGGAGCTGTACAAGCTCAAGCTGGCCCCGCCGGATAAAGACTTTGCGGGCAAAGTGGCCTTTATCACCGGGGCCGCCAGCGGCATCGGCAGGGCAACGGCCAACCGGCTGGCGCAGGACGGCGCGCACATCGTCATTGCCGACATCAACGACGAAGGCGGCCATGCGGCGGCTGAGGACATCAACAGGAAGTACGGCAAAGGCCGCGCAACCTTCGTCAATGCCAACGTGACCAGCGAAGAAGCAGTCGCCAGTGCCTTCCGTCAGGCGGTGCTGACGTATGGCGGCATCGACGTGCTGGTGAATAACGCCGGGATCGCTGGCGGCGCGCCGATTGTCGAGACCACGCTGGCGATGTGGCAGCGGCAGATCGACATCCTGCTGACGGGCTATTTCCTCGTCGCCCGCGAAGCCTTCAAGGTAATGAAAGCGCAGGGGACTGGCGGATCGATGGTGTTCGTCGGCAGCAAGAACAGCATCGCGGCGGGCAAGGGCGCGGCGGCTTACAGCGCTGCCAAAGCCGGTGAACTGCATATGGCCCGCTGTCTGGCCGAAGAGGGCGGGGCGCTCGGCATCCGCGTCAATTCGGTGCTGCCGGACGCGGTCATCCGTGACAGCAGCATCTGGAATACCCAGTGGAAGGAAGCGCGGGCGCAGCAGTACGGCGTTGGCACGGAAGACCTGAACGACTTCTATAAGCAGCGCAACACGCTCAAGGTCGAAATCCTGCCGGAAGATCAGGCCGAGGCGATTGCCTTTCTGGCCGGGCCGCGCAGCGCCAAGACGACCGGCGCATTTCTCACCGTGGATGGCGGCGTGCCTGCTGCCTACGCGCGCTAAGGGACGGGAATGGCAGATCGGCGCGTCATCGCGGTTGACCTCGGCGCAGAATCGGGCCGCGTCATCAACGTGGCCTCGAACGGCAGCCGCCTGAGCCTCGACATCGTCCACCGCTTCCCAAATATTCCGGTGTCGGCGGGTGGGACGCTCTACTGGGATGTGCTGCGTCTATGGCACGAGATCAGCGCTGGCGTCGATAGCGCCCTCAGCGGCGCGTCATCGGTCGGCGTTGATGCCTGGGGCGTCGATTTTGCGCTGCTCGACCGGGCCGGAAACCTGCTCGGCAACCCCGTCCATTACCGCGATGGACGCACCGATGGGATGTTCGACTGGGTGTTCGAGCGCATCCCGCGCCGCGAGGTGTTCGAGCGCAGCGGCATCCAGTTCATGATTATCAACACGCTCTACCAGATGGCGAGTCTGTCGCAGTCAAAAAGCGCGCTGCTCGACTGCGCCGCGACCTATCTCTCTATGCCTGACCTGTTCCACTACTGGCTGACCGGGAGCGTCGTCCGTGAGTTCACCCACGCTACGACGACCCAGATGTACGACCCGCGCCTGAGTGACTGGAACCGCAGCGGACTGGCTTCGCTCGGCATCGCGGAAGACCTGTTCGGCGAGGTCGTTCAGCCGGGAACCCGCGTCGGCAGCTACAAGGGGATTCCGGTCATTTTGCCTGCCTGTCACGACACAGCCAGCGCGGTCGTCGCTGTGCCGACGACCACGCGCGACTACGCCTACATCAGCAGTGGGACGTGGAGCCTGATCGGCCTCGAAGTCGATGCGCCGATCATTAGCGAGGCCTCGTATGCCGCTAACGTCACCAACGAAGGCGGCGTCGGCGGCACATTCCGCCTGCTCAAGAATGTCATGGGCCTGTGGCTGGTGCAGCAGTGTCGCGCGGCCTGGCTCGCTGAAGGCCGCGACTACGATTACGACACGCTGACCCGGCTGGCGCAGGAAGCCGCGCCCTTTCGCAGTCTGATTGACCCTGACGACGCGGCCTTTTTGCCGCCTGGGAATATGCCCGCGCGGATCCGCGAATTCTGCCGCCGTACCGGCCAGCCTGAGCCGGAGACGGTCGGCGAAGTCATGCGCGCCGTTTACGAGAGTCTCGCGTTAAAATACCGCTACGCGCTCGAAAAGATGATGGCGCTGGCCGGGCGCTCGGTGGAGCGCATTCACGTCGTCGGCGGCGGCTCGCAGAGCGGGCTGCTCAACCAGATGACCGCCGATGCCTGCAACCGCGTCGTCGTCGCCGGGCCGGTCGAAGCGACGGCGCTCGGCAACGCCATCGTCCAGTTGATCGCGCTCGGCGAGTTCAGCAGCGTCACGCAGGCGCGTGAGCTGCTCAGTCGTTCCGGCGGGCTGGCGACGTTTACGCCGCAGTTCTCAGCGTCGTGGGAAGATGCCTACCAGCGCTTTCAGGCGCTTTTGACGACGGTTTCGATCTGAACTTTGTACCCTGAACTGTAGAGTTATTGATGCCACCTGTACTTGAATTACGTCATATCGGCAAGTCGTTTCCCGGCGTTCGGGCGCTCGACGACGTCGATTTTCAGTTGGAAGCCGGGGAAGTCCATGCCCTGCTCGGCGAGAACGGCGCGGGTAAATCGACCCTCATCAAGATCATGACCGGCATCTATCAGCCGGATCAGGGCGAGATTCTGCTCAACGGCCAGCCGATCCAGATCAGCAATTCGGCGCAGGCGCAGGCGTATGGCATCGGCGCGATCTATCAGGAGCCGATGGTCTTTCCTGACCTGACGGTCGCCGAGAATATCTTCGTCAGCCATCATGATCGCGGCGCGCTGGTTAACTGGGGCAAGATGAACCGCGACGCCAGAGATATTCTCGGTCAGCTTGGCGTCAATATCGACGTGCGCCAACCGGCGCGCGGCCTGACGCTGGCGGCGCAGCAGACGGTCGAGATTGCGAAAGCGCTCTCGCTCAACCTGCGCGTGCTCATCATGGACGAGCCGACGGCCTCGCTCTCGGCGCACGAGGTCGAGCAGTTGTTTCGGCTGGTGCGCCTGCTGCGCGATCAGGGCGTGGCGATCCTGTTCATCAGCCATCGGCTTGAGGAGATTTTCGAGATCGCCGACCGTGTGACCATCTTCCGCGACGGGCGCTACATCTCCAGCCGCCCGATTGCCGACGTCACCCACGATAACCTGATTCATGATATGGTCGGGCGCGAGTTGACCGAATTTTTCGTCAAGGAGAGCCGTCCTACCGGCGATGTGCTCATCGACGTCCGCAATCTGGGCCGCGAAGGCGTCTTTTCCGGCATCAATTTCGATATCCGGCGCGGGGAAGTGCTCGGTTTTGCCGGGCTGGTCGGCTCTGGCCGCACCGATGTCGGGCTGGCGCTGTTCGGCATCGAGCCTGCCGACAGCGGAGAGATCATCTGGGAAGGCGCGCCGCAGACGATCAAAACGTCGGAACAGGCGCTGCATCTGGGGATCGCTTACGTGACTGAAGACCGACGCCAGCTTGGGCTGACGCTGCCGATGTCGATTGCGTCCAACATCACGCTGCCGATGCTCGGTGGCTATCTCAACCGCCTCGGCCTGATCCGCCGGAAGCAGGAAGCGGCTACCGCCGAGGACTTTCGCGCGCGGCTCTCGATTCGCGCGCCGTCGATTCGCGTCGAAGTGGGCAAGCTGTCCGGCGGCAACCAGCAGAAAGTTGTGCTGGGCAAGTGGCTCAACGCGCACCCCCGACTGCTGATCCTCGATGAGCCAACGCGCGGCATCGACGTCGGCGCGAAGGCCGAAGTCCACCGCATCATCAACGATCTGGCGAAAGAGGGGATGAGCATCCTGATGATATCGTCCGACCTGCCGGAAGTGCTGGCGATGAGCGACCGCATCCTCGTGATGCGCGAAGGGCGCCAGATGGGGATTTTCTCGCGCGAAGAAGCCAATCAGGAAACGATTATCAACGCGGCGATGGGGCAGGTGCAGGCATGAACCGAATCGTCCGCGCTATTCGCCCGGAGCAGGTACGCGAGCTGAGTCTGGTCGTCATTATTGTGCTGGCGGTGCTGTTCTTCAACACGCAGATCGACAACTATCTGATCGGGCGGACCTTCGTTCGCATCTCGACCAGCATCGCTGTCATTCTGGTCGTCTCTGCCGGTCAGATGCTGACCGTGCTGACGCGCAATATCGACCTGTCGGTTGGCTCGATGGTCGGCTTCACCGCCTATTTCGCCGGTCAGCAGTTGATCTATCATCCTGAGCTTGCGCCGCTGGTTGTCGTCGGCCTCGCGGTCGGCCTCGGCGCTGTTCTGGGCGCGGTCAATGGCGTGCTGGTGTCTTACGGGCGCATCCCGTCGATTATCGTCACGCTCGGCACTAAAGCGCTCTTTTTCGGCATTCTGGTCGAGTATTCCCAGTCCCGCACCATCACGGCGGACAAGCTGCCCCAGTGGCTCAATGCGCTGCCGCCGCAGAAGCTGTTCTCGATTGGGCCGGTTGACGTTCGGCTGCTGTTCGCCATCGCCATTCTGGTCATTGTTCTGTTCCAACTGGTGCTGCGTTATACCACCTTCGGGCGTCGCCTGTACGCGCTCGGCTCGAATCCTGATGCTGCGCAGATGGCGGGCCTGCCCGCGAAACGGACGATTTTCTTCACCTTTCTCCTCTGTGGAGCGCTGTCGGGACTGGCTGGTTTCCTGTTTCTGGCGCAGAACGGGAATATTACCGTGGTGGCCGGTCAGGGCATGGAGCTGGAATCGGTCGCGGCGGTCGTGGTCGGCGGCGTCAACCTGTTCGGCGGCTCCGGCTCGATGTTCGGGACGCTGCTTGGCACGCTGCTGATCGGGACGCTCGAACAAAGCCTGCTGCGAATGCAGATCAACAGCTTTGTCAAAGACGCGCTTCAGGGCCTGTTCATCCTGATCGCCGTCGCTGCCGATACCGTTATTCTTACGCGCCTGCGCGTCATCT
>CAZZAO010000043.1:0-30067 GCA_964652205.1 uncultured Anaerolineaceae bacterium | reverse complement strand
GTTCAGCGGCAGGCATCCCCTGGGCCAACCGCTCTGCCCGAACAGGAGAGCAGCCATGTTTAACCGGGCTTTTCTGCGTCGATGGGAGACGCTGCTGGCCGTTATCCTGCTGGTAGTGCTGGTTTTTAACATCAGCCGCTCGCCTGAGTTTCTGACCATCGGCAATCTGGTCAACCTGTTCGAGCTGCATATCGAGAAGATTATCGTCGTGCTGCCGATGACGCTGCTCATCATCAACGGCGAAATTGATCTGTCGGTCGCCTCGATTATGGGGTTGTCTGCCGTCGTCATGGCGATGCTCTATCAGACGGGCACGCCGATGCCGCTGGCTGTTCTGATCGCGCTGGCGGTCGCCGGGGTGGCCGGGCTGGTCAACGGCTTCTGGGTCGCCTACGCTGGCTTGCCGTCGCTGGCAGTGACGCTGGCCGGGCTGATCGGCTTTCGCGGACTGGCGGAGATCATTATTCAGGAGCAGTCGGTCGGTAATTTCCCCGACTGGCTCAACCATCTGGGACAGCAGCCGCTCGTCGGCCCGCTGCCGCTGGCGATCATCATCTTCTTCATCCTGCTGATTCTCTTCGTCATCCTGCTGCACTTTTCGGCGCTGGGGCGCTATGTCTTTGTTATCGGCAACAACCGCGAAGTGGCGCGCTTTTCCGGCGTCAAGGTCAAGCGGGTCAAGCTGCAACTGTTCATCATCTCCGGCCTGATCTCCGGTCTGGCCGGTATCCTCTACGCCGCTCGGTTAGGCGCGGTGCGCGCCAGCACCGCCGAAGGCTTCGAGCTGGACATCGTCACCGTCGTGCTGCTCGGCGGCGTTAGTATCTTCGGCGGCAGCGGCTCGATGCTCGGCGTCGCCCTCTCGGTGCTGATCGTCCTCTGCCTGCGGAACGGCATGGGGCTGCTGAGTATCACCGGCAACACCCAGGCGATGGTCATCGGCGTCATCCTGATTTTGTCCGTGCTTATTCCCAATCTGGCGCAGGACGCGCAAGCGGCATGGAAACAGCGCCAGCGTGATGCTTCAACGCTCACGAAGTCCTGATCTGCTTTATAGTATAAGGAGGACGATGGACAGCACCTCAATACTGAGTACGTCCGCTTTTAAGCAACGCAGTCTTGATCGCACTGAATGAGGAGAGAGTAAAAATGAAGAAAAGCCTGTTAATGTGTACGTTTAGCGTGGCGGCTGGCCTGCTTCTGGCGGCCAGCATGGCAAGCGCTCAGGATGCAACGCCTGAGGCGACTTCGGCTCCGGTGATGGCGACTCCCGGTCAGGCGCTTAACATGGTGCTGCTGCCCAAGTTCCTCGGTATTCTGCCGTTCGATCAGGCGCATCAGGGCGCTGAAGAAGCCGCGAAGGAACTCGGCAACCCGACTCCGCTCCAGTTCCTCGGCCCGACGCCGGATAACAGCGTCGCCGGTCAGATCGAGATCGTCACCAACGCCGCGACGCAGGGCGTCAACGCCATCATGATCTCGAACAACGCGGGCGATCAGATCGCTCCGGCGCTTCAGGCGGCGAAGGCCGCAGGCGCGACTGTCGTGAGTTGGGACTCGCCAGTTCCGTCGGCGCAGGGCGAAGATGTTTTCGTCGCTCAGGTTGACTTCAATGAGATGGGCGCGACGATGGCCCAGATGGCGCTCGACATCATCGGCCCGGATGGCGGCGAGTTTGCTGTCCTTTCCGCCTCGCCGGATGCGTCGAACCAGAACGCCTGGATCGCGGCTATGAAGGACGCGCTCAAGGACGAGAAATACTCGAAGCTGGTGCTGGACGACGTCGTCTACGGCAATGACCAGTCCGAGGAAAGCCACGATCAGGCGCTGGCGCTGGTCGATAAGTACCCGAACCTCAAGCTCATCATGTCCCCGACCACCGTCGGAATCGTCGCTGCGTCGAAGGCCCTGCAGGACGAGGGGCTGTGCGACAAGGTCAAGGTCAGCGGCCTCGGCCTGCCGTCGGAAATGGTGAGCTACACGCTGAACGGCTGCGCGCCGGAATTCGCTCTGTGGAGCTTCGTTGATCTCGGCTACCTGACCTACTACACCACCTACATGCTGGCGACGCACCAGATCGAGGCTAAGGAAGGCGTCAGCTTCCACGCAGGCCGGATGGGCGACTACACCATCACCAAGGACCCGACCCGCGATAATGGGCTGCGCGTCCTGATGGGGCCGTTCACGATCTACAACAAGGACAACGTCGAGGCTGAAGCGGGTGGCCCCGCCGCGACCGAGATGGCGACTGCCGAAGCTACGCCGTAAGGCGGTTTCTCTGCTGCCCGCTTCCGGCAAGCGGATCGGGAGCCAGTCATTCGTATCAACCGGACGCCAGCCTCGTGCTGGCGTCCGTCTGTCTGAATGAAAGTCGAAGCATGAACGACTCACTTGAAACCCTGGTTGCGCTGACCCGTGAACTTGGCAACCCTGAGCGTCGCTACGTGATTATTGGCGAGGGGAACACATCCTATCGCATCGACGACAACAGCTTCTGGATCAAGGCCAGCGGTCAGCAGATGAACGGCATCATGGCGGATGGTTTTGTCCCGGTTCGCCTGTCGCCGATTCTCGGCATTCTCGACACGCCTGATCTGCCCGATGCCGATGTCAAGCGCGTCACGAAGGACGCCGTGCTGGATGCCGGGAGCGGGCTGATTCCCTCGATTGAGTCCAGCTTCCACGCGCTGCTGCTGGCTGAATGCGGCGTGACCTGTATTGCTCACACCCATCCGATTGCCGTCAACCAGATTTTGTGCAGCAGCCGCGCCGAACAATTCGCGGCGAATCGAATCTTCCCCGATGAAGTGGTGCTGTGCGGGCCGCGCTCCATCCTCGTCCCCTATTCCGATCCCGGCGTGCCGCTGGCGCTGGCGATCCGCCGTGAAGTGCGCGCCTACCTCGACGGGCAGGGCGAGCCGCCGAAAGTGATTCTGCTCGCCAACCACGGTCTGATTGCGCTCGGCCAGACGGCCAAAGAGGCGCTCAATATAACCGCTATGTGCGTCAAAGCTGCCGAGATTTTCAGCGGCGCATGCGCCATCGGCGAGCCAGTCTTCATGTCACCGGCGGACATCGGCCACATTTACCGCCGTCCCGACGAAATCTACCGCCGCGCGCGCTTCATCAACGAATAAGGCGCGTTCTTCAGGCGTGAGCTTTAGAGCAGCGACTTCCACAGCATGAAGTACGAATGGCCGGGTGGGTAATCGTTCAACTGGCCGATCACTGCGTAGCCGGAGCGCCGGTAGAAATCGGGGGCCTGAAAGCTGTGGGTTTCAAGAAAAACACGCTGACAGCCTTTCTCGCGGGCTTCATCTTCGGCGGCGCGCAGCAGTTGCGTCCCATAACCTTGCTGCCGAAACTCGTCGGCCACCCATAGATACGTGATATGGAGCCATCCACCCCATACGCCGCCGAGAATCCCGCCGACAATCGTACCCGACGCATCCCGGACAAAAATAGTGACCGGACTGTAGTTCCGGTCGTTGACTGTCACCATATTGAATTCGTCTACCGAATCGCGGATGAACTGCTGGTCACTGGCAGAAGAATTCGGCTCTGACAGCAGACGGAATTGCGACATGCCCGCTTTTCCTTATGGTTCGTGACGGTTCACGAGTATTATATTCGATTTATCAAAGCTCAAGCGGAAACCATCCGATATAAATTATCACAGAATCAAAAACGGGCGCTCCGTATTGACGGAGCGCCCGTTTTTGATTTAAGGCAGAAGCCTTATTCCATGCTCGCCATGATCTTCTCGCGCGCCTTCTGATCCTTCATCCGGCGCTCGTTGTCGAGCACGCGCTTGCGGATACGCAGGCTGGTCGGCGTGACTTCAAGCAGCTCGTCTTCGGCCAGAAACTCCATGTAGTCGTCCAGGCTCATCGCCCGCGCCGCCTTGACGCGAATATCGTCGGCGTAATTGACGGTGCGGACGGCGGTCAGGTTCTTGGTCTTGCAAACATTAACCGCCAGGTCTTCCGGGCGAATGTGCTCGCCGACGACCATGCCTTCGTAGACCTCGACGCCCGGCTCGACGATGTAAGTCCCGCGCTGCTGGATGTGCGCCAGCGCGTAACCCGATACCACCCCCGGCTCGTGGGCGATCAGGCTGCCGAACTGACGTCCGGGGATCGAACCTGCCAGCGGCGCGTAGCCGTGGAAAACGGTGTGCATCTGGCCCATGCCGCTGGTGGCGGTCATGAAGCTGGAGCGGAAGCCGAGCAGGCCACGGGTCGGCACGAGGTAGTCGATGAAGGTTGTGCCGTGCTCGGTACGCATGTTGACCATGTGGCCGCGACGCCCGCCCATCATCTCGACGACGGTGCCGGTCATCGAGTCGGCCACTTCGATAGCGACTTCCTCAATCGGCTCCAGCGTCTCGCCGGTATCCGCGTCGGTCTTCAGGATGACTTCGGGACGGCTGACTTCAAATTCATAGCCTTCGCGGCGCATCGTCTCGATCAGGATGCCGAGATGCAGCTCACCCCGCCCGCTGACCACGAACTTGTCCGGTGACTCGCCATCGGCCACGCGCAGAGCCAGGTTGATCCGGGTTTCCTTGAACAGCCGTTCACGCAGGCGGCGGGATGTTCCCCAGCCGGTCTTGCCTTCGCGGCCAGCCAGCGGCGAGGTGTTGACGCCGAAGGTCATCCGCACGGTCGGCTCTTCGATGCTGATCGGCGGCAGCGGCTCAGTCACCGACGGATCGGCAATCGTATCGCTGATGCCGATTTCCTCGAAGCCGGTGAAGGCGAGGATGTCGCCTGCCGTGACGACATCGACTTCCTGCTTCGACAGGTTGTGATAGGTGAACAGGTACTCGATGCGGCCATTCTTGCGCTCGCCCTGCGGCGTGATGCGGACGACAGGCTGCCCACGGTGGATCGTGCCGGAGTTCAGACGACCGACAGCGATCTGGCCCTTATAGTTGTCATATTCGAGCGTTGTCACCAGCAGGCGGGCGGGCGAGTCGGCGTCGATAGTCGGCCCTGGAATTTCGTTGATGATCGTCTCGAACAGCGGCGAGAGATCGTTGGCGAGTTCTGGCGTCAGTCCAGCGCGACCATCCATGCCGATAGTGTAGACGACCGGGAAATTGGCCTGCTCGTCGCTGGCCCCCAGCTCGACGAACAGATCGAAGGTCTCGTTCAGGGCTTCGTCAAGGCGGGCGTGCGGGCGGTCGATCTTGTTGATGACCACGATCACGCGCAGGCCGAGGCCGAGCGCCTTGCGCAGCACGAAGCGCGTCTGCGGCATCGGGCCTTCGACTGCGTCGATCAGCAGCAGCGCGCCATCGACCATATTGAGCACGCGCTCGACCTCGCCGCCGAAGTCGGCATGGCCTGGCGTATCGACGATATTGATCTTGACGCCGCCCCAGGTGACGGCGGTGTTCTTGGATAGAATGGTGATGCCGCGCTCGCGTTCGAGGGCGTTGGTGTCAAGGATGCGCTCGCCCGCCGTCGAGGCATCGCGGAAGACTTTCGACTGCTTGAGCATCCCATCGACCAGCGTTGTCTTGCCGTGGTCGACGTGCGCGATAATTGCGATATTACGAATGTCACTGCGTTGTTGTGCCACACCCAATTCCTGTGTACTCAATGGACGACGTGCGTCTGCGACTGTTCTAATGCAAGCGATCAGTCGCGGCGCTGTTCTCCGGCGTCGTTCTTCGGTGGGTGCGCCGACGTGCAAGCGACAGGACTGATCGTACAATCGTCTTATTGTAACAGACGACGAATAAAGAGTGATAGAGCGGGTTATCTCCCTTTTGAGGCTGTTTCCCGCGCATCTAACAGACGCTCTGCTGCCGGGAAACCTGAGCCATTTCTGGCAGCACTCGCGGCTTAACCCCCGCCCGTTCCCGTAGACTGCTTGCCGTCCAGCGCCCGGTTGAGATTGAAGGCCGCGCTAATCAGGGCCAGATGGGTGAACGCCTGAGGGAAGTTGCCCAGCATTTCGCCGCTGGGGCCGGTCTGTTCGGCGTAGAGGCCAAGATGATTGGCGTTCGTGAGCATCCGCTCAAAGATCAGGCGGGCCTGATCGATTTCGCCAGCGCGGGTCAGCGCCTCGACCAGCCAGAAGGTACACATATTGAAGCTGCCTTCCGGCTCATTCAGGCCATCCTCGGACTGGGCGATATTGTAGCGGTACACCATGCCGCCAGAGGTCAGGCCGCCCTTGTCCGGTGACTGTAAAATGGCCTTCAGTGTCAAAAGCATCCGGGGATCGTCCGGGCCGACGAAGAAGACCAGCGGCATCAGCAGGGACGAGGCATCGAGCGCGTCGCCGCCGTATTGCTGGACGAACGACTGAAGCTGTCCATTCCAGCCGCGCGCCATGATTTCCTCGTAAATCGTATCGCGCACTTCGGTCCAGCGGTCATGGTCGCAGGGGAACGACCGTTTGCGAGCCAGCCGCAGCCCCCGGTCGAGGGCGACCCAGCACATCAGCCGCGAAAAGACGAAGGGGACGGGTTTGCTGCGCACTTCCCACAGGCTCAGGTCGTTTTGCTGCCAGTGATCGCAGACCCAATCGACCATCCGCCGCACTTCTGCCCACAGATCGAAGGAGATGAATGTCCCGTACTTGTTATAGAGGTAAACAGAATCGAGCAGCTCCCCATACAGATCGAGCTGGAACTGGTCGGCGGCGGCGTTGCCAATGCGAACCGGTTTCGATCCCCGATAGCCGTCCAGATGGTCGAGCGTTTCTTCGATAATCTGATGTCGACCGTCGATACCGTAGAGCGGCTGAAGCGGCGTCTCGCCGCCCGGCTCATGCGAGCGCTGATCGAGCCAGCCCATGAAGGCCGCCGCCTCGCCGGTGAAGCCGATCCGCATCAGCGCATAGATCGTGAAGGCTGCGTCCCGTACCCAGGTATAGCGATAATCCCAGTTACGGCTGCCGCCAATGTATTCGGGCAGGCTGGTCGTGGCTGCTGCGACCACCGCGCCGGTGGGTTCAAAGGTCAGCAGCTTGAGCGCCAGCGCCGACCGCAGGACGATTTCGCGCCAGCGCCCCGTATAGGTGCATTGAGCCAGCCACGCTCGCCAGTAAGTGACCGTTGACTGGAACAGCGCATCCATCGCCGCTGTAGATGTCAACTGGAGCGTCGATGTGTCAGCTTCGAGCGGAGACAAAATGAAGCAGACGGCCTCATCGCCCTCTTTGAGCGTGAACTCTGATGTTACGGCCTGCTGTGACGATTGCAGCGGGAGATTCGAGGTCAGGGTCAGGTCGAGGGTTTCAGTTCGGAAGGTGGCCCGCGTGCCATCCACCTCGACGGTATGGGGGTCGCGGGCATAATTGAAGGCAGGCTGACAGATCAGCCGAAACGCCATCTCGCCGCGCGTCACACTGACGACGCGAACCAGACTGCCCAGCCCGTCTGTCGAGCCAACCGGCATGTAGTCGAGCACCTCGCCAACGCCGGTGTCGGTCAAAAAGCGCGTGACCAGAATGTTGGTTTCCGGCCAGTAGAACTGGCGATGCTTGACATGGTCGGGTAAGGCGCTGATCTGAAAGCGTCCGCCGATGCGATCATCGAGCAGCGCGCCAAACACGCTCGGCGAATCGAAATGAGGATAGCATAACCAGTCGATGGAGCCGTCCATGCCTACCAGCGCCACCGTCCGCATGTTTCCGATAATGCCGTAGTTTTCGATGGGCTGGTAAGCCATGACAATTCCCTTCGGGCTTGATTTGCATGTCCTCAGTGTAGCGTATGGCAGCCTTCAACCGAATACCGGCGCGTAAAGCCTCATCAGCGCTTAAGGCAGGGTGACATTCGGGCTGGAGCAGGCTAAACTCCGCCTCTTTCAGAGCGGCGGCACTTTTGAAGGAACAGGTTATGACCGATTCAGGACTCTTTTCGCGCGAACAGATTGAGCGCTACAGCCTCGATATGCGCCAGTTCATCGACTTTCGCTCGTCTACGCTGCCGGGCGGCCTGCGCCAGATCGAGGCGTACAACGGCAGCGGCCTGACCTTTACCCTGCTGCCGGATCGCGGCCTCGACATCTGGACGGCGCACTACAACGGCCTGCCGCTGACGTGGATCAGCCAGGATTCGCCGCACGCGCCGGACTACGGCGCAAGCTGGGTTCGACTGTTCAATGGCGGGCTGCTTGTGACCTGCGGTATGACCTACATTGGTCACGGCGAGGTTGACGACATCAGCGGCAAGGAAAACGAAATTCACGGTCATTATACGCGCCTGCGTGCCGACGACATTCGTATCACGCGCGGCTGGCAGGGCGAGCGGTATGTCGTCGAATTGACCGGGACGATTGTCGAGGCCGAGGTTTTTGGCGCGCAGCTTCGGATGACGCGCACTTACCGGCTCACTCTGGGCGAGCCGACCGTTGAACTGTTCGATACGGTCGTCAATGCCGGAGATCAGGACTCGGTCTGTATGCTCATGTATCACTGCAATCTCGGCTATCCGCTGGTCGGCGACGGCGCGCGTCTGCTGACGGCGCATGAGCGCGTTGTGCCGACGACCGACGACGCGCGCGGCGGGATCGCGCGTTGGGACGAGTACGACGAGCCGACACCCGGCTACCCGGAGCAGGTGTTTTTCCATCAACTCAAAGCGGATGCCGAAAGCCGCACCGAAGTCGCGCTCGTGCGCGGCGACCTCGGCCTGAGCTGGGCGTGGGACACCCGCCAGATGCCGTATCTGACGCAGTGGAAGAATACGCGCTCGAAGCTCTACGTCTGCGGCGTCGAACCATCGACCAGCCTGCCGGAAGGACTCAATCGACCGCGTAAGGCGGGGCGGCTGGCGATGCTCAAACCGGGCGCGGCGCTCGATACTGCGCTCAAGCTGGCCGTCCTCGACGGCGCGAAGGCGATTGACGCCGCTGCAAAGCGCATCGACCGCATCCAGCAGACGGGCATCGTCGTCCCCGCGCCCGCGCTCAATGACTATCCTGATTAGCTAATCTTCGATTGCGTCAGGCCGGTTTGACGTTAGCCGGATTGTCGATGATGATGACGGTTTGCAGCGCCGTTCCCGGCTCGCTCGCGCTGTCGGGATCGCGCAGCTTAATCTTGCCGACAATGTCCTGTCCCTGAAGCACCTGCCCGAAAATGGTATAACCGTTATTCAGGCTTGGATAGGGCATGGTGGTGATGAAGAACTGGCTGCCGTTGCTGTTCGGCTGGCCGGTGTTCGCCATCGCCAGCAGACCCGGCTTGTCGAACAGCAGGTTGTCGGTGTTTTCGAGGCCGAAGCTGTAACCGGGGTCGCCGCGCCCTGTGCCGGTCGGGTCGCCGCCCTGCGCCATGAAGTCCTGAATGACGCGGTGGAAGGTCGTGTTGTTGTAGTAACCCTTTTGCGACAGGAAGATGAAGTTATTGACGGCAATCGGCGCGTTGTGTTCGAGCAGATCAATGTAGATCGGGCCGACGTCGGTGCAGAAAATTGCGCTGTAATCTGTGCCGGGCTTCATGACCTGATCCGCCTGCGAGAAGGTGTGCGTTGCAGCGGTGGTCGCGGGCGTGGCCGACTGGCAGAATTCAGCGGGCGTGTGCGCGCCTGCCAGCGGCGTGACCTGACTGACAGCGGCAGCCACCGGAGTCGCCGTCGGTTGTGGTTTTGACTGGGTGACGATCAGCGCGGCCAGAACGAGGATACCGAGAATAATCACGACTGCGGCGGCGAGAATCGGCGTGCGGCTCGCCGACGTGTTCGATGTGCTCACAAACAGCCTCCAGAATGAACCAGCAACCAGAGCAGGTTAATCTTCCCCTGATTTTCGGCGCGTATTGTAGCGCCTTTCGCCGCCAACTTATAGCGTTTTGTGGCTGTTTAACCGTAATAAACCCCTCGCTGCCTGCGGCGAAGCACGTCGAAGTCGGCTCACTCGACGGAAGCCACAGGCCACGAAGGGGCAAAGTGAGGTTGGTTATGTAGTCAGGCGGCAGTGCTGATGCCCGACCTCTGCGCTTTGGCGACCGCCGATGCCGACAAAATCAGGTGGCTGTCGCCGAACTCGTGCCACAGATAGCCGCGTTCGACCGCTTCCGCGTAGGCCGAGCGCACTAACGCCTGACCGGCGATGGCGTAGAGCATGGCGAGGTGACTCGTTATCGGGTCATGCAGGCCGGTAATCAGGCCATCGACGACGTGGACGCCGCGCTTCGGCGTAATGTAAACGTGGGTGAAGCCCTGCGCCGCGCGAACCTGGCGCCCGTCCCATGTGCTTTCGAGCGCGCGGACGGCGGTCGTCCCGACGGCGATGATGCGTCGATTGGCTGCTATCGCTGCGTTGACGGCGTGGGCCGTGGCGTCAGAGATGGCGAACGGCTCGGCGTAGAGCGGGTGTTCCTCGACTTCATCGACATCGACTTCGAGGCTGGAGACGCCGGTATGCAGCAGCAGTCGCGCGATCTCGACGCCGCGCGCCTCGAGGCCATCGACCACCCGCTGCGTGAACGGATAGGCCGCCGAGGGCATCTCGGCGCTGCCGGGGACGCGGGCGAAGATCGTCTCATAGTCCGCCAGCGGGTAGGCTTCGTTGACGTAGCCGTAGCGGATCGGCTTGCCGACGCACGCCATCGCGGCTTTGAGGTCGCCGTCGGCGTGAATATACCACAACCGAGGCAGGCCGGGGAACGGCGCGATTAACCGACAGGCCACGCCTGCAACCTCGATGACCTCGCCCGACCTGAGCGGCAGCGGCCCCGGCAGGGCGGTGCTCCAGCGCGGCTCGACCAGCCAGACGCCGTCGCCATATTCGGTTGACAGGCTGATGACGTGAGCGCCCGCGCTGCTGCGCGCGGGCAAACTGGCGGGAATGGTCGCGCTCTCGTTGATGACCAGCAGATCGCCGGGAAGCAGCATCTCAGGCAGATCGAGGAAATGGCCGTGGCGATGGCCGCTCGGCGTGCTGACCATCAGCCGCACTTCATCGCGGTTCAGGCCGCGTTCTTCGGCGGGCGCGGTCGCCTGTAATGCTTGCGGACGTGGGAATACGAGTTCAGCGCGTTTCATCGGCAATCTCCCACGTTTCGGCCTGCGCCTGATAGCGCCTGCCGCTGACTGCCTGGCGATCCTGACCGAACAGCCACGCCCAGAAGGGCAGCGTGATGTCGGGCAGCGGACGGTCGGACACGTCTTCACCGGCATACCCGGCTTGCAGCATGGCGGTGTTCATCTCGCCCGGATCGACTGAGACGGCGTTAACCCCGGCGGGCTTCAGCTCATGGGCCAGCGTCAGTGTCAACAGGTCGAGCGCGGCCTTGCTCGCGCCGTAGCCGCCCCAGCCTTCGTAGCCGCCGAGCGCGGCGTCGCTGCTGATATTGACGATCAGGCCGCCGTTCGCCTTGAGCAGCGGCAGCGTTTCCTGCGCCAGACCGAGCGCTGCGACGACGTTCGTATGGAGGATAGCCGTCAGCGTGTCGAGCGGCAGGTCGGCCAGCGCCTTGAGCGGCGACGGGCCAAGCTCAGAGGCGTTGTTCACCAGCACGTCAAGCCGACCGTGAGCGCGCGCTGCCACGGCCAGCGCGCGCCGATGGGCTGAACTCGCCACATCGCCTGAGACCGCCGTGATCCGAACGCCGCTCGGCTCAAGGCTGTGGACGGCTTCGGTGAGCGCCTCGGCGCCGCGCGCGGTCATAATCAGATCGTAGCCTGCGCCCGCCAGAAATCCGGCGATAGTCAGGCCGAGGCCGCGGCTCGCTCCGGTCACGAGCGCGACGCGCGAACCTGTTGAACTCGACTCACTCGGCATGGATGGCCCCCTGCAATCGTTGATCGGATGACTATGCTTTCAGGATACGCCCAATAGCATGGCAGTACATCCATCGTTGGGACGACGGCTACCTGTACAAAGGGGCAGTTCGACTAGCCCGAAGTCGATCTGGCGTGGTTGCCGAAACAGATAAAACCGACTAAATTCTGTACCCATGAGGGTGACTTTGTTCGCCGCTATTCAGGGGGTAACGCGATGCGCCGCACGTTAGTGATGTCATGGATTGGATTAGCCGCCCTGTGCGTGCTGGTGATGATCTCCGCGCCGCCGTCGCTCGGCATTGGCGTGCAGAGTGCTGAAATGTGCGCGAGCCTGTCCGGGCTGCCGAGCTACGATCAGTTAGAACAGGCTGATGGTCGCATCAATCAGGTGGCGCATTTCGGCGGCGACGCTATTTACTGCACGAATTCAGCACTCAACCCGACGAACGACTTGAGCGTGATGCTCAACGGCGGCGACTTCCGCGTGCTGGACATCCACGGTCAGCCGCTGTGGACTGTTCCCGCCGACCAGATTGCTGCCGCTATCGCGCAGCAGCAGGCCAGCGGGCAGGGCGTCGAAGTCGGGACGGGGAATGGCTCCTACGGGCCAGTTTCGCTGTGGGTGATCGGGACGGACGAAAGCGGCAACCCGCTGTTTCAGTTCAACGGCGTCGACGAACACGGCAAGAGCAACAGCCTGGAGTTCAATCGCTGCACGCCGGTTAACCCGATTCCGTCCCCCGGAACGCATACGTCCCCTGAACCAGCGCTTTGTTCCATTTACCTGCACTGCGGCCTGTACGAGGATCTGCCATGCAGCGACTCGCAGTGCGATATCCGCTTACAGGATATTTACGATGTCAATTCGAATGGTCGGACAGATGACTATATTTGCAGCCCGTCATAGCGCTCAGGTCTCGACCAATCCCTGCTGAATGGCGGTCGTGACGGCTTCAGTGCGGTTGCCCGCGCCAAGCTTGTTGAGGATCGAGCTAACGTGGAATTTCACCGTCCGCTCGCTGATAACGAGCTGCGCGGCAATCTCTTTGTTCTGAAAGCCTTTCGCCAGCAGCTTCAGGACTTCGATCTCACGCGGCGTCAGTCCATCCGGGCTGACGCCGCTCTCATGATGCGCGATCTGGCGGAGCAGCTTGGTTGTCACCACAGGCTGAAGCAGCGACCCGCCCGCGTGAACCACTCGTACCGCGCGAAACAGGTCTTCGCGTGGCGCGCCCTTGAGCAGGTAGCCCTGCGCGCCCGCCTGCACCGCGCTCAAAATTCGCTCGTCCGTGTCGAAGGCCGTGAAGATGATCGCCCGCGCCTCAGGATTCGTCTCGCGGACGCGGCGCAGCGCCTCGACGCCGTCCATCCCCGGCATCTCCAGATCGAGCAGTAACACGTCTGGCTTGAGCCGCGCCATCCGCTCGACGACTTCCGCGCCGTTTGACGCCTCGCCGATGACGTCGAAATCGGGCTGCGTGCCGAGAATTGCGCTCAGGCCGTCGCGCACGACCGGATGATCGTCAGCAATCAGGATGCGAATGGTGTCAGGCAAAATGAGCCTCTGTCTTTGCAGGGTAAGAAATCCGCAGCCCAACTTGATCGCAAATGCACGTGATGTCGGCAGAGTTTCCCCCTCGCTGCTTGCGGAGAGGGGGTAGGGGGTGAGGTCGAATGGTCACGAATGCCCTTGCAGCGGAATCGTGACCTGCACCGTCGTGCCTTCGCCGGGGATGCTGCAAATCTCGGCATTGCCGCCGAGCAGCCGCGCCCGCTCGTTCAGGCCGATCAGACCGAAGCGGCCCGGCGTCATCTGTTCGAGATCGAAGCCCTCGCCATCGTCCTCGACGACCAGCTCGACGCTTTCGGGCTGCGCCGTCACCGTGACATGGACGTTTTCGGCTCTGGCGTGGCGAGCAATGTTGGTCATAGCTTCCTGAGCGATGCGATACAGCCCGGCCTCAATCCGTATCGGCAGCGAGCGATTGGCGCCGATACTCTCGAAAGTCGCGCTCAGGTTCCAGCGCGCGGCGTAATCGCGCACCAGCAGGTCGAGCGCCTCGGCCAGCGTCCGACCTTCGAGCGGCGCGGCCCGCAGATCGAGTACCGAGCGCCGCGCCTCGTCCAGATTGGCGCGAGTCAGGGCGAGCGCCTGCTGAAGCGCCTGCTGCGCTCGCTTCGGATTCGAGTCGATCAGCGCGTCGGCGGTTTCAAGCTGGAGCGCGATGGCCGTGAAGCCCTGCGCCAGCGTGTCGTGGATTTCACGCGCCAGCCGGTTGCGTTCTTCAGCCGCGCCGAGTTCGACGCTTTTGGCGAACAACTGCGCCCGCTCGATGGCGATGCCGAGCAGGTCGCCGACCGTCGAGAGCAGTTGCAGATCGTCGGCGGAGAGTTCCTGCCAGTCGGTTCGGGCGACGTTCAGCACGCCTACTTTTTTATCGTGATGGTAGAGCGGGATGCTGGCGTGATAGCGCAGACCGCCGCCGCTGCCGCCGAGTTCCTTGAGCCGTGTGCAGGTGATGAAGCTGATATTGGTCGCGCCTTCGAGGTTGCCCAACTGGTAGGTGTCGAGGCAGTAGCACGATCCCTCGAAACGGCTCGGATCGTTCGCCAGCCCCGGCGGCAGATTTTGCGCTGCCGCCAGATAGGGCGATCCCGTCATGGTATCTTGCAGCCACACCCAGCCTGTTGGCAGGTCGAACAGCTCGGTCACGCGCGCCAGCGCCGTTTGCAGCGCCTGAGTCAGGTCAACCTCGCGGTTGAGCGCGTCGGCAATAGCGTTCAGGATCGACAGTTCGCGGTTGCGCCGTTCGAGTCGGGCGGTGTCGGATGAAGACTCCGACTCGTGAGACCGCATGGCCTTACGTCACTGTCTGGCGCAGGGTCGGCGCGTTCCCGGCGGGCGCGGGCGATTCGTGCAGCTTGAAGGTCAGCGAAATCTTGCCGATCAGGATTTTGTCGTCCACATGCAGGCTGCGCCGCTCGCCGATGTGAATCGTTTCTCCGTTGAGCAGCGCCGGGTTGCGCTCGGCCATGCTCTCGACGAAGTAGACGCCGCTGCGCTCGGTGATGGTCGCGTGCTGGCGCGAGACGGTGCGCGCTTCCTCGAAGCTGCCGAGGTTGACCGCCAGCGTCTGCCCGCTGACCGGGTTGTTGGCGTCCGGGCGTCCGATGATGGCGGGTTGCCATTCGATCTCGAAGACCTTGCCGGTTTCATCCTCGACCAGATAGGCCTGCCTGCTGCTGACGATCATGGTATGCGTCGAGCCGCCGAGCGCCATCACGCGGGCGGCGTTGCGCCGGTCGCGGGCAAAGACGATCTCTGCGCCGGTCTGGATGTTGAGCTGTTCGAGCGTTTTTTCGAGGTCGAGCGCGCGTTTCTCGCCCTTGATCTGAAGCAGGTAGTTGCCTTCCGGCAGGCTGAATTCGCGCTGAATCTCGATCATCAGGCTGCGCAGAGTCACGTTTTTGCGTACCGACGCTTCCTGACTGACTTCATCGAACAATTCTGATTCGACCGTGAGGATGATGCGTTCCACGTTAGCGACCTCATTTCGCCGGGACGGCAGCAGCTTCAGCCGCAGGTTCCGGCTCAGGCGGCGGGGGCAGGGTGTCCTTGTACCAGACGGCGCGCTGCGGGTAATGGGCCTGAATTTCTTCGACCCAGGCGTCGAGCGCGGCTTCGATGTTGGCCTCGCTTTGCGGCTGCGCCACCTGAATCAGCGAGACGCGGCCTGACTTGACGATATAGCCGCGACCGGGCGGAAATTCTGTCCCTGCGCCAGCGCTGCGGACGCGACCGCCGAGGGCGGTTGCCGCGTCGCCTGCGTCGAGGCCGAGGCCGTAACGCGGGGCGATGACCTGCTTCATCAGGTCGTCGGATGTGCGCATGATCGTCATTGAGCCGCCGATGACGACGTGGAAGCCGTCGGGGCCGCTCTTGCGCGCCAGTTCGCCGAGGTCGCGGTAGGCCGTGACTTTCATGTTGCTCGACGAGCCAACCACGTTCGACCAGTCATCGTAGTTGTCGGAGATGACGAAGATTTCCGGTCGCGGCGGGTTAGCCGGGCGGTCAGCCGCGTACTCCAGTTGCAATTTGGGAAGCATCTCATTCAGTTGGTCGGGATCGGAGATGGTCGAAAGCACCTGCGGCAGATCGCCGAGCGTGTGCGCGCCGCCGTACTTGAACAGGCGCTGCTGAAAGTCAATGATAACCAGACCGATTTGCTGCGGCGAATACGAATGCGCCAGCGCCAGAATGAACGAACGCAGCGCCGTCGTCTTGCCGGAAAGCGGCGGCCCGACCAGCACGAAGTGCGGCCCGCGCGCCTGAAGGTCGATGGCGGCAGGCTGCAAGTCGAGGTCTTCGAGGCCGATAATCGCCTGAATACGCGGGTTGCCCTGGCCGACTGGCGGCAGGATGTTGCGGAGCGAGATGATCGGACGCAGGATTTCGATGCCCTGAGGCCGCTTGCCCTTCCATGAGCGGTTCATGGCCTGCGTCAGCATCGACAGCTTCTTGGCGTCGTCGATGCCTTCGGCTTCTTCTTCCGGCGAGACGCTGATTGGCAGCGCGGTCTGAAATTCCAGCGGTGAGCGGCTGACGGAGACGAAACCGCGCCCCGGCATGTCGTTGATGCCAGAGACGCCGCGCCCGACGATGTCGCTGTAGCCACCGGCGTCGGCCAGCTTGAGCGCGAGGCGCTCGGTGAACAGGCTGTAAAGCTTGCCGGGGACGGCGCTCGGCTGGTCGCCGGTAAAGACGAAGTGGATGCCATAGGCGCGCCCGTCACGCACCAGCGAAATCAGCGTGTCGAGCAGGTTCTCGTAGTTTTCCTTGAAGCCGGCGAAGTTGTCAACCGCGACCAGAATCGCCGGGATAATCGTCTGCGGATTGCTCGAATTGTAGGTAATCAGGCTGTCGGCGCGCGCCTGGCTGAGGACTGACTTGCGCTCCTCAAGCACCGTCGTCAGGCGGCGCAGCAGGCGCTGGACGCGCTCCTCTTCCGACGGCAGGATCGACGCGCCCAGATGCGGCAGCCCCTCGAGCACGTCGAGGCCGCGACCGCCGAAGTCGAGCACGTAGATTTGCAGCTCGGCGGGCGAGTGGATGACGGCGAGGCTGGCGATCAAGGTACGCAGGAACATTGTCTTGCCGTAGCCCGACGCGCCAAAGACGACGACATGGCCGCGATTGAAATCCACCGTGAGCCTGAGCTGCTCGGCGCGAATCGGGTTGTCGATCAGGCCGACCGGCGCGCGCATGGCCTGTTCCGCCCAGTTGATGCCGTGCCATGAGCCTTCGCCGTCGAGCCAGTCGGCAATCAGCGGGTTGAGCGGCAGCAGGGGATTGTGTTCGGTTTCGCCGGGGATGTAAACGGCGTCGAGCGGAAGGCGCGCGGGCAGCGGGTCAGGCCACGGCTTCCGTTGCAGCTTGATTTCCTCGTTTTCCTCGGCGAAACGGTGCGCGACTTCGACAATCACGTCGGAGAGGGCAGGCGCTTCCTGAAGCGGGCCAGACGCGCGGGCTTTGTCGGCTTTCTGCTGGCGATTAAGCCAGATAACGGCGGGCGTGGCGTCAACCTGCCGTCCGGTGTACGGGCCACCGGCGCGGGCGACCTGCATCAGCTCGACGTTTTCGTTGCCGACCTGAAGGTAGGCGCGACCGGGGATGTTCGGCGGCAGGAAGGCAGCATCCGAGCGACGGAGCAACTCGCGGCTGTCTTCCGGCGTCTCGACGCGCAGGCAGATGCGGAACTTCATGTTGGCGCGCATCTGGTCGGTGACTGCGCCTGCCGGACGCTGTGTTGCCAGAATCAGGCTGACGCCGAGCGCGCGACCGAGGCGAGTGATGCTGTCAAGCTGCGCCTTGAAGTCCGGGTTTTCCTTGACCATCTCGGCGAACTCGTCCACGATCACGAACAGGAACGGGAACGGCTCGCGCGTCAGGTGCAGGCCCTTCTGCCGATAATGGACGATGTGCTTGACGTTGGTATCAGCGATCAGCTTGCTGCGCCGGTTTAGCTCGGCGCGCAGGGCCGTAAAGGTGCGAATGCCCGCCGTGCCTTGCAGGTTGGTGACGATATCGACGACGTGCGGCAGCGTCTTGAACGGGTCGAAGGCCGCGCCGCCTTTGTAGTCCACCAGCACAAAATTGATGACGCTCGGATCGAAGCGGATGGCGAGGCCGGTAATCAGCGTCAGCAGCAGTTCGGATTTACCGGAGCCAGTCGTCCCGGCGATCATGCCATGAACGCCATCGCCGTCGGCGGAAAAGACCAGCTCGCGCACCTTGTTGCCGGGCATCAGGCCAATCGGCACATGCAGCCACTCGGAATTCTCCGGTTTGCGGCTCTCTTCCCAGTAACGCAGAATCGGCAGCTCATCGACGGCGTCGGTTTCGTTCATCTCCAGCAGCGTAACCGCCATCGCCAGATCCGCGCCGTAGGTCGTGCGAACGGCCATCGGCGCCAGCTTGCGGGCGAAGTCCTGCTCGGCGCGGATGGCGTCGAGGGTGTCCGCTACGCCGACATAGCGCGTGGTGTTGACGCCGATTTCGGCAAAGCGGAAGCTGGCCTTCTGGCCGACGCGCTCGACCTCGATGATCGCGCGACATTCGCTCGGCACTTCGCTCGGATCGTTGACGAGGAAAATGATCGCCGCGCCGAGTTCTGGCCCGCGCTTGAGCAGGATCGAGACGGCGGCCTCGGCCTCGACCTTGTCGAGCGGCGATTCGTCGGCGGCGCGCTGCAAGCCATCGACGATCACCAGCAGAAACGGCAGCGTGACATCGCCGGTGCTGTCCTTGTCGGCCAGTCGAAGCTGGCGGCGCTCAAGGTCGGTTTGCAGGTCGTCCCACAGGCGGCGGACTTTCTGCGTCTCGAAGCACAGTTGATCGCCCGCACTGCTTTCGTTGCGCGAGGTGTTGCAATGCGGCAGCCAGCGCGCCCAGTCCCAGGTTGGCTTGGCGCTCGGCGCGCCGACGACGTAAATCCGCGCGTCGCTGGGAGCCTGAAAGGCGGCGACCTGAGCGACCATCGCGCGGATGAACTCGCCGACCAGATTGCGGTCTTTCCCGGCGATGCCGAGGGCGAACTGCGGCACATCGGCGGCTTCCTTGCTGTTCTTGCCGAAATGGGGGCGCAGCGGGATGTCAATGGGGATGTCGGTCACGAAGCTGCCGTCGTCGGCCAGCTTGCGCGCCTGATCGTACAAAGAGTCGCTGTTGCTGCCGTCATCCGACTGAAGGACGTAAGTGACGGTTGAGGGGCGCGTCCCCATGCCGAGGCGCACCGAGCCGAAGTCGGAATCGGTCGTGCGCCGCTCCCACAGCCGCGACCCTGACCGGCTGACCGCCTTTCCGCCTGCGATCTGGAGAATCGTGTCCGGGTCAGGGAAGCGATACTCGTAAAAAGTTCGCTGCTGGTCGTGGTAGGCGTTCATTTCCTTGCGCAGGTCGGTCAGGTTGCGCAGGTAGTTGGCTTTGGCGGCGGCAGCCTGCCGCGTGGCGCGGATCAGACCGTAAACCGCCAGCGCGACCGAGCCAACGACCGACAGGCCCATCGGGATCAGCAGCGCCATGCTCCGTCCACCGGAGCCGCTCGACGAGACGATGACGTAGCCGATGATGGTCAGCAGCGGCAGGCCAACCTGAAGCAGCGATTGAGCCGCGCTCTGATCGGTGTTGGGCGGGCGCGGGACGTTGACCTCGGTCTGTGGCAGCTCAGGCTGGATACGAGGGGGGCGATTCATGTACTCTGGCATGAGTGTGTCCCTTCAGGTCTCACGCTGAGGCAGGCTCTTGTCGGATGAGTGGTCAGGCAGGTAAACGAGTCACATAATCGGCGGTTGCGTATTGCGGCGTACATCTTCCTCTATATACTGTTAATATAACGTTTTCGATAGACTGAAGCAACTGAACAGGCTCTGGCGCGTTCTCGATCAGCCACGCGCATGGGGCAGGGAGCTGACCGTGAAGCACGTATGCGCACAGTGTAATCGAATTTCGGTGGATGGAAACCTCTGGTGTCAGGAGCCAATGTGTCCCGGCGGCAATATGTCGGTCGTGCTTGGCTTCGGCGAATATCTGGGCGATATCGAAGTGCTGCGCCTGATTCGCGTCATGGATACCGCCGCGCTCTATGAGGCGCAGCGCGGCAAGGAAAAGCTGCTGCTCAAGATCGCGCATGATGGCTGTCAGGAGCAGTTGAAGCGCGAGGCGGCGCTTCTGGCGAACAGCGAACATGCCATGCTGCCGGTGCTGCTTTCGCCCTATCCTAACACCACCGTTAAACAGCGTCCTTATGGCAAGACGGTGTTCCGCGACGACACCAAATACTACGAAGTCTTTCAATATATCGAGGGCGAGTTTCTGCGCGACGTGCTGCGCAAGAACCCGCAGCCGTGGTATCAGCACGCGGCCTGGATGACGATCAGCATCGCCGACGTGCTGGCGTACCTGCATGTCAAGGCGAAGAAGCTCGACCTCAATCTGAGTCCCGACGTGATCTTCGTCCGCACCGACCGCGACGGCATCCCACGGCCCACGCTGCTCGACCTCGGCGTCGCGGGTGACGTGCAGGGCGCTGATCTCAACTGGCTCCAGCATTTTGGCTCCATCAGCTACATGGCCCCGGAAGTCGTCTCGCTGGCCTCGCCGCCGACCTTCGCCAGTGATGTTTACAGCCTGGCGCTGGTGCTCTACGAGATGCTGGCGGGGCATTCGGCCTTCCCGACCAGGATGCAGAAGGACGAGGACGTGCGCTACGCCGTCGTCCATAACAACCCGCTGCCGCTCAACCGTACCGACCTGTCTGAAGACATTCTGGCGGTCGTCTATCAGGGCATCGACAAGCAGCCGACTCAGCGCCAGCCGGATGTGCGGACGTTTGCCAAAGCGCTGCGCAGCAAGTTCGGCGAAGTCCCGGTCGAGCGCAAGCGGTCGAATACCAATCGGCGGATCGTCATTGCGCTCATCGCGGCGGCAGTCGTCATCGCCGTGCTGATTCTGATGGCGGGTCTGATCGGATAAGCGGGCGGCCATTGTCTGCGACTTGCGAATAAAAAACCCGCCGGGGAAGTCTCGTGACCTCGGCGGGTTTTTACAGGCATGGATACTCGCCTAAGACTGAGCGAAGCGGTTCGCGCCCTGCGTGTCACCGTTCTGGATCGACGTGACCGCTGAGTGCAGGTCTTTATCCAGTTCGTGGCACTTGTCGATCAGCTTCTTGACCTGCGGCTTCTTGGACATGTACTTGCCGCCGATGGCCGCGCCGAAGCCGGTCGCAATCAGGATGGTCGCCAGCGCCGTGAAGACGACGTCCAGAACCTCGGTGACGTCGCCGAGCTTGCCCAGCGTGTCACCCATACCATTCACTGCGTCATAATCGATCTTGATGTCAGCCATTTCGAGTCTTCCTTTTCTCGTAGCCTGGGACGCAGGCGAGTGTTTAGAATGGGAGCCAGTCGTTCAGCGTGTGCAGGATGTCCAGCACCTTTTTGATGCCGTTGGTGAAGCTGGAACTGAAGCCGATGATCTCCGCCAGCGCATCGATGACCTCACTGCTGACTTCCTGCTCGAAGGCCCGTGCGCCCTTGCCTTCCCAGACCGGGCCGACCAACTGGCCGACACCCGCCTGAAGCGCGTTCTTCGCCTGCTGTGTCACATCGACCTGCTTGAGCACCGCATTCAGGCCGTCTTCAAGTTCTTCGATCACCACTGAGAAAATACCCATGATGTTTGTCTCCCCTTGTTATGGCTAGCTGAAGCGGCCAGCGGCGGTTTCGTCGCCTTCTTCCAGGAATTTGCGGGCATTGTCAACGTCTACGGCCAGCTCTTCCATCTTGCGCTGGAGTGTGTCGGTTTCCGGCACGAGTGTCTGGTCGATGTAGTCGATCAGCTTGTTGCCGGGGCCGCCCGTCAGGACGCCGCCTTCGACCAGCGTGATGATCGCCTTAAGCATCTTTAGGTCAGTTTCGAGACGCTGCGCGGCTTCGCCAAAGGTCTTGGTCATCTCGCGCATCATGTCGAATTCCATTACCACGTCTGCCATGAGGAACCTCCCTGGGTCATCGACCCGGATCGTAGCTTTCAGGTCTAGAGCGAACTGAACAGGGCGATCATTTCCTGTTCGGCGTCCTGGTAGCGCTGGCTGGTCTCGTTGATCTTCTTCTGCTGCTTTTCAAAGTCCTGTTGGAGCTTCTGGAGATGCTGGCGTACCGTCTGCATTTCGTCGTAGAACGCTTCCGCGCCTGCGCCCTTCCAGCCGCCGCCGCTTAACTGGCTAACGTTGTTGTCGATCTTCTGCATCAGGTCGCCGACATCGTCGCCCATACGGCTCAACATCGAAGCCATGTTGTCCATACCGTCGTACTGAATCTGGATCGTGAGTCCCATTGAACCCTCTCCTTTTGATCGGTGAAATGGATGGTCAGCTTGCCGGGTGTTTTGATTGGATGGCATCTCCCTTATGGTAGTTTGTCGTGCTGCTGGATGTGCTTGCTGAACTTGATGAGCAGTGTATGAGCCATCGAGACGAGTGTCAATTCAACTCATACACATTACTACGCGATTTTTATAGGTCTTTACAGGTGCAGGCGTTCGGCTACAGGTTTTTATCCCGCGCCGACACTGGTGAGTGTGGGCAGCGGCAGCGGCGTCTCAGTCGGGCTGGGGGTAAATGTAGGGGTTGACGGCGGCGTGAGCCGCTTGATGCCATCGCGGCTGCCCTCAACCTCAACGTTCTCTGGCGATACCCAGCCGCGACCGCCGGACGGCATCTCGACGTAGTACCAGCCGAGCGGGCTGGTGCTGACGGCAATCAGTTGGGCGAACTGACCGGGCAGCAGGACATCGACGACCGAGGACAGCAGCCCTTCGCCGCTGCGGATGTTGACGCCGCGAATGACGCTGCTGGCCGGCTGCACGTAAGGCATGGCTGGCGTGGCCTGTAACAGCGCTTGCAGGCTGATCCAGCCTCGCTGGCCGGCCTGGCTGCCCTTCACGACCTCGACCAGCAGTTGAATGCCGCCGGATGGATCAGGCGTAGCCTGATCGCCCAGCAGCCGCACCTGCGTTCCTGCGTCGAGCGGCAGCCGAATGCCATAATCGACTGCGGGGGTGATTTCGGCAGTCGATTCGAGAGGGACTTCCGGCGTCGCCGTGTCCCTGACGCTGTCCAGCGTGGCAAGATAGGCCAGCAGCTCAACTGTGGCTTCTGGCGTGGCCGCTTCGTCGTACAGGGTGAGCGTTGCGCTGCTGTTCAGAATCACGCCGTCGCTGTGGGCCACGACCAGCATAAAGGCGTCATGCGTAATCGCCGAGATGCCTGCCGCTGGCGTAGCCCTGCTGGTCGGCTGCGGCCCCGGTGTAAACGTAATCAGCGTCGGGTTGACCGTCACCGTCGGTTCCGGCGGCGTCGTGGCCGAGGGAATGGCGGTCGGCGGCGGCGTCGCGCTCGGCGGTGCTGTCTCAGTCAGCGTCGGCGTTTCGCTTGGGATCGCGCTGGGGGTGAGCGTCGGCGTCTGAGTTGGCGCGCGCGTCGGCGTGACCGTGTTGGTGGCCGATGGCGCGGGCGTGCGGCTTGGCGCGCGCGTCGATGTCGCGCTCGGTGTTTCCGTAGCCTGCTGCGTCGCGGTTGGTTCCGTGGTCGGCGTCGCGGTCGGCAGTGCCACGACGGCCTCGGCGCTGGCTTCTGTCGCTGCCGCCGTTGGATCGGGCGTGACTTCCAGCGTAATCGTGTTCACGCTGATGCCGATGACCGGGGACGCTTCTACTGTGGCTTCGAGCGTGGCGATCACTGCCGGGACTGTCGCTGAAGGTGGGGCGGTGGTCATCGTCACGCTGGCGGTCTTGGCTGGCGGCGGGCTGGCGGCGAACAGCTCGCTGCGCGCCAGCGCAAACCCGCCGACGGCTGCCAGCACGATCAGCCCGGCAACCGCCAGCGGCAGCAGCGGAATCGAGCGCGCGGCAGTGCCGACCCGGACGATAATGACGGTGGCGTTATCTGGCGCGCCGCGCTGACGCACCAGCGCGATCAGCTTACGGGCCGCTTCCTGAGCGGGAGCCTGTACAAACTTGAGCAGTTCGTTCGGCTCGACCAGGTCCCAGACGCCGTCGCTGCAAATGATAAAGATGTCGCCCGCTTGAGTCTGCATCCGGCTGTAAACCGGCGAGATCGGCATCGGCTGGCCGATGAAGGCGGTGACGTTGACGTTGCGCGAGAGCCGTGCTTCTTCCTGCGAGACCAGACCCGCTTCGAGCTGGCTTGCCATCACGCTCTGATCGCGGGTCAGCAGTTCGATGTAGCTGCCGCGCGCGCGGTACACGCGGCTGTCGCCGATGTTGAAGACGACGGCATCGCCCGTGCTGGTCAGAATCATGCCTGCGCCGGTCGCGCCGATGCGCGGCAGGCCGACCGTCTGCGCCGTTTCCCGGACGCGCACATTGGCCGCTTCCAGCGCGTTTCGCAGGCGCGGCAGCGGGTCGTAATCCTGCGTCACCGAGGGATCGTAGAAGGTTTTTGTGATCTCCTCGATGGCGGTTTTGCTGGCGACATCCCCGCCGCCCATCCCGCCCATCCCGTCGCAGACGATGAACATCGCGTCCTGACCGGTCATCGACGAATTGGCGGACGGGATCAGCACCGTAAACGAATCTTCGTTGCGGGTTCGCTTCAGACCGACATCTGTTTGACCTGCGACGTCGAGCGGCGGGAATAGTTGCGCCATGAGTTCTGCCTGGGTGTCCCCGGTTAGATATTGGTACGGTCAGGATCGAAGCCCGACTGCTGCGGCCTGCTCTCCAGCTCGAAGATCAGCATGGTTGTCGTGCCGAGCATAATGCGTTCGCCCCCATTGAGTGGCACGGCTACGTTCGGCGGAATGCGGTTGCCGTTGACGGCGGTTCCGTGGGTGCTGGCTTCGTCGATAATCGTGAACACGCCGTTCATGAAGTTAATCGAGGCGTGCGCGCGTGAAACATTATCGTCGCCCTCGAAATTGAGGTCGCGGCCCCGCCGTCCGAGCGTGAACGGCGAGCGGGTGATCTCGACCGTCTGGCCGACCAGCCCGGCGGCGCGCGTCCGTTGAATCGTCAGGCGCGCGCTTGGCATGGCTGAAGCCGGGACCACGTTGGTTGCTTCAGGATCGCCCGCGCCCGGCCCGAAGGCGACTGCATTGGTCTTTTCGTCGTCGATCATCGGGGCCGGATGCGCTGACCGTGGCTGAGGCGCTGACGGGCGCGAGGGCTTGCCTTGCGGCGGCAGCGGCTGCGCCATCGTCATTTCCTGAAGGAAGCCGGTGCCGGTCTTGGGCCTGCGCGAGCCGCGAACCAGAATTAACAGCAGCAGAATCAGCGCCACGACCACTCCGCCGATGATGATGGGAATGATCGGGTTGGCGCGCATCTGCGCGCCGAGCGCGGCGATGCCCTGAAGCGGCGTCGGCGTGAAAGTCGGCGTGATGGTCGGCGTCGGCGTGACGGTCGGCGTGGCGGTCGGCGGTGAATATTTGGCCTGCACGGTGAAGGTCGCCAGCGTATTTCCGGCCTCATCCTGCGCGTCGAGCGTGATGGTGTACTGGCCGGAGTCGACGCCTTTCAGCGGGACGCTCAGTTTGTCGTAGGGCGGCGTATCGAACTGGAAGCTGCCGACCATCAGGCCGCTGTCACTGTTCGTCAGCCGCAGCCGGTAATGCTTGATACTCTGCTGATTGGTCGGCTGCACGCCGATGACGAAGGTTTCCGCCGCCTGATCGATGTTGATCGAGTTAATGGCGATGCTGACGACCACGGCGGTTGCGGTCGGCGTCAGCGGCGGCGTATAGGTGAAGTCGCCCTTGCTCTGGCTGAGGATTTGCCCGTTCTTGCCCTGCGCGATGACGTTGACATCATATTTCCCGCCCGGTATCAGCCCGGTCGAGGGCAGGACGATGATCGGCGCGGGCTGCATCGGATAGCTGGCGGTCAGCAGGTTGGTCTCCGAATCGATGACGTTGACCTGAAGCGAGTCGATTTGCTCCTGACCAAGAATGTTCAGGTTGAGGCGAATCTTATCGTTCGGCTGGTCGTACTGGATGCTGGTCAGCGTCGCGCTGATCGGCTCTGGCGTGGTCGTCGGCGGCGGCACGGTGGCCGTCGGCCCCAGATAGGTGAACTCGACCGGCTGAGAACGAGCGATGATCTTGCCGTCCGCGTCGAAGCCGATCAGCGTGACGGTCGTCTTGCCGCTTTGCAGCGTTCGACTGGGAAACGTCACCTGGCTTTGCAGCGGCGCAGGCAGCGGGAACTGCCCTTCAAGCAGGTTGCTCTCGTTCTTGAACTCGAAGCGGTAATCGTGGACGAGCTGCTCATTTTCGACTTCCGGTTCGAGCGTGATGGTTTCGACTGAGGGATCGAACGAAACGTTGTTGATCTTCAGCACGACGATGGTTGGCGTTGGCGTCGGCTGCGTCGGCGTGATCGTTGGGATGCGCTGGTAGTTCTTAGGCGCAATAAAGACGGCGATTCCCGGCTGCGGGAAGCTGTTATCCTTGAGCGTCACCTGCACCTGCGCGGTGTGCTGGCCCTGCGTCGGGTAGATGACAGCGTGGGCCTGGAACTGCGCCTTGAGCGCGTCCATGATCTTGCCGAACAGACCGCCGAGCGCCGCCTGATCGCCGACTGCCGATAGGCCGCCGGTCGCGTGAGCGATGTCGCCCAGTTCGCCTGCGCTGATAGCGCTGTTGCCACCCGACAGGCCAATGGTATGAATCGGCACGCGCGACTGCGGCTGGTTAGCCAGATTGACGACGTCATCGTAGACGTGCTGACTGCATACCTGACCGGTGCGCGTCTCATCCTTGCCGTCGGTGAACAGGATGATGGCGCGCCGTCCGGCAGGCTGGCTGCCCATCATCTGAATCGCCTGAAAGGTGGCGTCGTACAGGCATGTCCCGGCCAGATTGATCGGCTTGACCTCGCCGATGGCGTTGATGGCGCGGTTGCGGTCGTCAGTGAAGTCCTGGAGCGTGTCAATTTTGTCGTTGAAGCGGATGACGGCGAAGCGTGCTTCCTGCGGCGCATCCTGAATGGCCTGAATAGCCGCCTGACGCATGGCCTGTGCTGCCCCGCCCATGCTGCCGCTGGCGTCCAGCACCAGCGCGATGAAGATCGGCGAGGTCGGCTTCTCGACCGTGGCGTCGTAGCTCTGGCCGTCGTCGGTCAGGAAGCGAGCCGATGCCACATCGGCGGTGGTCGCAACCTGCCCGGTGCTGTCGGTCACATTGAAGTAGACGCTCAGGCCGAGTCCGTCCCCTTCGTCCGCGATTTCCGGGTAATTGATCAGAATCTGCCCGGACGTCTGGGCACGCGCCGCCAGCGGGATCAACAGCGCCAGTAAAAGCAGGAAAAAAAGCGGTAAATGTCGGTCGCGTAAAACAGTCATCGCCAACCTCGCCAGTTCAAAAGGCGCGTTGTTTCAGGCCAGTTTTTTGTCTAATTCGGCTGCGGGTCGCTCGCGTCATGATGGCAGCGCTTCCTGCAAATTCATTATCTCTGCGAAACGTAAAGACGCAAGCAATTCGATCTTTCGTATTCGATCAGAGCCAGCAGTTTCCACGGGCGTTTACAGGTTTTTTATAGGTTTGCGTCAGACAGCCTGCCGATAGCGCGCGCTGAGCGTTGTGGCGATCCGTTCGGCGGCCAGCCGCGCGCCGACGATATTGCGCGCGGTCGGGCCGATTTCCAGTTCAGCCAGCGGCCCGCTGACGAACAGCCCGTCGGCCCAGCGCAGCGCCCGGTCGATGATGGGATAACCGCTGCTGGCGACTGGCAGATCACAGCTTGCAATCGCCCGGTCGAGCCACGCGCCGCCCGGTCGCGCAGGCTCAAAGCCGGTTGCCAGCAGCACTCGATCCACAGTCAGCGCCTCACCCGTGCTGAGGGTCAGTTGAATATCCGCGCCGTCGCGGCAGCCTGCCGTGACTTCCGTCTGACGCAGTTCGACAGTTCCCGCGCTGATGGCTGCGGTTAGCGCGTCGTAGACATCCGGCGGCATCGAGCCGCGATGCCGCGCCTGACGGATGATCTCGGCGCGGCGGTCGAAGTCGGTTTCCCGCGCAAATTCGTCCAGCAGCGCGCCTTTGATCCAGCCGAGTTCGCTGTCGAAGTGATGGATGCGCGGCGCATGGCGCGCCAGCAGCGTCACGCGGCCCGGTTGGCGCGCTGCCAGCGCCAGCGCCGTTTGTGCCGCCGTGATGCCGCCGCCGATGACCGCGATCTGCGTCCAGTCGGGCAGGGCGGCGCGGTCGAAGCCCGGCGTGAAGATGTGATCGACCGCTGCGCCCGACTCGCGCAGCGAACGCGCCCACTCCGGCCAGCGCAGATTCTCGTCCAGCCCGAAGGCGAGAATGACCTGACGCGCGTCGAGATGCTGGTCTCCGAAGGTCACGCGCCAGCCGCCATCCAGACGCTCCAGTCCATCCGCGCGACCGACGATACGCAGTTGATCGAGCGCGTGCCGGGCGACCAGCCAGCGCGTGTGAGCAGTGAACAGCGCCAACGAGGGCCGGTTGTGCAGTGGAATGTAGGCGGCCAGCGGTTTTCCGGCCCTCGTCGCGGCGAAGGTCACGATTGACCACGGGTCATGATCGAGATTATGCGCGTGCGGCGAGCGCAGATAGGCCATGCCGGTGTTGGCGGCGCGGGCGTTCCAGCGCGCCAGCGGCTCGCGCTCCGGGTCGAGTACGCGCAGGCCCTCACGCGCCGCGCCTCTCACCCGCGTCAGGTAAAAGGAGAGGTAGGTTCCATGGATGCCGCCGCCAACAATCAGCCAATCGAGCATTGCATCATCCGTAGCGTCTCTGTGCTATCCCGCCATCGCCGCCGATGGCTGAAAGCCCACTATCAGAGCCTGACCTGGCTGGAGCCAGCTAAAAGGCGTCTGACAAATTGGGCTGTCCGTTCGACAGTACACCTTTCGAGAGTGCGGCTTCTCCCCTCGCCTTCCGAGGCGAGGGGCATTTTCACTCAATCGCGTCCATCAACTGGTTGAACTGGGCGAGATTCAACTGCTGCTTGGCGTCACTCAGGGCGACCGCCGGATTTGGATGCACCTCGACCATCAGGCCGTCCGCGCCGACTGCTTTGGCCGCTTTCGCCATCGGGATAGCGATGTCACGCCGACCCGCTGAGTGCGAGATATCGACGACGACCGGCAGATGGCTTTCCTGCTTGAGCACGGCAATCGCGCCGATGTCGAGCGTATTGCGCGTCCACTTCTCGAAGGTGCGGATGCCGCGCGTAATCAGGATGACGTTCGGGTTGCCCGCGCTGAGGATGTATTCCGCGCCGTAGAGAAATTCTTCCAGCGTCGCCGCCAGACCATTCTTGAGGATAACAGGACGGTTGATGTGACCGAGCGCCTTGAGCAGCGTCGCGTTCTGCATGTTGCGCGCGCCGACCCAGAAGATATCGACGTAGTCCATGTACATCGGAATATCGGATTTATCCATGATTTCGCTGACGACGAACATGTTATACTTGTTGGCGACCTGCCGGGCGATTTTCAGGCCCGGCTCGCCCAACCCCTGAAAGTCATAGGGCGAGGTGCGCGGCTTGTAGGCCATGCCGCGCAGAATCTTGATGCCACGCTCGGCCAGCCCTGCCGCCGCCGTATCCATCTGCTCCAGACTTTCGACCGCGCACGGGCCGCTGATGGTGATAAAGCTGCCATCGCCGATTTTGGTGACACCGTCGGGCAGGGTGATGATCGTGCGTTCGTCCGGTGACTTGCGCTGCACCAGAATCTTGGCGCGCGCCTCGGTTTCTTCGAGCGCCATCGAAGCGCGGAAGATTTCGCGGAACAGCGAGCGAATCGTCTCGTTGCTGAATGGGCCTTTGTTGTTCCGTTCGAGCGCCGTCAGCATATCGGCTTCGCGCTGCGGATCGTAAAAGGACGTCCCCATCTGCGCCTGAAGCTTGCCGATTTCGCTGGCGAGGGTGGCGCGCTGGCTGAGCAGATCGAGGAGTTGCAGATTGATTCCGTCGATCTGGCCGCGCAGTCCCTGCATTTCCGTTTGTGACATGACCTGAATCCCCCACCTATTACGTTTGAGCGTCAATCTGTTATAGAGCGCATCATTATACTGGAAGTGATAAAAACTTCCGCCCCAAACAATTTTTCGCAGAGCAATCGC
Organism: uncultured Anaerolineaceae bacterium; assembly: GCA_964652205.1. GTDB lineage: Bacteria > Chloroflexota > Anaerolineae > Aggregatilineales > Phototrophicaceae > ZC4RG36. Next base: position 141 of record CAZZAO010000043.1, on the reverse strand, counting down.
ATCAAAATCACAGCTCAGACTATAAAAGGTCATGAGGGTTTGTAGGGGCGCAGCGCGCTGCGCCTCTACGTTACCGTTGGCCCTGGATAAGTCGATATGAGCTTTCTTGAAACTCCGATCAAATTTAATGCGTGTGTCCTG
>CAZZAO010000042.1:19196-39171 GCA_964652205.1 uncultured Anaerolineaceae bacterium | reverse complement strand
TCGCGCCGCGAAGCGGCGTCTCGACCCGCAGGGCGAACAGGCCATCACCAGGGGCAGGGGGTGAGGGAGCAACATGGACTTCCCCGGTATCGTCCTGAAACAGCTCGGCGCGCTGCCGACGCTCGAAACTGTCCGCGTGACCGATCCCGGCCCGCGCGAAGTCGCCGTGCGGATGGTCGCCAGCGGCATCTGCCATACCGACATCAGCTACGTCCGCGATGCGCGGACGACGCCGGTGCTGCTCGGCCATGAAGGCGCGGGCATCGTCGACGCCGTTGGCGATGAGGTGCTGCACGTCAAGCCGGGCGATCACGTCGTCGTCAACTGGCAGGCGAAGTGCGGGCGCTGCCGCTGGTGCGTCGCCGGACGGCAGGATTTATGCGAGAACGTGCAGGGAACCGCCGCGCCGCGCGTCTTTATGGATGGCGCGCCATTGAGCGTGATGCTCAACGCCGGGGCGTTTTGCCCGCGCGTGGTCGTCCCCGCCGATGGCGCGGTTCCGGTGCGTAAGGATATTCCGCTCGACCGGGCGGCGATGCTCGGCTGCGCGGTCGCCACTGGCGTTGGCGCGGCGCTCTATACGGCGAAGGTCGAGCCGGGGCAGACGGTCGTTGTCATCGGCGCAGGCGGCGTCGGCCTGTGCGTGGTGCAGGGCGCGCGGCTGGCGAATGCCGGGCTGATCGTCGCTGTTGACCTCGATGACCGGCGGCTTGATCTGGCGCGAACCTACGGCGCGACGCACGCGCTCAATGGCGCCGATGACGTCATCGCGCGAGTCAGGGCGCTGACTGACGGGCGCGGCGTCGAGCATGTTTTCGAGGTCGTCGGCCAGCCCGGATTGATGCTCACAGGCATCGACATGCTGGCGCGCGGCGGAACGCTGACACTGGTCGGCGCGACCGCCCGTGAGGCCACGCTGCCGTTTCATCCGCGGCGCTTCATGAGCCAGCAGCAGACGATTCGCGGCTGCATCTACGGCAATATTCGCCCGCAGCGCGACCTGCCGCTGTTTGCCGACTGGTATATGGAGCGCAAGCTGCGCCTGGACGAAATGCACACGACGTCGGTGCGCCTTGGCGACGTGCCGGAAGTTTTCGCCAGCCTCGACGTTGACCGGGGCATTCGACCGATCATCGTCTTTGAGCAGCCAGCCTAATATTCTGTCTGCTGCGCTGCCGCGCCGTTGACGATCTCGACGGCAGCGCTCGTGCCGAGCAGTTCGGCTCCGGCTTCGATCAGCGCCAGCGACTGCTCGTAGGATTTAATTCCGCCCGACGCCTTGACGTGCGTTTCCGGCCTGAGCGTCTCGCGCAGCAGTCGGATGTTGTCGGGCGTTGCCGGAGCCAGATGCGGCCCGGTTCCGCTGGAGTTCTTGATCCACGGCACGCCCGCGTCTTCGAGCAGCCGCGCGGCCTGCCGCTGGCCCTCATGGCTGTCGATGTAGCCGAGTTCTAGCATCGCCTTGAGCGTCATGCCCTCGGCAGCCTGCGCCAGTGCGGCGCTTTCGGCGCGGAACTCATCGACCATGCCGGAGATAAACAGGCTCATATTCGGCTGATAATCGACCTCATCCGCGCCGAGCGCCTTGCATTCGCGCAGCAGGGCGACTTTGCCGTACAGGCTCTCGTTCCCCAGCCCGAAACAGATCGCCGTGGCGACGCGGACGCCGCTGCCGCTCAGGATTTGCCGCGCCAGTGGAACCCAGTACATCGGGATCATGGCCGCCTGAAAGCCGTACTCGCCGCAGGTTTCGATGTGGCGGATCATTTGCTCGCGGGTGGCGTCGGGGCGAACGAGCGTTGATTGCAGGTAGGCAGCCAGCCGACCACTGACCGGACTTTGTACTGTCGATGGCATCATGATATGGCTCCGTTTTCGCAGCAAGGTGTTCGACCGAGCATAGCGCTATCGAAGCTGGATGTTCATGGATGTCTATCACGGAATCCGGGTGACAATCCTCATGTTTTGCGCCTGTCAGTCTGAAGCGAATTACGCCGCGATACAGTAAACTTAATCCTCTGTATAAACCTCATATGTACCGTACAGAAAAACCAACTTATGGCCCAATTGCCCGCTGCCCGACCGTCGTTATTTTCCGTTTTTCGCAATCGCAATTTCACCCTGATCTGGACTGGCGACCTGATCTCGCAGTTCGGCAGTGGTATCACGGCGATTGCCTCGTCGATCCTTGTTTACCGTGTCACCGGCTCGGCCCTGAGCGTCGGCCTGATGCTGATGGCGACGGCGCTGCCAGGGCTGATTTTCGGCCTGGTGGCGGGCGTGTTCGTTGACCGTATCGACCGCAAGCGTATCATGGTCGTCGCCGATATCATTCGCGCCGTGCTGATCGGCCTGATTCCCATTCTGCTGCCGCACGGCATTATCTGGCTCTATATCAGCGTCGCGCTGTCCAGCACCATCGCTCAGTTTTTCAACCCGGCCAGTGAGAGCGTGCTGCCTGACGTCGCCACCGAGGAAGAACTGGGCGCGGCTAACTCGCTGCTCTCGATCAGCTCGGTCGGCGCGATGGGCCTCGGTTTCGCTGCGGCTGGCTTCATCACCTCACGCCTGCCAGTCGAGATCGCCTTTTACATTGACGCTGCCACCTTCGTCATTTCGGCGCTGCTGGTGCTGTTCGTCCATATCCCGCCCTTCAAGGTCGAGGGCGAGGCCAGCGTTAGCCTCGTCTTGCGTAACCTGAAGGAAGGCGGTGTCTTCCTGTGGAACTCGCCCATCCTGCGCTCTGCCTTCCTTATCATGATCCCGATGTCGATTCTGTTCGGCTTGAACAACGCGGTGCTGCTGCCATTCGCCACGCGCGCGCTCCATGCCACCGAGTTCGAGTACAGCCTGATCGAAGGGCTATCGCTGGTTGGCTTCGTCGTCGGCGGGTTCGTCATGGCGGCGGTCGCTGATCGCCTGCGCGAAGGCCAGTGGATCGCCATCAGCTTTCTTGGCATGGGCGCGGCAACAGGGGTGCTGGCAGAGCTTCAGCATGTTCCAGTAGCGATTGCGGTCTGTATCGTTTGCAGCTTTTTCAATGTGCCGGTTTTCATCGCCCGGCGGCTGATCGTTCAGCGCAGCACCCGGCGCGAGGTGCGCGGTCGTGTCGCCAGCGCTTTCTCCGTGTCGCGCGACGTGATGTTTGTCATCGGCATGGGATTGGCTGGCCTCGGCGACCTGATCGACGTGCGCCTGCTGCTGCTGGCGGTCGGCCTTCTGCTGGTCGTGATCGGCGTGATTGCGCTGGTGCTGCCGGGACTGGGGCGGCCTGCGGCGGAGTGGAAGCGGGCGATTGCGCTGCTGCGAGGGGTGTCAACTGCGCCGGGGCTGGCTGCCGGACGCGCAGTGACGCTGATGGATCTGGAACAATATGCCTCCAGTATCCCCCTGCTGGCGGCGCTCTCGCTCAAGGAGCAGCAGCACCTGATCGCCGAGATGCGTTATATCGACGCGACAGCCGGGACGGCCATCGTGCGTCAGGGCGAGCGCAGCGACGCCGCCTATTTCATTCTCAGTGGGCGCGCCGTGGCCGGGCGGACAGAAAATGGCCGGGAGCAGGTGCTTGAAGTGCTGCACGCGGGCGACTTCTTCGGCGAGATCGCGGCGCTGTCGGGCATTACGCGCACGGCAAACGTCGTCGTCGATGAATCTGCGGCGCTGCTGCGTGTCCCGGCAGCGACGCTCAAGGAGATGTCGGCCAACAGCGAGCTGAACCGTATCTTTTATTCAAAGATGATGGAGCGCATGGTACGGATGAACATGCTGGAGCTGCCGCGCGCGGTCGGCTCCGAACCAGCGCTGCGCGAGCTGCGCGCGTCGCAGCCTGCCGAGCCACTGCCGCTGACGATTTAAACGCGGCCTGACCTGCGTGACTGACCACAGAGAAGTCCGGCTATCACAGCCGGACTTTTGTTTGCTCGCTAAAGGAGCGCTTAGCTGCCGTAACGCTGGCGCAGGAACCTGAGCTGCTCGACCGCCTGATATGGCCCGCCGCCGCGATGGTCGCTGAAGCTCCAGATGCGAATCTCCTTCGGCCCCTGATAGTGATTGTAGGCCGCGTAGACGGTCGAGGGCGGGCAGATGTCATCGTGCAGGCCGACCGAAAACAGCGCCGTCGCCTTCGCCCGCGCGGCGAAATTGACGCCGTCAAAGTACGACAGGGTGTTGAAGATGATGTCCTGCTGATCGTAATGAGTGACGAGGAAGCGCGCCAGCTCGTAATAGGGCAGGGTGTTGACCAGATCGACCGCGCGGCGGTAATGACACAGGAACGGCACGTCGGGCATGACAACCTGTAGATCGGGGATCAGCCCGCTGACGGCCAGCGAGATTCCGCCGCCCTGGCTGCCGCCTGCCGCGATGATCTCGTCCGCGTCGACGGCGGGGTGCTGCCGCGCGACTTCGACCGCGCGGACGGCGTCGGTGAACAGGCGGCGGTAATAGTAGGTTTGTGGCGAGAGGATGCCGCGCGTCATCACGCCGGGGACCGACGGCCCGGTGCCTTCCGGCTCGACGTCGCCGGTATCGCCGCGCTGCCAGTTGCCGCCCTGTCCGCGCGTATCCATAATCAGGTGCGCGTAGCCAGCGCTGCTCCACAGCAGGCGCTCGAACGGCAGGCCGCGACCGCCGCCGTAGCCAATGTACTCGACCACGCACGGCAGCCTGCCCGGTCGGTTTGCAGGCAGAATGAACCAGCCCTTAATCGGCTGATTGCCGTAGCCGTTGAACGTCAGGTCAAAGACCTCGACCGTCTTTAGCCCGATATCGACCGGCTCAAAGCGCGCGTCAAGCGGGAAAGCCTGCGCGTCGGCCAGCGTCTTTTGCCAGAAGGCATCGAAGTCTGCCGGTTCGGCGCGCTGCGGTAAATAGTCTTTTAACTGCTCCAGCGGCATATCGATTAAAGCCATGAGTCTGTGTCCCGGCCCGAAAGCCATTTTTAAGTGCGGCGCGCTGGAAAGTGTACCCTCAGGCGGGTACACTCTGCATCCTGAATTTTGCTTTCGAGGCACTGACCATGAGCATCTAGTTTAGGGCTGTGGCTCTACGGCAAGCTTCACCCCTTTTCATCGTTTCTGGGTCGAGACACACTGCGCCGCTATCTGGCCGTAAAGTCAGCCGCGTTCGTAAGGGAAACTGACATCGCCAGTCACTTGCGCTCGGCTGGTGTTGCGCTCGCACAGTTCGGCGCTCAGGAGCGTCTGCCCTCGAATCTTCATCCCGCGCATCTGGCCGATGAGCTGCCGCGCCGCCCGTCGACCGAGATCGACCACGTCGGCGGCGACGGTCGTCAGGCCCGCCGCTTCCGCTTCCGGCGCATCGCCGAAACCTGCCACCGAAATCTCATCTGGCACGCGCAGTCCCGCTGCCGTCAGCGCCTCGACCGCGCCCAGCGCCATCAGATAGTCTGAACCCAGGACGGCGTCGAAGTCGCGCCGTTCGGCCACCAGTTGAGCGACCGAGGCCGCGCCGACGCCGGGGACGAAGTCGCCGCGCAGGAAAAACGCGGGCGGCAGGTCGAGGTTGTAGCGCATGATCTCCTGACGGAAGGCGCTGTCACGCTGAATGCCGTCGCTCTGATTCATATCGCCCTGAATGAACACGATCCGTCGGCGCTGGCAGGCCACGACCAGATGCTCGACCAGAATGGCGATGCCCTGCTCGTTGTTCGGTGCGACGGCGGGGATCGCCAGGTTGGCGACATGATGGCTGACGAGCGAGATCGGCAGCCCGCTCTGATGAAGCTGCGCCAGCCGGTCATCGGCCAGCACGTTGGCGATCACCAGCAGCCCGCCAAACGGGGGAAGCTCAGAGAAATAAGGGTCGCCTGCTGTAATCACGTCGATAGCGCAGTCGTTTTGCGCGGCGACCGCGCTCGCCCCCGCGATGACATCGCGTTGAAACACGTCGGTCGGCGAATTGGTGATGATGCCGATATTCATATGACGTCCAGTTCCATCTGAATGGCGTGCGCGACCGCGCCGATGGCGCTCAGGTTGGCGGAGTAGGCGAGCGAGAATGTCACCGCGCTGACCAGTCTGGGCGAAAGATAGGCTTCGGTGCGCTCGGCGACGGCGTCGAGAAACGGTCGTCCGAGGTTGACAATCGACCCGGCGAGCGAGATGTGGTTCGGATGCAGCAGCGCGATCACCCAGGCCATGACCTGTGCCAGCAGGTCGGTCAGCTCGCCGATTAACTGCGCGGCAGCGCGGTCGCCGTTGGCGGCGGCATAACGAATATGCAGGTAGCTAATGTCGCGCGCGGGCAGCCTGCTGTCGGGGAAGGCCGCGCGCAAGCCTTCGGCGCGCTGCTGTACCGCTTCCCAACTGAGCAGCGTCTCAATCGGTCGGATGCTGTTGCCGTCGCGCAGGCTCAGGCTGTCGATGGAACCGCCGTGATGATAGGCCGCGTCGCCCCAGGCCACGCCGACCTCGACGCCCCGGCTGACGCGCACCGTGACCAGATTGCGGGCCTCGTCGTCGCGCTCGATGCCGAAGGCGAACTGGGCGATAGCGGTCAGCTCGGTCGTGTTGCCGACGTAGACCGGGACGCCGTATTCGCGCCTCAGGATCGTTTGCAACGGCAGATCATTCCAGCCGAAATGGTCGGACTGGCGGACGATGCCGCTGTCGGTATCGACCAGCCCCGACACGCCGACGCCAATGCACAGCAGCGGCGCGTCGAGCTGCGCCAGCAGGCCATTGATGACATCCTTCAGCAGCAGCACCGCGCTCTCGCCATGGGCCGAGTCGAAATCGGCGGTGTGTTGGGCCAGCACCTGCCCATTCAGGTTCGAGAGGACGCCGAAACCCTGATTGGCTTCCATCGAAATGCCGATGATCTGGCGCGCGTCTGGCACGAACTTGATCAGCGTCGGACGCTTGCCGCCGCCTTCGGTCGATTCGCCGCGTCCGCTCTCGATCAGCAGCCCTTCGTCGATTAGTTCGGCGATCAGGTCGGAGACAGTCGGCTTGGCGAGGCCGGTTTCCTGCGCCAGCGCGGCGCGATTATCGGCCAACCCGTAATAAATCGTCCGCAGTAACATCTGCTGATTATGTCGGCGAAGCTGCTCGCGGGTGGCTTTTAGCGGTTTCATGAGATTTTCTCCCCACATCCTGAGGGCGGAGCGCGTCGAAATCCTTTCATTCGACGGAAGCTGTAGGCCGCGAAGGGGGAGAGGGAATTCATAGTCCAGGGATCGCGCAGGGCAGGATGCCCGTCGGCTCGATCTCGCCGAACAGGACGCGGGCGACGGCTTCCATCGACACGGCGCGGATGCCGTAGGTGCAAAGATAGGTTCGCGCCATCGGATAGGCGATGAGGTCGTAGGGAGTTCGCAGCGCCACCGCGATGACCTTCTGCCCGCGTTCGATCAGCCCGGCGACCAGCGCGCCCTGTCCGGCGTCGCGCTCTGCGCCGAATGTCCCGATGATGACCAGATCGGCCTCGCGGACGCTGTCGAGCGCCTGCGCGATCAGGCTGTTATTCGGGTTCATCGGCACATCGAATGCCTGCGTGCGCGGATGGCGGCGATGAATCGTCTCGAAAAGCTGTACATCGACCAGCGATGACGTGTCGGCAGGAGTCAGGTCTTCCGGCTGGATCGTGATGACCGCGATTTTCGCCTCGGATGGCAGGCGCAGCGGCAGCAGGCCGTCATCATCGCGGACGACGGTAATCGAGCGGTCGGCAATTGTCTGCGCGATCTGCTGATGCTCCGCTGAACCGATGACGCTGAGTGACGGTCGTGCCTGCGGAATTCGCATTCGCGCCGCCTGGATGCGCTCCGCCGATGCGACATTCACCAGCGCGGCGGTCTCGCGCGCAAGCTGAAGCTGGTCGGGGACATGGGCCAGCAGCACCAGATCGGCTCCGGCGTTGAGCGCGCCTTCGACGCTTTCCCGGCGACCAAAGCGGGCGACCGAGTCCATATCCATGGCGTCAGTCAGGATCAGACCGTCGAAACCGAGGTCGCGGCGCAGCAGGTCGGTCAGCACGGTTGGCGAAAGGGTGGCCGGGAGCGCGTCGTCAAAGGCCGAGAAACGAACGTGCGCCGTCATGACTGCGCCGACTCCAGCGGCAATCGCCGCGCGGAAGGGAGCCAGCTCGACGGCCTGGACATGCGCCATGACATGACTGACGACCGGCGTGCCGTGATGCGAGTCGAAATCGGTGTCACCGTGACCGGGGAAGTGCTTGGCGGTCGCCATCACCCCCTCAGCCTGAATCCCACGGATCATCGCCTGACCGAGTTCGGACACCAGCTCCGGGCTGTCGCCGAACGAGCGGATGCCGATGACCGGGTTGAACGGGTTGCTGTTGATGTCGAGCGCCGGGGCGAAGTTCAGGTTGATGCCCATTGCCAGCAGTTCACGAGCCAGCACCCGCCCGGTCTGTTCGGCCAGTTCCGGCGAGCGCGTCGCGCCGAGCGCCATGTTGCCGGGAAGCTCAGTCGTGCCGCCGGTCACGGCCATTAATTGCCCGCCTTCCTGATCGATGCCGATCAGCGGCGGCGGCTGGCCGCCATCACGGGCTGCCTGATAGAGCCGGTCGGTGCAGTCGCGCAGCCCGGCAGGCGAACTGACGTTGAAATTAAACAGGCAGAACGCGCCGATTTTGCCCTCGCGGACGGCATCGAGAATTGCCTGCGGCGGCGCGGTTCCGCGGAAGCTGACCATCAACTGAATCAAGAGCTAACCTTCCTTCGAGCCAGTCAGGGTGATGCCTTCGATGAAGTAACGCTGCGTGAGCATGAAGACGACGATGACCGGGATGACGAACATCACGCTCGCCGCCATGATGTCTTGCCAGCGGATCGGCGATTCCTGTAAGTTGTATTTCTGCGCGACGTAGACCGGCATGGTGAACAGGTCAGAGCGCTGGAGATAGAGCAGCGGCTGGAGCAGGTTGTTCCACTGGCCGACGAACAGGAACACGGTGATCGTGGCGATAGCGGGTCGTGACAGCGGCAGCGTGACGTACCACCAGATTTGCAGCGGGTTTGCGCCGTCGATCATCGCCGCTTCGTCCATTTCCTTTGGCAGGCCGGACATGAACTGGCGGAGCAGAAAGATCAGGGCCGCGCCGCCTGCGAAGTAGCCGGGAATGGTGATCGGGTTGAAGGTGCGCAGCCAGCCGAGGTTATAGAACAGGACGTACTGCGGCACGAGTGTCGCCTGATAGGGCAGCATCAGCGTGCCGAGCATCAGCGCGAAGACGACATTGCGGCCCTTCCACTCAAGGCGGCTGAAAGCGAACGCCACCAGTGAGATCGAGCTGACCGTGCCGAGCAGCACCAGCGCGACAATGAAGATGCTGTTGCCATACGCCTGATAGAAATTAACTTCCTGAAACAGCTTGCTGTAGTTCTCCCACTGTGGCACGGCGGGCAGCAGGTTCAACTGTGGCTGGCCGACCTCTTCGACGGTCTTGAGCGAGGTTCCCGCCATCCATACCATCGGGAAGAGGAAGAAGGCCGAGGCCGTCGTCAGGATGATGTAGAAGATCACGCTGCGCCAGTCGATGCGCCGCAGCAGTGACCCGGAGCCAGTCTGCTGCGCCTGAAAGGTTTGATCGCTCGATGTCGTTAATGTGGTCATGAACTTCGCCTTATGCCCACTTCATGCTCAATGGCTGACTTATTCTCTGCCGCCTCAGGCCCACAGCCTGGAGCTACCAAAACCCAACCCGGCTAAAGCCAGCTAAATGCACCTGACTCGTCTTAGACTTTTCTCGGTTCTCGGCTTGTCTTTTACTCATCACTCATTACTCGTGACTCATCACTCATCATTTGTCACTCGGCCCTAGTTCTCGTAATGCACCCACCGGCTGTAGCGGAACTGGAGCGCCGTCAGCAGCACGATGATGCCTGCCAGAATCCACGAGACGGCTGCGCCCTGACCGATGTTCAGTTGGCGGAAAGTGCGGATGAATAGGAAATAGGCCGCCGATGACAGGGCATCAGACGAATTCTGGTCGGAGATGATGTAGACCGACTCGAACGTTTGCAGCGCCGCGATCACGCCGATGACGATGTTGTAGAACAGCGCCGGAGAAATCAGCGGCAGCGTGATCTTGAAGAAGCGCTGCCAGCGACCCGCGCCATCGACTTCAGCCGCCTCATAGAAGGCTTTCGGCACGCCCTTGAGCGCCGCCAGAAAAATCAGCATTCCCGCGCCCGAACTCCACATCGTAATCAGAATCAGCGAGGGTTTCGTCCATAGCTCGCTCGTCAGCCACAGCGGCGCGCGGTCGGAGTCGGGAAAGACCCCGACCACCTTATTGAACAACGCGAAGTGGTAATTGGGCTTGCCGGTCGTCTGCGCGATGGCGTCGAATGCCTGAAAATAGCGCGCGCCGTCGATTATTGAGCCGACCGCAATCAGCCCGAAGATCGCCAGCCCGCCGAAGATGACGACTTTCTGGGCCGTCGGTTTGCGGTTGTTCGCCAGCGCCAGCCCTGCCACCACTGCGACGACGGCGACATACAGCCACATCGACGACGGCGTTGCGTCGTTGTAGCCGCTCAGCACCTTTGTGTCAGTCGTCGCCGGGACGGACGTTTGCAGGCTGGCGACCTGCGTCAGCGCCTGCCAGCGATTGTCCCCAATCAGGCCGGGAGCCATCCGCGCGGCGATCAGCACGACCAGCACCGTTGCCAGCGCGCCGAGCAGCATGAATTTGCGCCGATTCCACTGGCCGATCAGCGAGACGAACAGGGGCGCGGCGGCGATCACCAGCAGCGGAATGTAGATCGCGCGGGTGGCGTCGTCGCTGGTGAGCAGCAGGGCGATCATCGTCAGCGCGGCGATCAGCAGCGCCCCGATTTGCCACGTTCGAGCGCGTTTGGGCGCGCCGCGCCATGCCGCCAGCATCGTCCCCAGCAGCGCGATCAGACCGCCCGCGAAGATCATCGCCGGCTCGAACGGGTCGGTAATCATGCCGCGAGCGAATAACAGCGCCCCGGTAATCACGCCGACGATCTCGGCGACGTTCCAGGCGAGGTTGCGTTTGTTCTGCGACCACTCGCCCCGTGCCAGCATCAGCAAGGTCAGTGCGCCGAGCAGGGCCGGGAGCGTGTACTTGAGCGGGCCAATCGGGTCGCCCTTGACCACGCCGACATAGAAGCCATTGAAGCCTTCGACCGCGTAAATGAAGCCGCGATAGAGCCAGTCGAAGAAAAAGACGTGACTTGCCAGCGCGTGTGAAATCTCGTTGATGAAGCCGCCGTTTGAGGCCAGCATGTAGCGCCACGCCAGCAGGACTGCCGGGCCACCGGCCAGAATAACCGGGATGTAGAAAATCAGCCGGAAAATGTGGATGCCCTTAAGCTGCTGATTGAGCAGCATCGCCATCAGCAGCGCGGCGATGACCTGGAGCGGTACGCCGATGATGGCGTAATAGAACGAGTTGTACATCGACTGGGCGAACTGCTTGCCCGCCGTGCCTTTGCCCATCAGCAGCGTGCTGTAGTTGTTCAGGCCGACCCAGGTGATCGGGTCGCCGAGCTTGTAGTCGGTGAAGCTGTAGTAGAGCGAGGCCAGCGCCGGGCCGACGACGAAAATGACGAAGCCGAGAATCCACGGCGAGGCGAACAGGAAGCCCCAGAAGATTTTTCGCTGCTCCGAGCCGGACTGGCCCGCGCGTCCGGCGATCCAGCTTGCCAGCCGGGCGATCAGGTAGCTGCCGACGATGATGAACAGCACCGTCAGCGCCGACCATCCCAGAGTATCGAGGTGTGGCTGTAACGCAGCAAGCGACATGATGCCTCTGGCTTAAACCGTTGACGTGTTTGAAATGGGGAAGGGTAGCGCATTCAGAGGGGCGCGGAAACCTGCGCGCCGCGCCCACCTGAATTATACGCGGATTGCGGCGAGAGGCCGATGCCTGCTGGATTTGCCGACCCAGGCTCAAAGTCTGGGGCGGGCGAAACCCGGCCCGGCTGAAGTTGGCTGGGAGAGGTGGAATGCCTCTCCCAGCTTTCTCTCGGTTCTCGGTTCTGGCTGCCCGGCTCTTTACTTGATGAAGCCGTTGTCCTGAAGGATCGCGTCGTACTGCTCCTTGAGCGCGGCCTGCGTGTCTTCGAGGCTCTGCTGGTCGGTCAGGTACTTGGTGACTTCGGTGACGATCAGCGGGCGCAGTTCGGCGCTGACGCGGATGTCGGAGAAGCTGCGGCCATACTTGACGGCGGAGTCGAGCAGTTCAGCCCAGACCGGGTCTTTCTTCAGGTCATCCCAGGCGTCCTGACGGACAGGCGTGTAACCGGCGACCTTGCTCAGGGCGAGGGCGTTGTCTTTGCTGCCGACGAACTTGAGGAAATCGGCGGCCAGTTCAGGGTCTTTGGCGTAGGACGGAACCGACAGCCAGTCGATAAAGACCTGAATCAGCGGCTTGCCATCCTTACCGGCGGGATAGGGCGCAACGACGATGTTCTTCCACAGGGGGTCGGTGGTGGCGGGCATGTTCCACATCGGGAAAATGCCGCTGACGACCGTACCGGCAGCAATCGGGTTGCTGGCAATCGGCGGGAGCGACTTGGTCGTTTCGTCCGGCAGGACGGCGCGGCGGCGGTCGTACATGAACTGGAGCACTTCGGCGGTCTGCGCGCTGTCGAAGGCGCTCGTGCCGTCTTCGTTATACAGCTCACCGCCAGCGGCCCAGATGTTGCCGATGAATTCCTGCGCGTCGAACAGGCCGCCGCCAATATCCATGTAGCCCTGTTTGGTCACGGCGCCATCAGCCACGGCGCTGTTGGCCTTGACGAAGGCGATCTGATCGGCGAAGGTCAGCGGCGGGACGGACTTCGGGTCAGCCGCGAGGTCGCTGCGGTAGAACACCGGGCGCGGCGACATCAGCAGCGGCAGGCCGCGCATGTGACCGTCGAAGGTGACGGTTTCGACAGCGGCGGGCAGGAAGTTAGCCAGTTCGTCCCAGTCCTTCAGATAGGGGTCGAGGTCGGCCAGCAGCTTGCCGTAGGTCGCGGCGTATTCAGAGCCGAGGTAGACGATGTCCGGGCCAGAGCCGGTGTTGATCCAGCCTGCAACCTGAGTGTCGAAGGTGTCCCAGCCGCCGGTGACGATGCTCAGATCGACATCGGGATGATCTTTCTGGAAGGCCGGGAAGGCGGTGTCCTGGAACCACTTCATCGTGTCGTCAGTGGCCCCGGCGACGTAAATTTCGAGCTTCTTGTTCTGCGCGGCAGCCGGAGTGACGGCGACGACCAGCAGAAGGGCGATCAACAAAAGCAGTGCGCGTTTCATTCAGAACTCCTTGAAAAGATAATTTGCAGCGTCGATGGTTGTTAGCCGGACGTAAGCTGGGCGATGTTGTCTCCTTCATGCGACAGCGCAGTTAGTTAGTTAGGTGATCTTACTTACTGTTGACGTCAGTTTATAATTGGCTCAGGTATTTGTCAAGCAATTCGAGAGTCGTGATTTCGTTTCTAATGGATTACAATCCTCATTATGGATTGAATTGCTCAGAGGGACGTTATGCGAACATCTATTTTGACCGCTGTCCTCGGTGCGCTCAGCTTGATCGCGCTGGTGATGCCGCTTTCGGCGCAGGACGCCGACCTGAGCTGCGCCTTCGTCAACCCGATTCTGCCGCAGGGACAGGACCCTTCGGCGGTCTATCATGACGGCTTCTACTACCTGATCCAGTCTGATGGCCTGAACCTCGCAATTCGCAAGTCAGCGCAGTTGACCGAGCTGGTCAGCGCTCGACCAACACAGATTTATACGCTGCCATCGACGGGCGAGTACACGGCTGAATTATGGGCGCCGGAGCTGGTCTATCTGCGCGGCGGCTGGTACGTCTACTTCGCCGCCGACGATGGCACGAATGCCAACCATCGGATGTACGCCTTGCAGGCCGACACGGCTGACCCGCTCGGCGCGTGGACGTTCAAGGGGCGGGTTTATACTGACGCCGCGACCGATAAATGGGCGATTGACGGTGCGGTGTTCGAGTACAACGAGCAGTTGTATATGGTCTGGTCGGGCTGGCCGGGAGATACGGGCGACTTCCCGCAAAATCTGTACCTCGCGCCAATGAGCGACCCGCTGACTGTCGGCCTGCGCCACCTGATCTCCGAGCCGGAGCAGCCCTGGGAGCGGACGGTCGCGGCGATCAACGAGGGGCCGGAGCCGTTCATCCATGACGGGCAACTGTCTATCGTCTATTCCGCTGATGCAAGCTGGACGCCCGAATACAAGCTCGGCCTGCTGGCGCTGACTGGCGACGATCCGCTTGATGCGAAGTCGTGGACGAAAACTGGCCCGGTGTTCCAGAAACTCGAAAGCGACCAGGGCAATATTTACGGAACCGGCCACAACTCGATGCCCGTGCCGTCGCCCGATGGAACGCAAAGCTGGCTGCTGTTCCACGCTAACCGGCTGGCGACCGATGGCTGGGCGCAGCGTCAGGTCTACGCCCAGCCGTTCACCTGGGATGAGCAGGGGCTGCCGGTGTTCGGCAAGCCGATCCCGCCCGACGTCGGCATTCCGGTTCCGTCGGGGCAGCCGTGCGGTGAAGTGGCGCGTTACCCCCTGGACGGCAGCCTCGCACCGAGCGAGTCCGGCGCGCCGACCGGAAAGCCAGTCGGGTCGGTCGCGTGGGCGGAAGGCCGCGACGGTCAGGCGCTTCAACTCAGTGGGGACGAAGCTTACGTCGATCTGACTGCGCCGCTTTTAAGCACATCAGGCAGCTTTTCGGTCGCCGTCCGGGTTTGGCTCGACCGAACCGACCGGTCGATGACCTTCGTCAGTCAGGATGGACTCAACACTAACTTTGCGCTGCAATACAGCGTTGAGGCTGGAAACAGGCTGGCCTTCACGACATTTACCATTCGTGGTAAGCAGGCCGCGCAGGCGGCGGCGACCTTCACGCCGGAAGCTAATCGCTGGTATCAACTGGTGGCAGTACGTGACGTGCTGGCGCAGCAGACCCGGCTCTATGTGGACGGCAAGCTCGAAGCGACTGCGACTAGCAAAGACGGCTGGCACAGCGGCTTCAGCACGATTCTCGGCGCGGCGAAAGTCAACCACCAGCGCGGGCAGTTTTTGGCGGGGAAACTCGACGATCTGGTGTTCTATAACGGCGCGCTGTCCGCTGCCCGAGTCGCGGCGCTGTTTACGCAGAGCGGCTGACCGGCTCGGTCAGGCCGGGCAGCAGGGGCTTGCAGCGCGTCATGGCGGCCAGTCGATAATCTCGGTTGAGCGCCAGAACTTGTCCTTTTATCCATCTCTTCCATCATCGTAGCGTCAACTTAATCAGAGAGACAGCTATTTTGACGCTGCTATCCGCTCAGGCGGGCATTATCACAGGAAGTTGTGACCACTTCCCCCTTGCTGCTGGCGGGGAGAAGGACACGGGGAGCGGTTGTCCGAATAGTTCCTGCCCCGCTTCTTGACACCGGGTTACACTGACAACAGATCGACCATTAACGAGAAACGACCCATGCGAATCCTCTACATCGATATCGACAGCCTGCGCGCCGACCATCTTGGCTGCTATGGCTATCATCGCAGCACGTCGCCGAACATCGACGCGCTGGCGCGTGAAAGCACCATCTTTCGCAATGTCTACGTCACCGATGCGCCCTGTCTGCCGTCACGGACGGCGCTGTGGAGTGGGCGCACTGGCTATCATACGGGCGTGGTCAATCATGGTGGGACGGCAGCGCAGCCGTTCATCGAAGGGTCGACGCGCCAGATGCAGGACGAGTTCGGCCTGACTGGCTGGATGGCCGCGCTGCGGGACGCCGGATACAGGACGGTGACTGTCAGTTCGTTCGGCGAGCGCCATAGTGCCTGGCACTGGTATGCCGGGTTCAACGAAGTTTATAACTGCGGGCGGCGCGGGCTGGAACGCGCCGACGAGGTTGCGCCGCTGGCGCTCGACTGGCTCGAACGCAATGGCCGCGACGATCACTGGTTTATGTACGTCAATTTCTGGGACGCGCACACGCCCTATCGCACGCCGCCATCGTTTCCCAATCCGTTTGCTGCGACACCGCTGCCGCCGCATTACAGCGCCGAATACTGGCAGCGCGCCTGGGATGGCTTCGGCCCGCACAGCCCGCAGGAAGCGAATGGCTTCGCCGCTGTCGATCCGTTTATCCGTGACCATTACCCGCACGTCCCGCAGTCGATCCCGACTTGTGACGACGTGCGCTGGTGGATCGACGGCTACGATCTCGGCATCCGCTACGCCGACAGCTACATCGGTCGGCTGTTCGACTGGCTGCGCGAGCGCGACCTGCTCGACGAGACGCTGGTGATGGTCGGCGCAGATCATGGCGAAGCACTCGGTGAGCTGAACGTCTGGGCCGACCATCAGGCCGCCGATCAGGCGACGTGCCGCGTTCCACTGATCGTCCGCGCGCCTGGCCTCGCCGCCCGCGACGATCATGCGCTCCACTATCATTTCGACTGGGCGGCAACCCTGATTGAACATGTCGGCGGTCAGGTTCCGCCCAACTGGGACGGGCAGCCGTTCACGGCGACCTTTCGGGCGGGGGAGTCTGCCGGGCGCGATTATCTTGTCACCAGTCAGGGGGCGTGGTCGGTACAGCGCGGCGTTCGTTTCGACGATAATGGTCATAACTACCTTGCGCTCCGCACCTACCACGACGGCTACAAGCAGTTCGGCGACCTGATGCTGTTCGACCTGAGCGACGATCCGTTCGAGCAGACTGACCTGGCCGCCGACCGTCCGGTGCTGGCGCAGAAGGCGATGGCGCTGCTTGAAGACTGGACGCAGCAAATGATGCAGTCCAGCCCCACGAATGTCGACCCGCTGATGACGGTGCTGCGCGAGGGCGGGCCGCATCACACTCGCGGCGAACTCCCGGCCTATTTGCTTCGCCTGCGGGAAACCGGACGCGGCGCTCATGCCGACCTGCTGGCGTCACGGCATCCGACCGAGGCGACCTGAGTGTTAGCCAGACGCCGGGATGATCGAAATGCTGCCGTCGCGTTCCAGCACGGCGAACCTGATCTGATCCATCCGCTCCAGCCCTTGCAGCTCGCGGGCAGCGGCCAGAATGTCGTCCTCATCGACGCGCACTTTTGCCATCCGATCCTTGAGCAGCTTGCCGTGATCGACGATCACAATCGGCACGCCTTCGGTCAGCCGCGCCATTCGGGGGGAGTGCTGTTTCCATAGCGATAGCCCGATGTCGAGCGCGACCATTGTTGTAATGACAAGCACCGCGTTGGTGATCGAGTAATCGCTGCCCATCAACGCCTGATCGGTCGCCTCGTTGACGATCAGCAGCAGTACAAAGTCGAAGGTCGTAATCTGGCCGAGTGAGCGCTTGCCCGTCACGCGAAACAGCAGCAGCAGGAAGAGATACACGGTCGCGGCACGTATAACCGAGATCATCACTGATTCCTTTCCGATTACTCAGGGATAAACGGCCTGTTGAATACTCACGCTCGGTCCACCTTCGAGGCTGATTTTCCCCTCAATCAGCCCGAAAATGTTCGGCTGCAGCGTGAAGGCGATCCGCGCTGTCTCGGCGGGCGCAGCGAGCCGGAAAACGTAGCTGATCTCGTCACCACGGGTGTAGCTGCGTTCTGGCTCTGGTTGGATACCCTCAATATCAATTCCATCGAGAAAGGCAGCGCTGAACGTCAGTTGGATGCGGTCGGTCAGGGGGGCGGGGTTCACGGTTACGTTGAGTGTCGTCGGCTCCAGAACGTGCGTGAAGCGCTGATAGCCGATCTGTAAAGCGTCGCCGCCCGCTCCGGCGCTGACATGACTGAGCGGCCCATGCCCGCCGAGGATGCCGAGCAGCGCCAGCGCGAGCAGCACCAGCATCAGAACGAAAGCAATTTGCTCAATTCGCCATGAGGCTTGTTGAAATTGAAGTGCCTCAGCCGTTTCCAGCCCTTCAATCCCGGTGCGTGGGGTGTTGTTCATGCTTTTGCCTGACTGCTAACATAATGAATAATTTAATTATAGTGGCCGGGCGGCGCTTGTCCACAACCAGGCGTGTGCTAAGACTTGGCGGCAGCTTGCAGGCAAAGACAGCGTCTTCGCTGCGCGCTGATCGAAGTGATACAGCCTCATTCGTCGTATCGTCCGGTCGGGCAAGCCGGGTGCTTACCCGACGCGGGAATCGTCAGCGCGCGGGCGGCGCTGCGGTCGATTCGCGCAAGACAAGGCTGCCGGGGAAGATCGCCTTGATCGGCTTGCGCCCCGACTGCGGCTCCTGAATCGCTTCCAGCAGCAGATTGACGGCAGCATTGACCAGGGCTTCCTTCGGATAAGCCACAGTCGTCAGCGGCGGCGTGAAATAGGCGGCTTCTTCGATGTCGTCGTAGCCGATGATCGAGATGTCAGTGGGGACGTGCAGGCCGAGCGAGCGTGCCGTACTCAGCGCGCCGAGCGCGACCCGATCATTGTGGGCGAAGATAGCGGTCGGTCGCGGTGTTTGCTTGAGCAGGCTCAGGGCCGCGACTGCCCCGGAGCGCACGTTTGGCTCCGCGACCATCGAAACCAGTCCCTCGGTGCTGAATCCCGCGCGCGCCATCTCTGACCGGTAGCCGTCGAAGCGGGTCGAGCGGGTCGAGGATGGGTCAGAATAGGTGATGCAGGCGATCTGATGGTGGCCCAGCTCAATCAGATGGCGCGTCACCATCATGCCGCCGCGCCGGTCATCCATCTGCACCGACGCATACCCCGGAATGATGCTGTCGAGCAGGACGACCGGCAGGTTCACCTGACGCAGCAGCTCCAGTGCCGGACTGTCACGGGTGGTCGGGGTCAGGATAATGCCATCGACGCGGCGAGCGTGCAGCGCGTTGATGTAGTTGACCTCGCGGCTCTGCTCCATATTCGAGTTGCACAGCATGACGGTGTACTGTCGGGCGAAGCACATCGTCTCGATCAGCCGCGCCAGCTCTCCGAAAAACGGGTTGGCGGTGTCAGGCAGAATTAGGCCAATCGTCGAAGTGCGTCGTGTGACCAGGCTTTGTGCCACGCCGTTCGGTTTATAGCCGAGCGCGCGAATCGCGTCGAGCACCCGCAGGCGCGTGTCCGCCGCGACCGGACGCGGCCCGTTGTTGACCACGTAGGATACGGTCGCTTCAGAAACGCCCGCGTATTCAGCGACCTGTCTGCGTGTAACCGGCATTCTCAACTCCCATTTCATAACCCCTGAAGCGGGGCCTATCAGGTTGAAATCCTTAACAAAGTGGGGAATTTGTTAAACTTGACGAACCAAAATACAAAAAGTTGTTGCATTCCATTCCAGAACGCTTAATAATATCTATGCTCAATATTAACGCTGGTGACTGGCAGACTTAAATCGTTGGGTTTACTTTATCTACGCGCGTAGATAAGGGCAAGGATTTCGATCTGCTGTGCCAGACCTTTTCGGTATTCGTGTTCTTGGGAGGATGGTTTTATGTCAGTGTATGAAGGTTCATCGCATCGTCGCCGTGTTCTTTTCATCCTGTTCGTGATCGCCGCCTTCAGCCTGGGCGTCGTTGGCGTTCACGCTCAGGAACCCACCACCCTGAACGTCTACTCGGATGGTGACACCAATATCACCGACTGGCTCTCGAATACCGTCGTCCCCGGCTTCGAGGCAGCCAACCCGCAATATAAGGTGAACGTCGTCATTGCGCGTGGCAACATCACGATGCAGGACGTCATCACCCGTACTATCGCGGCCATGAATGCCAAAGCCGACCCGCAGATCGACGTGATCGAGGGCCTCGACCCCGGTGACTTCACCAGCCAGCAGGTGATTGACTCTGACCTGTTCGTTAAGTTCAACAAGGACAATATCCCCAATTACGACACGATCAACCCTTCGGTCAACATCATCCCCAACGGCCTGCCCTATCGCGGCTCGCAGGTGCTGATCGCCTATGACAGCACCAAAGTGCCAGAAAACGAAGTGCCGAAGACCTTCCCTGATCTGATCGCCTGGATCAAGGCGCATCCCGGTCAGTTCGTC
>CAZZAO010000042.1:0-19131 GCA_964652205.1 uncultured Anaerolineaceae bacterium | reverse complement strand
ACAAGGGGGGCAGCGGTGGCAACTTCGTCATTCGCGCGATCTACGAGGCTAACGGCAAGGATACCTCGCTGTTCACGCCGGATAACTACAGCGAAGACCTGGCGAACAAGCTGCTGCCCCCGGCCTGGAAGATTTTGTCGGACATCAATGCCGACATCTACCAGAACGGCTCGTACCCTGCTGGCAACCTGCCGACGCTCCAGCTTCTCGCCAATGGCTCGGTCAGCATGATTACTGCCTGGTCAGATCAGTCGATTCAGGCGCTGCTCAACGGGACGCTGCCTGACTACGTCAAGCTGACGCAGTTGACCGACCTGCCAATGACTGGCGGATGGGTCTACACCGCTATCCCCAAGAACGCCACCCACATGGACGGCGCGCTGGCCTTCGCCAACTACTACATCTCGCTCGATAACGAGGTGTCAGTGGTCAAGGACATCGGTGGCTTCCCGACGATCAAGACCGACCTGCTGCCGCAGGACGTCAAGGACATTATCGCTCAGGCGTTGAGCGATAAGGCTCCCCCCGTCTGGCCTGGTGGTGGCTGGGACACCGCCAAGAATGATGGCTGGTACAAGAACGTAGCGACGACACTGCCAGCGACTGAAACCCCTGTCCCGACTGTAGCGCCGACCGCGACGGCAGCCAGCTAACTTCACCCACGCTTGAAACGGGTTCCGGCGACGCTGGCCGGAACCCGTCGTTTTACTTTTGTCCGCTACAACAGGGTGAAACGTCATGGCAACAGCCGAATTTGTTCGCAATGCCCGCAGGCGCCGCCTGCGGTCGATCATTGGCGGTTACGCGCTGATCTTACCGGCGCTGCTGCTCGTCGTCCTGATTATCGTGTATCCCGCCGCGCTCTCGGTCATTACGACCCTGACGACCAAACTGGACGGGACTACAACCGGCTTCACGCTCGAACAGTATCACGCTTTCTTCAGCGACCCGTACAGCATGACGAATCTGCTGTATACGCTCCGCGTGACGTTTACAGTCGTCTTCTTGCTATTCCTGATCTGCTTTCCTATCGCGCTGTATCTGCGCTTTTCCAAAAGCCGCATCACTAGCGTGGTTTATCTGCTGGCGCTGTTTCCGCTGTTTGTGCCGGGAATCATCCTGGCGTTCGCGCTGATCCGCTTCACCATTACGCATGGGCTGCTGCAAACGCTGCTGACCAAAGTCGGCATTGCGTCCTACACCACGCCCTATCTGCAAACTCAGGGAACGATCATCGGGTTGGTCTGGGAAGGCATCCCCTTCACCGTCCTGATCCTGAGTGCCGCAATGATTCAGATCGACGATTCACTGCTGGAAAGCGCGCGCGATGTCGGCGCGAATTCCTGGCAGATTTTCTGGCAGGTCATGCTGCCGCTCATCAAAAATGCTGTCCTGATTATTTTTTCGCTTGAGTTTCTAGGCGTGTTAGGTAGTTACACCGTGCCATACCTGCTTGGCCCTGCTTCACCGGAGATGATGGGGGTGTTCATGGAGCGGACCTGGGATCAGGTGCATAACCCGCTTCAAGCGCAGACTCAGGCCGTCGTCACCTTCCTGATCGCCGCGATTGCTGGCTATCTCTACGTCCGCACAGTTGCCAGCCAGCAGAAAGCCGAGGATTAGCGATGGAGACGACAGCAGCCCTCGCAGGCGGCGAGTCCCAGCGATCCCCCGGCGCGATGCGGCAGTTACTGCGCTGGCTGCGCCATGACGGCTTCGGCCTGTTTCTGACAGTTGCGCTGATTCTGTTCATCATCGGGCCGATGGTCTCGGTCGTGCTGTGGGCGTTTGCGGTGCGCTGGCAGTATCCGTCGCTGGTTCCGACTCAATGGGGCTTCAAGTTCTGGGTCGATACCTTCCACCGCGCCGATGTCGCCCGCGCCATTCCGCAGAGCATCATCATCACGCTGCTGGCAACGCTGTTCTCGGCGCTGGTCTCGCTGCCCGCCGCGTACTCGTTCGCCCGCATCCGTTTTCCGGGGCGGCAGGTTTTTCTGCTCTCGTTTCTGGCGACCAATGCGTTTCCCCGGTTTGGCCTGTACATCACTATCGCCGTCATCTTCTTCCGATTTAACCTGATCGGTACGATCCCCGGCGTGGTGCTGATTCAGATCGTCAATTCACTGCTGCTGATGGTCTGGATACCAACGGCAGCCTTCCGTGGTGTGGATCGTTCGCTCGAAGAAGCCGCTCTCGATGTCGGCGCGTCCCGCCTGCGGACCTTCATTCAGATCACGCTGCCGCTCGCCTTTCCCGCGATTGCCGCCGCCCTGTTGTTGAGCGCGGTCGCCATCTTTTATGAATCGCAGGCGTCGCTCATCATCGGCCTGCCAAATGTCAGTACCGTCCCGGTGCTGATGTACTCGCTGACTAACAATCAGCTCGTCGTCCAGTATGGCGCGATCCTGATGTTCGTCACCTGGGTTCCGTCACTGATCCTGCTCGTGTTCGCTCAGCGGTTCCTGCGTAGCCGCTATTTCGCCGCTGGCTTTGGCGTTTAAGGAGAAGAAATGGCTACGCTTTCAGTGGTCAACCTGCAAAAATACTTCGGTAAAGTCAAAGCCGTCGATGGCGTCAACTTTCGCGTCGAGGACGGCGAATTTCTATGTATCCTCGGCCCGTCTGGCTGCGGCAAATCGACCGTCCTGCGGATGATCGCGGGCTTCGAGGAACCGACCGGCGGCGACATTCGCATCGGCGATCTGTCGGTCATGAATATGGCCGCCAACCGCCGACCAACGGCCATGGTGTTCCAGAAATACACCCTCTGGCCGCACATGAAAGTTTTCGACAACATCGCTTTCGGCCTCAAGCTGCGCAAGCTGCCTGCGGCAGACATCAAGCGCAAGGTCGAAGAATCGCTGGCGATGGTCGGGATGGCGGACTATGGACAGCGGATGCCGCAGCAGCTTTCCGGCGGCCAGCAGCAGCGCGTCGCGCTGGCGCGGGCGCTGGTGCTGGAACCGCAAATCCTGCTGCTCGATGAGCCGTTCAGCAACCTCGACGCGCTGCTGCGTGTCCATCTGCGTGAGGAACTGCGCCGCATTCAGCAGCGCGTCCACATCACCACCATCTTCGTCACCCACGATCAAGAAGAAGCGCTGACGATGGCTGACCGCATCGCCGTCATGAGCAGCGGCCATCTGGAGCAGATCGACCAGCCGAGCAGCATCTACGCCAACCCGCAAACGCTGTTCGTGGCGGACTTCATCGGCGTGATGAACCTGATTCCCGGCGCGCAGCGCGGCGAAGCGATCACTGCGGGTGGCGTCACGCTGCCCGGTCACGGCGCGTCCGACGGCCCGGTGACGGTGGCCGTCCGCCCCGAAGACCTGACCATGACCGCCGGGACGCAGCCCGACTCCTGGGGAGGCACGGTCGAGCAGTTGATTGACCTCGGCCATTATCGCAAGGCGCTGGTCTCTGTTCCCGCGATTGGGCCGGAGACGATCAAGATTTACCTGCCGAAAACGACGCAGTTCAACATCGGCGACCCCGTCTCGCTCACGCCGACGCGCTATCTGGTCTACCGCGAGAATCAGCCGCCGGTCGAAATGCGCGCGCCGACCAGCGCCGCCGTCCCGGCTATCAGCCAATCCTAGAGGATAACGTTTATGCTGAAAGTAGGAATCCCGGCCTTTAATACCGTTGTCAGGCTGCTGTCCCAACACGCGCTTGACGTCGATTACATTGTCTACTACGGCCAGCGCGGGCCGGGGAAGATCAGGGAAATTGCCGCGCTCGGCAAACCGATCTACGTCCACGACTTCGACCGCAGCTTCTGGCTCAACTATGTCGATCCGTTCAAGCCGCAGGTCATGGCTGATGCCCGTGCCATGCTCGACGTCGCCCAATCGCCCTGGTTCTCGACCGGTATCGGCGCGAGTGCCGAGCCACAGGCGCACCGTAACGGCCCCTATCGTGAGGCCGACGACGATCAGCTTCAGTCGCGCGAGACGGTCTACGACAACATTCTCAACCACGGCAAGCGGCTGAAGGACTGGCTCGGCGATATGCCGCTGCTGCTCGAGAACTTCAATTACCACCCGACCAATGCCTATGAGTATATTTGTGAGCCGGACACCTTCTCCTCGCTGATCCTCGGCATCGACTGCGGCGTGCTGCTCGATCTGGCGCACGCCCGCATCAGCGCGCATAACATGGGCTATGCCGACCCGCGCGACTATCTCCGCCTGCTGCCGCTCGACCGCATCCGCGAAATTCACGTCACCGAGTCAGGCTGGGAAGGCGATCAGCGCGTTGACCTGCACGGCCCGATCCAGCGCGATCAGCCGGAGCTGCTGGAACTGCTCGGCTGGGTGCTCGACCATTCGCCCGCCGAAGCCGTCACCGTCGAGCTGGATGAATCTGACGAACCGACCACGCTGGAACAGGTCGCGCTGATGCGTGACTTCCTCGGCTCGCGCCAGCCTCTGTCTGCCGGGTGAGGCGCGCCAGAAAACCTGCTGCGTCTTGCGACCGCCGCTCCCTGGGCATCGGGTGAGGCGGTCGTATGGTTATCATCGGCTGTAACGCTTGACATTTCAGCAGCGTGCCTCGACAATCGAAGGGAGCTATGTAAAACCTAAGCAGCATCTTAAGCAGACCATGAATGCTCCCAGAGCAGCCTCTTCTTGTCAGTATTGTTACGCCAGTCCTCAACGCAGCGTCCAGCCTTGAAAAGACGATTGCGTCAGTTCTGAGCCAGACCTATCAGCCGATTGAGTACCTCATCATGGACGGTGGCTCGACAGACGGCACGCTTGACATTGCGCGCCGCTATGCTGACCGTCTGACGCTTGTTTCCGAGCCGGATCGCGGTCAGTCGAACGCTATCAATAAGGGCTGGCAGCGCGCCCAGGGCGAGATTCTCGCCTTTATCAACGCCGACGATCAGTATTTGCCGGACAGTGTGGCAAAGGCTGTCGCCTACTTCAAGGCGCACCCTGAGGCCGGTTGGGTCTATGGTGACCCGCTTTCGATCACCGCGTCGGGTGAGCCGATGCCTTTTCGCCGCGCGACTCAGGCATGGGACTACGATAAGCTGCTCCGGCTCGGCGTTTACGTCTCACAGCCGACGACCTTTATTCGGCGATCTGTCGTCGATGCGTTCGGCCCGTTCGACGAATCTCTGAGCTACACGATGGATTACGAATACTGGCTGCGGATCGGTCGCGCCTATCCCGGCCATTACCTGCCCGATCTGCGCGCCTTAGTCGTTCGCTCGCGCCAGACGCGCACGCAGACGGGCGGGAAGGCGCGCAGCCTCGAACTACAGCAGGTCGTCGAGAAATATGGCAGTCACGAGCTGCCGGTCTATGCCCGGCAGCTTCATGCTGCCGCCTACGCGCGCAGCAGCGCCTTGCACCTCGTCCGCGGCGAGCTTCGGCAGGCCGCGTCCGATCAGCGGGCGCTGTGGCGTTACCCCGGCGCGGCAGTCTGGGGGATCGCCAAGCTGGTCGCGCGGGCAGTCCTCAGTGAGGATGCCGAAGGCCGCCTGCGCCGTATCCTGCTCCGGCGGCGTAGCCGACGCTGATTTAGCGCGTTTCGACCGATTGTAAAACCGCTCGCAGCACCAGCGCGCGGCTCAGGACGCGATGCGCCGGGATAATCGGGCGCACCAGCGAAGGCCGCGCGAAGATTGGCGTACTTCCAGTCAGGTTTCGCAGCCAGCGATAGGCTTTTCGCAGCCGCAGACGGAAGCTTGTATAGCGCCGTCCA
This sequence comes from uncultured Anaerolineaceae bacterium, assembly GCA_964652205.1. GTDB lineage: Bacteria > Chloroflexota > Anaerolineae > Aggregatilineales > Phototrophicaceae > ZC4RG36. Next base: position 13,410 of record CAZZAO010000042.1, on the reverse strand, counting down.
TGCGATGCCAGATCGGAATCGAGCAGGGCCAGCAGCACGTTCGGCTCGATCAGGTCGTCAAGCGGGCTGGGCTGTTCGTCAATCCACGCGCGAATGTCCTCGGCCTGCTGCGCGAAGGCCGCCTGCCAGTAGGTCGCGTACCCGGCGGTCGAAGCGCGAGGCAGGGCGAATAGCTCTGGAAACATGGTTGTGAGCGTTTGATGGTAGAGCTTTTTCCCGCGGCGCAGCGAGACTGGCATCTTCATGAACACGTCAATCACGCGCTCGTCGGTCATCGGGCTGGCGATCTCGAATACCCGCCCCGCGTAATATTCACGCCACGGCGCGAACACCCCGGAATCGCGCCCGTCATAGCGCAGTCGGTCGCGCAGGATGGAGTAGTCTGAGACGGGCAGATAGTCCTTGACCATGCGGTTAATTTCCGCGCGAGTCACATCGACCCATTGGCGATACTGCGCCCTGCCGATGAGCGGCTCGATCCAGCGAACGGCGCTGAAATCGGGCATCCGCGACACTGTGACTGCATCGGCCACCGAGGCCAGCCGCTGATCGGATCCAATCAGCGTGACGTCGCCGGTAAAGAGCAGCGGTCGCGGCCCGGATGAGGTTTCCTGCTGGAGCGTCCGCCAGGCGTCAAGTTCATCGCAGATGTCGGCTATCCCTGCGCCCCACTGCGCGATGTGGGTCAGCATGGTAACGACGTTGCCATTGAAGCCGGGAATCAGCCGATGCTCGACGCCTGCTCTGGACGCGAGCTGCGGGGCAAGCGCTTCGTCGGTCACAGGCAGCACGTCACCGTAAGCATAGGTGAAAGCCCGAATATTCGGCACGCGCAGGCGCTCGGTCAGCAGGCCGAGGACGCCGCGCGAGTCGTAGCCCGCCGTCAGCGAGAGATAAACCGGGCGCTCGCCGCGCAGCCTGACTCGCGTCGCATCGACGATGGCCTCTTCAAGCTCATGCTGTAATTCGACAGCCCGCGCGGGGGAGTCCGGCGGATTGGCAGGCAGATAGTCCCAGTAACGCCGCTGTTCGAGCGCCAGCCCGCGCGGCTGATAGATCGAGCCGCCTGCCAGCAGGCGCGTGCCGTCGATCAGCGTGCGGTTGTTGTAGGCGAAACCGGCGACCAGAATGCTGGCGACAGCGGCGGAGTCGATTCGCGCGCGAATCGGATGAATGTCCATCGAGTTTGAGACGGCCAGCGCGCCGCTCGCCTCGCTGACGATCAGCTTGATGCTGTTCAGCCGGTCGGTCACGAATATGATCTGTCCGGCGCGCTGATCGACCAGCAGCAGCGCGAACTGGCCGTTGAGGTCGTGGACGAAATCAGCCCCGCGCCGCGCGTACAGCGCCAGAATCGTCGCGCCAGCGTCGGCGCTTTGTGGTCGATAGAGCGCGCCGCTGAGGATTACGAAGCTGTTTCCGTCGGCGCTCTGAGTCAGCATTTCGCGCTCGCCGTAACTCACCGCGCCATAGTAGTCGGGTGTCTCGAAGCTCAGGCGGAACGGCAGTCGGGGCGGTTGTGGATCGACTTCAGCGCCTTTTGGCCGCAGCAAGGTCAGGAAGGAATGAGGCTTGGGGATAGGCGCTGGACGCGATGCTGTCATGGGTGATCGAAGGTCCCTGATGCGATGAAACGAAAGTCGGTGAGCGTCGATAATGCTGCGGAATAGCTGGCCTGTCTGGCTAGTGACCCGCCGCGTAGCGCTCGACGATCTCGGTGACGAACGCGCTGACGTCGATCTGCTCGGTCATCATCTGATCGTGGCGCGCCTTGAAAACGGCCTGACCGTCAGGCATGGTCAGAATCGCCTCGGCGCGGTCGAGCGCGGCAGCCTCAATCGCCTGCGCGCCGTTGAAGTTGAAGACCATCTGATAGCGGCGCTCCAGTTCGTCGGTGTAGCCCCGGCTGGACGTCGAGAGAAAAATTGCCGGGACGCCGAGAATAGCGCTTTCCGTCGCCATCGTCGCGCTTTCGCCGAACAGCAGCCGGGCGTAGGCCATGACGTGATGTACGTCGCTGGCGAGGCCGCGCCGCTGGAGCGGCTGAAGGTCGGGCGGGAGCGGGGCTTCGGAGCTGATGAGGACGCGGCCAAAGCGTGACAGCCGCTCGACGACCCGGTGAATATCCCGCACGCCGAAATCGCCGACGTCATGGTTGCTGTTCCACGCCACCAGCCGAATCAGGCTGAACGGCTCGCCGGGGGACAGCCCTTCGACTGCCAGTTTGCCCGGATCGGGGGTGAAGACATTGGGATGCAGCGCTGCCAGCGCGTGAACGCCGTTGTAGCGCTCATGGCGCGGCCCCAGATCGTCCCGATAGGCGCGCGGCGTCAGAATGTGCGTGGCGAACGGGAAGGTGATCCGGTTCGAGAGCTTCGCGTGTTCGGTGTCGTAAAACACCAGCGACGGAATGCCGCGTAATCGGGCAGCATGGACACTGAAAGTTCCGCCAATCGCGGCGACGACCTGTGAGCGATGGCGACCCAAGGCGACGTACAGGCGCGCGCTGTGTTCGACCAGCTCGATCCCCAGACCGAGCCTGCCTGTCCGCGCCCGGCTCAGGCATTGATGAGCGAGGCCGCTTTCGCGCAGCAGTTCCAGCGTGATGTCCTTATCACGCGACAGCAGCAGCAGATCGTGACCTCGCGCCTGCCATTGCTGGATTGAGTTCTTGAAAAAGTGAAAATGAGCCGGGTGCGTCAGCTCGATAGCGATTCGCAGTGGTTGTGCCAATGGACTTACTCGCCGATGAGAATCCTGAACTGGCAGGGATTATACTCCCGGTCGCCAAAGCATTCCTGAAAAGGCGCGCTTCTACCGCCCTGCATTTTTATAATATCATCGCCCTATGACTGCATTCAACTGGATCGATGTCTATTTTCATCCGCTGCTGCCGTCGTCGGATGGCGGCTTTCAGGTCGCGGCCCAGCGTGTCGAGGCCGACTCGTTCGATTTTGGCCCCGATATCGGCGCGGTCAGCGCTGACGCTCTGAGCGAAGCCGCAGCCCGCTTTCGCCGCCTGACCGACGATCAGTGCAGGCCGCAGATCGCCGCGCTGGTTTACTCGGCGACCCGGCAGCCAGCGGCGCTCAACAGCTACTTTCCGCTCACCCGCGCGCTCGATCTCTCCGACCGCGACGAATTTTACCGGCTGGCGGCGAATGTCGTCCATGCGCCGCGTTTCGACGTCCGGCTGTTCGGCCACGGAGGCGTGGACTTGACCTCTGAGCTGCCTGAAGCGGCCTTTTTCGTCGGCTGCCATCTGGCTGAAGTCTTTTTCTACCGCCGCGACATTCTGGCGCGGCTGCTGGAAACAGCGGCTCACGTCTGGCTCTACACCTCGCCTGCCGCCTTCCACGCGAGCGGTGGAATCGCGGGCGGCAGCTTCAACCCCAATCTCGACGCGATTCAACTGGTGCTGTCGCGGCTGTACGAGGGCTACTTCCAGCGTAATCCTGGCGTCGCGCCCTTCCTGCACGAGTTCGGCCACCTGATCGACTTTTTCGACGTCGGACGCGGACGGATGGACAGGCGCAGCAGCGGTTTTCTGCCGGGGACGCGCCGGAGCGACGGCCCCTATCTCGACGTCGAGGCTCGGCGCATGTTCCTGATCGGCAAGGGCGTCGAGCTGGAGCGCTACCTCAAGCTCTATCGCAGGGGCTACGACGATGGCGACGTGCTGCCGATTGGGCATCCTTACGTGTTTCAGAATGACACCGAGTTCATCGCCGGTTATCTGGAAATGTTCTTCCGCAACCCGAATTACTTCGCCGCGCAGAATCCCGACCTGTTCGAGGGTTTCTCGCTGGCCTTACGGCAGGACCCGCGCCGCGCCTGGGACAGGGACTACTCGTACTATGTCGAGACCAATCGCGGCTACTACCTCAAGCCCGGTCAGCGTCCCCCGCGCCCCGGCCTGACCGTGCTTTGAGCGGATTGACAGTCGAGGTGCGATTGACGCGCCCGGCCTGAAACTTCAGCCTGACACGAATTATCGGCTGGTGAGGATGACCATCGACCGCGCGGCGAGCATCAGGTTCTTCTGATCCTTGAGTTCCGGCCCTGTGCCGGGTTCATGGATGTCCTCTGGCGCGGCGACTCCGGTGTTGGCGAAGGCGTGCCACTTCTTGCCTTTCGAGGGCTTTGGCACAGCGATGTATTGAGCGTCCCAGTGCATGTTGATGGCGACGTAGATATCTTCGTCCTGCTCCAGCCCGCCTTTGGCATACGCGCCGGAAAGCAGAAATGCGACTTTCAGTTTCTCGTCCAGCCCGTCATCATCCTGATCGGCGACCACCTGACCGGCGTACCAGGTGATGTCGGCCATTCCCTTTTTGTTGTAGTCCTCATGGCGCAGGAAATAGCCGTTCCGCAGTGCGCCGTGCGCCTTGCGGAAGGCGATCATCGCCTTGACGAAGCGGAAGTGTTCGCTGTTGCTGTCCTTCAGCGTCCAGTCGAGGTAATTCAGGTCGTTGTCCTGACAGTAGGTGTTGTTATTGCCCTTTTGTGTCCGGCCAACTTCGTCGCCAATCAGGAACATCGGCACGCCCTGACTGACCAGCAGCAGCGCCATGGCATTCTTCATCTGGCGGCGGCGCAGCGCGTTAATGCCTTCGTCGTCGGTTTCGCCTTCCGCGCCGCAGTTCCAGCTATTGTTGTCGTTCGCGCCGTCCTGATTGTTTTCCTGATTGGCCTCATTGTGCTTGTCGTCATAAGTCACCAGATCGTGCAGTGTGAAGCCGTCATGAGCTGTGAAAAAGTTGATCGTGGCAATCGGGCCGCGTCCGGGGTACAGGTCGGGCGAGCCTTCCATGCGCTTGATGACTTCGTCCAGCACCTCGTGGTCGCTCTTGAGGAAGCGGCGCATGATATCGCGGTACTTGCCGTTCCATTCGGCCCAGCGGCCATAGGCCGGATAGTTGCCGACGTTGTACAGCCCGCCTGCGTCCCACGGCTCGGAGATCAGTTTGGTATAGCCGAGCAGCGGGTCGTGGGCAATTGACTTGAGCAGCGGCGGATCGGCCAGCGGCATTCCGTCCTCGCGCCGCGCCAGAATCGAGGCTAGGTCGAAGCGGAAACCGTCGATGTGATATTCCGCCACCCAGTAGCGCAGCGAGTCGAGAATGAACTGCATCACGGCGGGATGGTTGCAGTTGAAGGTGTTGCCCGTGCCGCTGAAGTTGTAGTATTCGGCTTTGGGCGTCAACATGTAGAAGGTGCGGTTGTCGATGCCCCGAAACGAGATAATCGGGCCGTGTTCGTTGCCTTCTGCCGTGTGGTTGTAGACCACGTCGAGAATCACTTCGATGCCATTTTCATGCATCACCCGGACGAGATTCTTGAATTCATTGATCTCGCCGCCAGCCCTGCCCTCAGCCGCGAAACCAGCTTTCGGCGCGAAAAAGCCGACCGTACTGTAGCCCCAGTAATTGACCAGCAGATCGTCGCTGTCGGGGATTTTGCGCGAATTCTCGAACTCGTCGAAGTCGAAGATCGGCATCAGCTCGATGGCGTTGATGCCAAGCTCTTTCAAATAGTCGATCTTTTCGATTATCCCGGCATAGGTTCCGGGATGTTGTACGCCTGACGATGGGTGCTGCGTGAAGCTGCGGACGTGCATCTCGTAGATAATCAGGTCTTCGGCGGGCGTGTTCAGCGGCTTGTCGCCTTTCCAGTCGAAGTTAGGCATGGCGATCTTGGCCCGATGCGGGTAGTTTGCTGGCGTCTGTGAGCGGTCACGCCAGACGCCGCGCCCGGTGATCTGCCGCGCGTAAGGATCAAGCAGGATGTTTTCGGGGTTGAAGAACAGCCCGGCCTGCGGATTATTCGGCCCATCCATGCGGAAGCCATATTCGACGTTCGGCCAGTCGAGGTCCATGACCTTCATGGCGAACGTCTTGCCGATGCGAAAGTCATCAGGAAACGGAATCTCAGCCATCGGCTGTTCTTCGCCGGGACGGAACAGCACCAGCGTGCAGCCCGTGCCGTCGAACGAGAACAGCGAGAAGTTCACGCCATTGCCGAGAACGGTTGCGCCAGGGAGCATCGGATCGCCCGGCTCAAGGCGAAAATGGTGGGTGGGGACAGCGCGTTGCTGCGGCGCTGTGGTCGTCATATAGCGTATCCTTTTGAGTTCATATCAACAGCCGCAGGGAGCGGCCCGATGGGGCGGGATTCCAGCATTCATCATACTCCTTATCACCACAACATTACAGATGGAATTTCTTCGGCGGCGCGCAGTGACCACGCGCCTGTTGGGCATAACCACCCCGCGCGGCACCTGCTAAACTAAGCCTGTTTCGGGTTCAGGATCGGTGTCATTCAGGTCACTCGGTCGATAGTGTGATGAGCCGGCGATGAGAGGCCATTATGGACAGAAAGCGCGTCCGTGAAATCGCGCAGTCGTATCTGCAAAAGGGTGACGCTAAAGGTTGGTTTGAGGCATTGTACGTCGAAGCAGCGGAGAAGGGCGAATCGATCCCGTGGGTCGATGAGGTCGCTAACCCGCTGCTGGTCGAGTGGCTGGAGTCTGTCTCGCCCGCTAGCCTCGGCCAGCGTCTACTGGTCGTCGGCTGCGGTCTGGGCGACGATGCCGAACTGTTGTCGTCGCTCGGTTTCGACGTGACAGCCTTCGATATCTCGCCGAAGGCCGTCGAACTGTGCCGAAAGCGCTTTCCTGAATCGAAGGTTCATTATCTCGCCGCTGACTTGCTGGAGCCGCCTGCCGCGTGGCGCAGCAGTTTCGATCTGGTTATCGAGATTTTCACGCTTCAGGTACTCCCGGCGGCGCTGCGGCCTGCGGCGCTGTCTTCGCTGGCCGGTTTTCTCACGCTCGGCGGCCAACTGTTGATAATTGCTCGCGGCGGCGAGCCGGGCGAAGACGGCGGCGCGATTCCCGGCAGGCTGACGAAAGACCTGCTTAATCAGGTCGTCCGTGATGGCCTGACCGAAGTGATCTTCGAGGACTTCCTCGACGGTGAGACGCCGCCCGCGCGCCGCTTCCGCGCCGTCTATCGCCGCGACGCATAATAGCCCGGGGTGTTTTCAGCTTCGCCGCGACCTGATTAAATCGTTCTCCCGCAGCAGAATACCCATCCTGTTGGGGAGATGGTAGGACATCACCGCTATTCATAAGGACGCCCGCCGCGATGCAACTAATGTCTATCTGGCGCAGCACTTTCACACCGCTGCGCCTGCCCGATCTGCGTGTTTATCTGAGCGGTCAGGGCTTATCGCTGACCGGAACATGGCTGCAAACGACCGCGCAAAGCCTGCTCGTCTATCAACTCAGCGGCGGCTCTGCGACTGCTTTAGGCGTTGTCGCCGTCGCCGGGGCGCTGCCGGTGCTCATCTTTAGCTTCTGGATTGGCGGGCTGGCCGACCGGTTTGACCGACGCAAGTTTCTCATCGCCACCCAGATAGGCGAGATGCTGCTGGCGTTCATCCTGGCGCTGCTGGTACAGACTGATCTGGTGCAGCTCTGGCACGTCTACCTGCTGGCGTTTCTGCTTGGCTGCTGTGAGGCCGGGAACTTCCCGGCGCAGCAGGCGTTTCTGGCTGATGTCGTCGGGCCGCAGGAAGTTCGCACCGCGATGGGCCTGTACTCGATGATCTTCAACATCAGCCGTGTGATCGGCCCGGCTCTGGCCGGGTACATCGTCGGCGCGTTCGGGCTAGCCATCTCCTTCTGGCTCAACGGCCTGAGCTTTCTGGCTGTTATCGCCAGCCTGATGGTGCTGCGTTCAGTCTTATCTACTCACAGGCCGACCGTTACCGTCGTCCCGGAGGAGGATGAGACGCTCGACGCGCTCGCTTACGTCCGACACCACCTGTCGGTGCGCGATCTGCTGCTGACTGTCGCCTTTATCAACGCCTTTGGTACGTCAATCTATACGATTGCGCCGTCACTGGTCGAGGGGAACGCGGGCGATACTGGCCTGCTGCTCGGCGCGGCAGGCGCAGGGGCGCTGTTCAGCGTCTTTTTTATCCTGCCGGTGGTCAATCATCGCGTCAAACGCATCGGCGTGGCGCTGTCACTCTCGCTCGTATGGATGGGCTTCTGGCTGTTCATGCTCTCACGCAGTCAGTCGGTCGCCTTCAGCGTATTCGCGCTGTTTTTCGCGGGCATGGCGACCACTATCGTCTACGTGACCAACATGGGGCTGCTTCAAGTGCTGCCACCCCCGATGCTGCGTGGGCGCATTCTGGGCCTGTTCAATATCGTGGGCGTGGGAGTCCAGCCGATGGCAGCGCTGGTGATCGGCGCGCTGGCCGACCGTTTCTCGCCGCCGACTGCCGTGCTGGTCAGCAGCATCATGCTGATCTTCTGCGGCGCGGTCATGCTCGTTCGCCCGTGGTGGCGCGCATGGCAGGTCGAACCTGTTGCGCTGTCCGCGCAAATTCCCGGCCACTAAATGGACACGAACGCCGGGAGCGATAGCTCACGCGACAGTTCACCGTCGATGAAAACCGAAAGCTGATACCAGCCCGGCTGGGCGAAGTCGAGCCGGTCAATTCGGGCGACGATAGCATTCTTGACGCTCTCGCCCTGCTGGTGCGGTGAAGGAACCTGCTGCGTCGTTTCAACGTCGAGCAGCACGCGGCCTTCCGGGTCGGCAAGCTGGATCGTCACCACGAACTCGCGGCCATAATCGTTCGGCTCGCTGTTGATGCGCAGCACCAGCGCTGGCTGGACAATCGTCGTCGGGTGGGGTGGCGGATAGTCGTTAGCGGCGGTGCGGATCATCGAGAGCCTTCCGGCGTCGTCGATAGTTGCGTCGTCGGCCAGCGTCAGAATGTCGATATCCATAGGTCGCGTCCCGCGTGTCTGAGGGGGAGAACTGTTCACTCTATTGTAAAGCCATTCCCACGCTATGCTCCGTCAGCGCGTGTGATAGATTTCACATATGCTTTTCGGCGCAGATCAACAGGCGCTCTGTCACTACAGCGCTGCGCCCGAAAGCCTGACGATAGAGGCGTTCAGGCGTCTATGCTATGAGGTGCGAACATGACTATGCTGAGTGACACTGTTCAGGATCGTTATAGTTTGCAGATGCACGGCATCCACAACATCGGCAGAATCTACTGGAACCTGCCGACTCCGCTGCTGTATGAGGAAGTTATTCGCCGCCGCGAGGCGCGTTTGTCGCACCTCGGCCCTATCGTCGTCCGCACCGGCCAGCATACCGGGCGCTCGCCCAACGATAAGTACGTTGTCCGCAATGCAGAGAGCGAAAACCGTGTCTGGTGGGGCAAGGTCAACCACCCGATGACAGAAGTGGTCTTCGACCAGTTTCATCAGCAGATGTTGTCCTATTTTCAGGGCAAAGACCTATTCGTCCAGGACTGCTTCGCTGGCGCTGACCCCAGCTATCGCCTGCCGATTCGTGTTATCACCGAGACGGCGTGGCACAGTCTGTTCGCCCATAATATGTTCATCCGCCCCGCTAGCGAAGAGTTGGTCGATTTTTCACCGGGGTTCACGGTGCTGCACGCGCCCGGCTTTCACGCTTCGCAGACTATTGATGGCGTTTATCACGATGTGTTCATCGTCATCAATTTTACGAAGAGGCTGGTGCTGATCTCCGGGACACAGTATGCGGGTGAAATCAAGAAGTCGATCTTCACCGTGCTCAACTACCTGCTGCCGCAGCAGAACGTCCTGTCGATGCATTGCTCGGCCAATGTCGGCCCGAAGGGCGATACCGCCATCTTCTTCGGCCTGTCCGGCACGGGCAAGACGACGCTCTCCGCCGACCCGGCGCGGACGTTGATTGGCGACGATGAGCATGGCTGGAGTGAGCGCGGCATCTTCAATTTTGAGGGAGGCTGCTACGCCAAAGTCATCAATCTATCGGCGCAGGCCGAGCCGGAAATCTACGCCGTCACGCGCCGCTTCGGCACGCTGCTTGAAAATGTCGCCTTTGATAGCCAGACCGGGCGGCTTGACCTGAACGATGCCAGCCTGACCGAGAATACGCGCGCGGCGTATCCGATTGACTATATCCCGAACGCCTCGCCTGATGGACTGGGCGGGCATCCGACCAACGTTATCATGCTGACGTGTGATGCCTTCGGCGTGCTGCCGCCGATCTCGAAGCTGACGCCAGAGCAGGCGATGTTTCACTTCCTGTCTGGCTATACGGCCCGCGTTGCCGGAACTGAAAAGGGCGTGACCGAGCCTTCAGCGACCTTTAGCGCCTGTTTTGGCGCGCCCTTTCTGGCGCTGCCGCCCGCTGTTTACGCCGCGCTGCTCGGCGATAAGATCTCTCATCACAGGGTCAATGTCTGGCTCGTCAATACGGGATGGACAGGCGGCCCCTATGGCGTCGGCCAGCGGATGCCGATCAGGGAGACGCGCGCGCTGATTAGCGCCGCGCTCGATGGCAGCCTGGCCGATGTGGAAACCGTCGTTGAGCCGTACTTCGGCCTGCATATTCCGGTGAACTGCCCCGGCCTTTCCAGCGAAGTTCTCAACCCGGCCAGCACCTGGGCAGACAAGGATGCTTATGCCACGCAGGCCCGCAGACTGGCGCAGATGTTCGTGACCAACTTCGCCAACTTTGCCGGACAGGTTCCTGAAGCAGTCAGGGCTGTCGCCCCCAGTACCGGCCAGGCCTGATGACCTGCGCAGCCTGACTGATGACTCCCTTTCGGCTAGCCTGCCTCAGGGTAGACTAGCCGAAATTGTGTGCCTATTCGTTTGGATGCCACGCCATGACTTCGACTGAACAGCGGCTCACTCCACACGATAAATTGCCCTCGAATAGCAAGCCGCCGCTTCCTTATGAAACCTTGCGCGATGTCATCGACCTCTCGCTCTGGGCGGGGCAGTTACTGCTCCAGAGTGGCGCGGAGTCGCAGCAAGTCGAAGAAACGGTGCATCGCTTTGGTACAGCGCTCGGCTGCGACTGGCTGGAGATTTTCATCTCACCGAATGCTATTGCCATTACGGCAATCAGCGCGGGGGAGTTCCGAACCAAACTGCGGCGCGTGGTCAACGTCGGCGCCAATCTTTCGGTTGTCGCCGAGATTCATACGCTTGTCGGGCGGGTGCTGGATGGTGAGCGTGATCGCGTCTGGCTGCGTGCTGAACTGACGCGCATTAGCCAGCTTACGCCGGGTTACAACCGCTGGACGGTCGCGCTGATGGTCGGGCTAGCCTGCGGCGCTTTCAGCCAGTTATTCGGTGGCGACCTGGCGATCTTCGCTGTGACGCTAATCGCGGCGGCAGTTGGAATGCGCGTTCGTCAGTTGTTGCAACAACGACAGTTCAACAGCTTCTTCATCGTCTCGACGACCGCTTTCGTCGTCAGTTTGATTGCCGGTCTGGCGTCCGTTTTCCAGATTGGCAATCGGCCCCAGCTTGCGCTGGTCTCATCGGTGCTGCTGCTCATCCCCGGTGTGCCGCTCATCAATGGGGTCAACGATCTTATCAAAGGCTACATGATAACGGGAATCGCCCGCAGCGTGACTGGCGCGCTGGTCGCTGCCAGTATCGCGCTTGGCCTGCTGCTGGCGATGGCACTGCTGCGGATCAACGGCCTATGAATCTCAGCCCTTTGCTCATCACTGTGCTTACAGATATGGTCTGGTCGGCGCTGTCAGCGCTCGGTTTTGCGATTCTGTTCAATGTTCCGCGGCGACTGCTAATCGGCTGCCTGCTGTCGGGAGCGCTCGGCCATGTGGCGCGAACGGTATTGACCGCCTTCGGCCTGTCACTGGAATTGAGCACACTGGCAGGGGCAGCGCTGGTTGGCTTCCTGAGTCTGTATCTGGCGCGGCACTACCGGGTTCCGGCCTCGATCTTCACGATTACCGGCGCAATCCCGATGGTTCCCGGCGTATTCGCCTATCAGACGATGATGGGGTTTCTGAGCGCTATTTCTGCTACGGGCGATCAGAGCGTCATCTTCCTGACTTCGGCGGCGATCAATGGCGTGCGTACCGGCGTGATTCTGGCTGCGATTGCCTTCGGTGTCGCCGCGCCGACGCTCATTTTTCGCCGCTTCCTGATGTTCGGGTGAGCGCAAGGGTCGATTGTCACGTCGGAAGCATGACCGCAAAGGTGCGTGAATAACGCATAATGGGGGCATAGGGAAGGAGTGAAGAATCATGCTTAACCGAGTACTCGTCCCCGTTGATGGTTCGTTAGTGTCTGAGGTTGGCCTGAAAGTGGCCGCGCAGATCATGCCCGAAGGCGCAAGCCTGACGATTCTGACGGTCATCCCTCAGCTCGCCCTGATTGGTTATGGTCTGCCTGATGTGACCGCGCCAGTCGGCGGCAGTCAGGACACCATGACCATCCTCCTGTCCGAAGCCAATGCCTACGTCCGGCGGCTGGCTCAGGACGAAGCATTCGCGCCAAATCACGTTGACACAGCAGTACAGGTGGGTGATCCGGCGCAGTGCATTATCGACTTTGCGCAGCAAATGCGCGCCGACCTGTTGATTATGCCTACGCACGGGCGCTCTGGCCTGAGCCGCTGGGTCTTTGGCAGCGTGACCGCTAAAGTTCTGAGCGCTGCGCCGTGCCCGATCCTGATCGTCCCCAAAGGCTACCTCGAGCAGGTAGAACGCGATCATTCGGCGGCTGCCGCTGGCTGAATGAGCACCTGAAAGGATTTATTGGAATAAGATTACAGAAAGAGCGCATCCAGAGTGGGGTGCGCTCTTTGATTCCAGCGGCGATATTGCCGCAGACTGTCACGCTGATGTAGTGACGTTCGGTACTCCGCAAGCGTCGCCGTTTGCCGTATCGTTGCGGTATCGAGACGGAGTGAGACAGGGAAGATCATGAAAATCCTGATTGCTTTCGCCAGCGCGCATGGTTCTACCGGGGAAGTCGCGGAATTTATCGGTCGGCTGCTCCGCGCTTACGATGCCGAAGTTGATGTCATGAATGTCAGGGATGTCCGCGACCTTTCCGGCTATGACCTGTTCATTCTGGGGACGGCGATTCACGGCGGTCTGTGGCTGGAGGCGATGTGCGACTTCACCGAACGTAATCTGGGCAAGCTCGGCGCGAAACCGTCTTACCTGTGGATCAACTGTATCCGCGCCGTCGAGCCAGATGGCGTCAAACACGCCAGAGAATCCTATATCGAGAGCGGCGTCGTCGAGGCGCTCGACCTGCGCGATATCGCTATTTTCGCGGGCAAACTCAATACCAATGCTATCGACTGGAAGGAACACTGGCTGCTGGCGTCGGACTACGATGGCAGACTGATCCCGGGTCGCATTAACTACGACTTCCGTGATTGGCCCGCGATTGCCACCTGGGCGCAGGGTATTGCCAGAGCGCTTAATCTCAAACCCACGTTTAAGACTCCTGTCGCCGCACAGGGGGGCGGCAGCGTCGTCCAGCCTTGAGTGCCCAACTGGAAACCACAGGGGCCGGACACCCTTCAT
>CAZZAO010000041.1:6298-39733 GCA_964652205.1 uncultured Anaerolineaceae bacterium | reverse complement strand
CCTTCGGATCAAGCTCCTCATCCTCATGACGCTCGCCTACCTGATCGTCATGGCTCCGTGGTTCATCCGTAACCAGACGGTCATCGGCACGCCGCTCCCGGTCGGCGGGACTCAAGGCATCTGGTTCGCTGAATACAATGACCTGTTCGACTACCCGCCGCGCTCGACGCCTGCGACCTTGCTGGCGACCGGACTCGATGCCATGCTGGCGACCCGTTGGGAAGCTCTGAGTAACAACCTGCTGCGTTTCGTCGCCGAACAGGGGATGATCGTGCTGACGCCGCTGATGCTCATCGGCCTCTGGCTTCGGCGGCGGCAGCCGTTTTTGCGCGCCTTCTGGCTCTACGCGCTCGGCCTGTTTCTTGTCATGACCTTCATCTTTGCCTTTCCCGGCTATCGCGGCGGTCTATTCCATTCGGCGGCGGCGCTCGTGCCGTGGTGGGCGGCGCTCGGCGTCGCCGGACTCGATTCCATCGTCGATTGGGCCGCGCGTCGTCGTCGCCGTTGGGATGCTGCCAGCGCCAAATGGTTTTTCTCGGCGGCGCTGCTGGCCGTCGCCGTCGTCCTCAGCCTGAGCATTGGCCTCGGCGGGCGCGTCAGCGCGGGCGAGCCGCCGCTCTACACGGCGCTGGACGCCGCGCTCCCCGCCGATGCCCGCGTGATGGTCAACGATCCCGCTGCGCTTTACTATTTCACCGGGCGCGGCGGCGTGGTGCTGCCCAACGAGCCGCCCGCCATCATCCCGATTATCGCCCGGCAGTACGGCGTCGGCTACCTGCTGCTTGAGTCACGGTCGGGGACGCCGTCGCCGCTCTGGCCGCTGTTCGACTCGACGCCCGCTTTCCTGACGCCGATCCCGCTCGCCATTCCTGACGCGAGGCTGTATGCGATTACGCCGCCGTGATCTCGTCCTGCTGGCCGTCGCGGCGGCCTGCGTCGTCTACTACGCTGCCGGAGCAGGTGGCGGCTTCCCGCTCGACGATAGCTGGATTCACCAGACCTATGGGCGCAATCTGGCGCTGACGGGCGTCTGGGCCTTTGTCCCCGGCCAGCCGAGCGCCGCCTCGACCTCGCCGCTGTATACGCTGCTGCTGGCGGCAGGCTATCGGCTCGGCCTGCCTTACATCATCTGGACGAATGGCCTCGGCGTCGTCGCGCTGGCGCTGACCGGTATGATCGCGGCGCGGCTGGCTGAGCGTGTCATTCCCGGTCGCCGCTGGATCGGCGCGGCAGCCGGGTTGGCCGTGATCCTCGAATGGCATCTGATCTGGGCGGCGGCGTCGGGCATGGAGACGATGCTGTTTGGCCTGTGGACGCTGGCGCTGATCGCGCTCGTCTGGCGCGAAGCTGACTCGCGCCGCGCAGCTTCGATCCGCGTTGGGGGGCGCGGCCTGCTGTTCGGTATCGTCGCTGGTCTCGCCACGCTGACTCGGCCTGAAGCCATTCTGCTGGCCGGGCTGTGCGGGCTGGCGCTGCTGATCGTCTCCCCGCGTCGAGCCGTCATCTGGGGCGTCGGCGCGGCGCTGGGCTTCGCTGCCGTGACCGCGCCTTACGCCGCCTACAATTTGCGCCTGACTGGCGGCCTGCTGCCGGACACCGCCGCCGCCAAACAGGCCGAGTATGCGCCGCTGCTGGTGCAGCCCTATCTGGCGCGCCTGCTGGCGATGGTGACGCCGCTGGCGGCAGGGTCGGCGCTGTTGTTCGTCCCCGGCGCAGTCGCGTTTGTCGTCGGCGCGCTCCGGCGACCGTGCCGCGAGGCCGTTTTCGCTCTGCTGCTGATCGTTTGGCCGCTCGCGCTGATCGCCCTGTATGCCGCGCGCCTGCCCGCCGCCTATCAGCATGGGCGCTATGGGATGCCCGCGCTGCCCGCTTACCTCGTCTGCGGCGTCATCGGCACAGCGTGGCTGCTTGATGGCGCGCGTCGGTCGCTGCTGCCCCGCGTGCTGGCGCGTTCGCTGGCGCTGGCAATAGTTATGATCTTGATAGGGTCGGCTGGTGTCATTGGTCATGGGGCTTATCGGCAGGATGCGGCTATTATTAATGAAGAAATGGTCGCTTCGGCGCAGTGGATTGCCGCCCACATCCCGCCGTCCGACCTGCTGGCGGTGCATGACATCGGCGCAGTCGGCTACTTCGCGCCTCGTCCGCTAGTCGATCTGGCCGGGTTAGTCAGCCCTGAAGTCGTGCCGATCCTTCATGATGGCCCCGCTTTATGGGCGCTGCTGCGTCAGCGTGGCGCGCGCTATCTGCTGGCGTTTCCCGGTCAAATCCCCGATCAGCACAGCGGCGCGCCCCGGCTTTGCCCGCTCTTCACGCCCGGCGGCGCAACCTCACGCTCGCTCGCTGAGCCGGGGATGACAGTCTATCGGCTGAACTGGGAAAACGATTGCTCGTGACGCTTTTGCTGTTTACTGTGAAAAACATATAATGAGGGCATGATCGAGTTGTTGAAAAAACTCAATATCCTGCTGCGCTCCAGCTTGAACCCCGGCGAGCGGCATGACCCGTCATCACCGCCCTTGAGCCGCGCTGCCGAGCGCGATGTTGGTCGGCTGCGGCAGGCTATTAACGAAGCCCTGGCCTACGAGGATGAGCTGAAGGCTCGTCTGAGCGCGCTCAATGCCGAAGTGGCTCAGTGGGATGCTGAGGCTGATCGTGCCGTTGCGGCCAGCGATGACGCCGCCGCCCGCTATGCCGTCGAGCAGATGCAGCGAGCGCAGCTGCGCCAGACAATCGCTGCGTCCGACCTGCGCGATCATCAGCGGGTGACGCAGGAATTAATTCAGCGCGTCAATCAGCTTGATGCTGCCGTGGCGGATGCCCGGCGCGCGCAGGCGACCGAAACGCCGACACCCGCGCCCGGCCTGAGTGACGTGCTGCGGGATGCGCGTGAGACGATCTCTGCGCTCGGCAGCACGATTGCCGCTCAGGATGCTGCCGCGCCGTCCGCGCCTGACTCGGTTGACGATCAGGCTGTCGATGATGACCTCGAAAATCGCCGTCAGCGGCTCAGTAAATAAAGTGTAGTTGGCCTCAATGATGAACGAACGACTTGTTCTGGTGGTTGCCAGCGATTACGAGATTGTCGTCAAAGTGCAGCACGCGCTGAAGGGAAAGGGATTCTCGATCTACAGCGCCTACAGCCATAAGGACGCCAGCTACGCTTTCAGTCACGTCAAGCACGATCTGGCGATGGTCGATGCCGAGATGATCGACCGCCAGACCGGCACGCCGACGCTGGTCAGCATGATGCGGAACGTCGAGCATCCGCCAATCATTGCCATTGCGACGAACGGCGACACGGTGGTTGCCAGAGATGCCGGGGCGGATCAGATCGTCACCGTCCTCGAAGACGAGCTGATCCAGCAGAACGTCATGCAGGCGCTCAAAATCCCCGAACTGAAAACCAAACCGCTGGCGATTGACGATACCATTATCGAGCGTGACGAGAATTTACAGCGGATCGCCGAAATTCAGGCATTGTTCGCGCTCAGCCGCTCGCTGACTGAAGTCCTCAATCTGAGCGAGGTGCTCAACCGCGTGGTCGAAGCGGCGCGCCATCTGACGAATGCC
Organism: uncultured Anaerolineaceae bacterium; assembly: GCA_964652205.1. Lineage (GTDB taxonomy): Bacteria > Chloroflexota > Anaerolineae > Aggregatilineales > Phototrophicaceae > ZC4RG36. The sequence continues at coordinate 36,160 of CAZZAO010000041.1, read as the reverse complement.
GAAGAAGGCATGATCCTGCTGCCGGACGACGATGAGCCGGGGCAGCTTGTTTTGCGCGCCAAAGTCGGGATCGACTCGGACGCTGCCCGGAATTTCAGCATCCGCACAACCGATACGCTGGCGGGCGTGGTTTTCAACCGGGGCGAGCCGCTCCGCATCGCCGAGCAGGGGCCGCAGAAGGTCAAGACCGAATATTTCGTCAACGCGCTGCTCTATGTGCCGATTGTCCTCAAGGGCAAGTGCATCGGCGTCCTCGGCGTCAACAACAAGCTCAAGCACAATGTTTTCACTACCCGCCATCAGGAGCTGCTGCTCAGTCTGGCTTCGTATGCCGCGATTGCCATCGAGAATGCCCGTATCCACGAGGACAGCGTCAAACGCGCCCGTGAGCTGACGGCGATGGTTGATGCCAGTGAGGTCATCAACTCGTCGATGTCGCTCGACCGGACGCTGCCGAATGTCTGCCAGCAGTTGGCCGAAGTCCTCGGCGTCGGTCGCACCGATATTCTCGAATGGAACGGCGAGACCAATCGCCTGCAAACGCTGGCGCGCTATCAGCGGATGGTCTGGCGGCGCGGCTTCGAGACGCTGATTCAGCTTGACCGCCGCCCGAAGATTCGTACCGCGCTCGAAAATGGACAGGCGCTGGTGCTCACGCGCAACCTGCCTGACTTCGAGACGGAAGTGCCTGACTCGGCGCGTGGGGGCATTCAGGTATTGATGGTGATGCCGGTTGGCACGGTGCGCGAAACACTTGGCGCGGTGCTGGCCGCCTATAACCGACCGCCTGCTGCCTCGCCGGACAGCGGGGCGATCCTCGGCAAGGCGCACGCCCTGGCCTGGGATGTGCTGACGCCGCTGATGGATCGCGCGGCCACGCCGGACATGGATGCGCTGTTTGAGCTTGCCGAGCAGATGCGCGCGGTGCTCGGCGCGGACTGGTGCGAGATCGTTCAGTACACGCCGCGAGATCGGTCGCTGCGCGCGCGTCTGGCCTGCGGTTCGAGCGTCTGGGTCTCGTCGCCGCAGCCCGGAATCGCCCTCGACGATTTTCCTGATCTGCGCCTGGCAATGGAAACACAGGTTCCGTTCAATGAGCAGCGTGACCAGAATCCGCCCGAAAGCGCGGTCCAACTGCTCGATTACACCCACAGCCGCGCGGCGATGGCGGTTCCGCTTGTCAATCGCGGGCAGGTGGCTGGCGTGGTCTTGTTCGCCGATTCGGAACGCGGGACGCCGTTTTCCGCCCGCGAAGTGGACGTCGCCCGCGCGGTGGTCGGTCAGGCGGCGACCGCGCTCGACAACGCCCATCTCGTCCACGATCTTGAGTTGAGTCTGAAGGAACTGCGCGAGACGCAGGATAGGCTGGTGCAGACCGCGCGGTTGTCGGCCATGGGCGAAATGGCCGCTGCCGTCGCCCATCAGATCAATAACCCGCTGACGACTATCGTTCTCGATACCGAGTTGATGCTGCTCAGTGAGACGTCCGACTCGCCGCGCGTCGAGCAATTGAACGCCATCCATCGTTCCGGTAAGCGCGCTGCCGGTGTCGTCCGCCGCCTGCTGGCGACAGCGCGGATGCCCTCGGCTGACGCCAGCATGGAGCCGATCAACGTCACGACGACCGTGATCGAGATCGTCGATCTGGTGAAGGCGCACATCGAGCGCGCCCGCGTGGCGATGACCGTTCGCGTGCCAACCGAGGCGCTCCCGCCCGTGCTGGCCGTCCCCGGCGAACTGGACGATGTCTGGCTCAACCTGCTCCTCAACGGTAACGATGCCGTGCAGGGAAAGCAGGGCGCGGAACTGGGCATCGAAGTTCGTTTTAACCCGACCGACGAGCGGATCGAGGTCGCAGTATGGGACAATGGCAGCGGCATCCCGCCGTCCGTCATCAGCGAGATTTTTAAACCCTTTTTCACCACCAAGCCAGTGGGGCAGGGAACCGGGCTGGGACTGCATATTTGCCGCCAGGTGGTCGAGCGTGTCGGCGGCACGATCAGCGTATCGAGCGAAAAAGACGCAGGAACGCGATTTTTAGTCAGGTTACCGATTCAACGAGGTGGATAATGACGCCGCACATCTTAGCTGTCGACGATGATATTGAAGTGCTTGAGACGCTGGGTCGCGTGCTCAGGCATGAAGCCTACGAAGTCACGCTGGCAAGCTCTGGCCCGCAGGCGCTCGCCATTCTGGAGCAGAAAATACCTGACCTGCTCATTCTCGACATTATCATGCCGGAGATGGATGGTGTCACCGTCTGCCGCAAACTGCGGCGCGATTCCCGCTTTATCACGCTGCCGGTGCTGTTCCTGACCGCCAAAGGCAGCACCGACGACATCGTCATCGGCCTCGATGCCGGAGCCGATGACTACGTCATCAAGCCGTTTGAGCTGGCCGAGCTTCGGGCGCGCGTCTCGGCGCTCATCCGGCGCGGCGCGCGCGAGAAGAACAGCAGCGTCATCATCGAGTTGAGTGACCTGCGCCTCGACTCGGACACCTATCAGGTCTTCGTTGGCTCGGATTGTATCCAGTTGACTTCGACCGAACACCGGCTGCTGCGGTACCTGATGGAGCATCCCAATCAGGCGTTGTCGCCGTCGCACCTGCTTCAGGCCGTCTGGGAATACCCGCCGAATACCGGCGATCCTGACCTCGTTCGCGCGCACGTCCGCAATCTGCGCTCGAAGATCGAGAAGGAATCGGGGCGCAAGTACATTCGCACCATTCACGGTGTCGGCTACATGATTTCGGGATAACGCCAGTAACTGCCGCTGACTGAGTCGATTTCATGAACTTTTCACATCCCATCGACACGGCAGCATCCATTGTGAAGTTATACTTTTCACAGGTGTGAGTCATATTGGAAACAGGCAGCAACAACGATGTATGAAATCCTTGTCGTGGACGATGACGCCCAAACGCTGGATATGGTTGAGTTAGTGCTTCGACGGGAAGGCTATACGGTCATTCGTGCCTATTCCGCGCGCGAGGCGCTCGAAGTTGTTGAGGCGGTGACGCCCGATCTTTTCGTCATTGACGCCGTCCTTCCAGAGATGGATGGACTCACACTCTGCCGCCGCCTGCGGGCTGACTCGATCACCTCATCAATCCCGATTATCTTCGTCACCGGGCGGGATTCGCCCTACAGCGTGGCCGAAGCCCTCAACGCAGGCGGTGACGATTACATCCGCAAGCCCTTTGCCCCGCGTGAGCTGACCGCTCGCATCCGCGCGCACATTCGCCGCTCGTTCTTCCTCGACAGTGAAGTATCGAGCGTTCGCATTATCTCCAGCACCTACCGCGTCTTTGTCAATGACCGGGAAGTGATCCTGACGCGCGTTGAGTTCGACCTGCTCAAATTCCTGTGCGTCGCGCCCTATCGCCTGCACTCGACCGACGACCTGCTTGCCAGCGTCTGGCAGTACCCGAATGGCGTTGGCGATGCCGCGCTGGTGCGTAACCATATTCACAACCTGCGCCGCAAGCTGGAGATCGACCCGGAGCGCCCGGAGATCATCCAGTCGCGCCACGGTCGCGGCTATGTCGTCAAGGCACACATCAATATCGAAGAAGAATTTACGCCCGAAACACCCTAGCAGCGGGCGCTCCGACTGATGATCGAGAAGGCAAAACCTGACTTGATCCATTGAGCCACACGAGTGCCGTTTCTCCCCCTCGCTGCTTGCGGACAGGGGGCGAGGTCGGATTTACCGCATTCAATCGTTAATCTCCATCGGCTCCCTGTTTGTTTTCGGCTGCTGCTCCAGCTTCAATTCTCGGCGGCTTGCCTCGTTTCCATACAAAATTCGATCAAATCCTTACACAAGCAGCACCGCCGACATGAACTCATCATGGTATGATCGTTTTTGCCGGGAAAGCACGATTCCGCCGTGGCGGGATTCTGTCTGCCAGAGAGGCGCTGGATGTCCAGGTTTTTAGTCAAGATCATCGAAATTCTCGACGGTACGCCTGCTGAGTACGGAAAACGTCCGTCTGGGCAGAGCGTGGTCGAGCTTGCGCTGGTCACGCCGCTGCTGATCGTCATGTTTGCCAGCATGGTCGAGATCGGCTGGTTTGCTAACAATTACCTGACGCTGCTCGATGCCACTCGCTCTGGCGCGCGTATCGCCACCGGCTTGCAGGACACCCGCTCGCCGCTCCAGTGGGATAACCGCGCTAGCTACGTGCCGGACAGCCTGCTGAACAACACCGACGACGCCATTTACCGGATGCCGCTCGCAGACACCGGCGATGACCTGTTCCGCCGGAACTACCGGCCTACACTGAATTCAGGCGCGCCGCGCTGCGTTCTGGGCGGCGATTACACTGGCTTTTATAACGAAGTGGCCTGCCGCACCATCAACGCGCTCGATCCCCTCTCGCTCCGTAACCTCGACACGACCGACCACGAAGCCACCGACGACGTGGTTGTTTCGGCCTTCGCGCTTCAGGTCATGAAGGGGAGTTGGCTCGGCACAGATGTCTCCACGCATCCGATCCCCGACCCTGTCGATGCTACGCAGTCGGTGGTCGTCGGGCGCTATCCGACCAACGCCAATGAATGTGAAATCGACTCGACCGGCGCGGCCCGACCGTCCCCGGAGCGCGATCCGTTCGACCTCAACAGCAATAGTTCGTGGGACGTCAAGGCCGACTCGGTTTCGCCCAACCCGGAAATCGCTGGCTATCAGACGGTCAACACCCACTTTCAGGAAGTCACCGGCTTTGATCCCTATGTCTCGACCAACCCTGAACGTCAGGTTGGGTTTAGCTGGTTCGGCAATCATCGTGTGACTGGCACGGGCGCGACAGCGGGCTGCATCGGCTCGCGCTGGTCGATTGCCGACATCGAAAGACTGGTCAACCTTCCCACCTACCTGAATCAAGGGACTGCCGAGGAGCAGGAAGCGCGCCGCCAGTTGGTGCCGAACCAGGGTATCGCCATGGTCGAATTGTACTGGGAGCACAAGGCGCTGCTCAACCTGCCGTTCTTCGAGCCGGTTTTCCGGGTGTTCGGCGAGCGGGCGACGATTGAAGTCTGGGCCGCCTTCCCGCTGCCGTCGGTCGAGCCGTTTATTCAGTTCACAGATTAAGATGGATAAGTTACGGGTGCATGTTATGACACCGACTGGTTTGGGGCGTTTTCTGAAGCGAGGCCGCGCAGGTCAATCCATCGTCATTCTGGCGCTGGGTTTCATCGCCTTGATTGCCTTCGTCGGCATCGTCACTGATGTCTCGCTGCTCTTCGTCCGTTACAGTACCCTGCGCCGCGCGGTCGACGCGGCGGCGGTGGCGGCGGCCACGCAGATGCGCCGCGTCCAGAACACCAGCACGGTGGAAGGTGTCGATACCGGCGGTTCGACCAGCGTCGCCAACATGAACCTCGCTGCCCGGCAGTTCCTCAACCTCTACTCGCTCGATCCGAGCGATGTGACCGTCGAAACCTGCCAGTCGCAGATGGTCGCCTTCCAGGTTGACGGCCAGCCGACCTTCACCGGCATCTTTGACGACAGCGGGCGGATGGTCATGTCGCCCGAACAGCAGGAAAAGAATTACAACGACGTCTGCAAGGACGGTCGCAAACTCGTTCGCGTCACCGCCAGCATCCAGTCGCCGACTGTCTTCCTGCGGATGCTGGGGATGCAGGACGTCACGCTGACGGTTTCCTCGATTTCTGAGACTGCCGTCCTCGACGTCGCGCTCGTCCTCGACGTCTCTGAATCGATGCTCTCGGAAACCACTTACACCGACTACGAAACCCAGCTCGGCCACCCTGTCGCCCGTATTCTGCCCGGTCGCGGCCCGACCCGCGCATCCTATGCCAGTGTCCAGTGGTGGGACATCATGAACACCATGACGGAGCCGCAGATCAAAGCCTATCAGCTTGATCCGGCCAATGAGAGCGGCGCTGAAATTCTGACCGAGCAGGGGGATGACTACACGACCTTCGCCGATGACAGCGGCGATGTCGACCAGACCTTTCCGGTCAGGCCGGTGGCAAGGGTCGCTAATGGCGATGGAACCTATTCCACCATCGACCCGGCGGACTGGGATACCGACCCGCGGGTTTTACGCGCTCAGTGCCGGACACGGTTCTGGCCCAACGCCGAGAACCTGGCCTTCGGCGCTGGCCTGACTCAGACGATGCTTGATGATTACCGGAACTACTTCTTCGACGATGGCTCTGGCGACTATTCGGCTGCCGAAAAAGCCTATTTTGATATCACGTCTGGCAGCGTGGTCGCCAACCCGACGCCGGGCGCGACGACCGGCAACAGCGCCAAATACAGGTATACAAGCTGGATTCCGACGTTCGATTACTATGGCTGCTGCAATGACCCGGACGGCGATTTTGATTTCAGCGACCTGGTCTGCCAGCCGATGAAGCAGGCCCGCGACGCCAGCGTTGACTTCCTGCGCCGTGTCGATTTCCCGCGTGGCGACTCGGTCGCCATCATCACCTTCAGCCAGAGCGCGCACGTCATTCGCCCGAATGGCGAGGGAACTGACCCGTGGATTCGCGGCGATCAGCAGCTTGCGACCGATGTCGTTCAGAAGTCAGTCGGCGTGCGCGCCGAGCCAGTCTACTACTATGATGATCCGGCCAGCTATGGCGCTGGTGGCAATCGCTACGAGTGGGATAAATTCACGATTGGCTCGGACGCCAACGGCAATCAGATTCCCGGCGATTATGGCAGCTACTGGGACGCGCGACAGATCAACGCGCTGACGACTTTCCCGGTTCATAACAACTGCCCGTTTGACCAGGCCACGCTGCTCGCCCCTCAGAACCCGCACGCAGGCGACTTGCATCCGCTTCTCTATGGCATTCAGTCGCCGCCCTGGACGGTTGACTTTACGTCCAACTCGTTCTTTCAGGTCAAACGAAGCTACGATTATCGTGGTTCGTGCCGTGATACCAATATCGGCGGCGCGATGGCGGCCAGTGGCAATATCTTCAATGAGCTGGGGCAGGGCCGTACTGAAGGCTCGGTCTGGGTTATGGTGCTCCTCAGCGACGGCGCGGCGGGCGCGACCGACCCGATCACCAATCACGACAACCCCAACGTCAAGCCGGATGGCACGATCACGTACCAGCAGCAGCAGTCGAATCCCTATGGCTTCGACTACGATGCCAATGGCGTTGCTGACCGGGACTTCGACGACGCGGCGGCGATGGCAACCTGGAGATCGACGCTCGGCGCGGAGTACGGCTCATTCGGCTTCTGTCCTTATGGTACGCAGACCGACCCGACGCGCCTCGTGACCCAGAATGACTTCCCCTATTGCAGCGACGTCTACCCCAACAGCCGCCACTCGTGCGCCTCGACCGACGCCAGCAAGCAGAGTCCGAAGAATAACCCGGTCTATATTGACCTGGGGTCGAGCAATACGGTCGGCTGTAAAGAATCTTATGACCCCGACGATTACGCCCGCGACTGGGCGGACTACGTCGCTGGAGTCACGCAGCAGAATGCCAGTACCACCCAGCTCCCTGTCATCTTCACTATCGGCTTCAACCTGACCTATCCGAGCCGGGACGGCTGCACCGTGGGCGATTCGGGTTACGACTCGTGCCTGCGCAGCAAAAATACCGAGTCGTATCTCGGCGAAGAACTGCTCCGCTACATCGGCGACGCGGGCGATAATTTCCGCATCGACGATGACTACTGGCAGTGGAAGCTGGCGAAGCTGGGGGTTTTCTCCGACCCTGATTCGATGACGACCGCCCAGAAAGAAACCTATTATGGCCTGCCGGGGCCGTGCGAGAATCCTGGTGAAGACCCGATTGCCTCGCCACCATCGAGCAACAACAAAGAAACCGATAATCACCAGATGGCCTCACCCGGCGCGAATTGCGGGAACTACTTCAATGCGCCGGATCAGACTCAATTGGCGGAAGTCTTCAACGAAATTGCGTCACGAATGTTCACGCGACTGTCACAGTAACCAACGCAGCCAGTGCCGAATGGCAGATGACGCTGGGGGGAATGTCAAATGACAAGAGTTGATCTAACAGAGCAGTCGGCGCGACGGCGACGCGGCCAAACCCTGGCCGAGTTTGCCATTACGCTGCCGATTCTCCTGCTGCTGACATTTGGCATTATCGAATTTGGGCGTATTTTTCAGGCGTGGGTGACGCTCCAGAACTCCGCCCGTACTGCCGCGCGCTATGCCACCACCGGCCAGTTCGACAGCGATAAGTACACGCTGCACCCTGATACGCTCGAAGACGACCTCGACTCGGTTGTCCCCTGTATCGTCAGTACCGATCCGACTCACCCTGAGCGCGGCCAGAAGACCAATTACACGCCAGTCGCGGGCGGCCCCTCGGTCGAAGTCTATGAAGGTGGCGTGGAGAGTCTGTTCGCAACCTGGTATCAGGGCGCGGACTGCGACCCGACTAGCGAGCGCGACCAGAACCGCCGCGAAGACCTGGTGCGTATCCTCTCGATCTTCGATCAGGCGCGTATCGGCGCGTCCGGTCTGGCGGTCGACCAGCAGGGGACGAATGCCAGCCCGGCGACCTTCCAGAAGCCGCCGGTCGGCGGCGCTGCCTATGCCGCCTGCGTGCCTGGCCCCGGCTGCGATGACTTCATGAAGACCGTCCCCTGGTACAATATCTGGGACCGACCTTTTCCGGGCGGCGGCCAGTACAATCACCACGTCGGTTTTGACCAGCGCAGTTACTTTGACGTCATGATCTGTAGTGGTCGCGCGCCGATCTTCCTGCCCGGCGGTCAGGATCAGATTCCTGACGGTCAGCAGTCGCATTACACCGACGACCAGAATGACCGATCCTACCGTTTCCTCACGGTGCTGGAGTCATCGCAGTATAACGACGGCACCGATGCCTACGGGTTTGGCGGGGGCCGTTACGCCCCGGCCTGTATCCTCAACGAACCCAACACGTCGGATGGCGGCACGAACAATGTTGATCTGCCCTGGATTGATGCCGGTGGCCCTGCCGACCCGATCACGATTGTCGTCACCTTCAATCATCCGCTGGTGACGCCGCTCGGTCTTGCGCCCTATATTCAGCTTCAGGCCCGCCGTACTGCCGTTAACGAATCGTTCCGCGCCGCCCGTTCAATTCCCAGTCTGCCCTTCCAGCAGCCGGGGATCGGCAACGGCGACATCCCGACGCAGGCGGTTTCGGACACGCCCGCGCCGACCGAAACGCCCTATCAGGCGCCGACTGATACGCCGACCTGGACGCCAATTCCGCCGTTTACCTGCGATAACATCTTCCTGACGACCGATGGCACGGCGACTTCAGGCGCGACCATGCGCGGCACGGATTTCCGCGTCGAGTGGCAGAATAACAACGCGCAGGCCTCGGTCCTGCATGACGTGGTTATGAACTGGTCGCCCGTTGGCAGCTATCCGGGCATGTTCCCGGCGATTGCCAAGCTGGCGCGCACGACCTACTGGCGCAATAACGGCGGTACGGCGGCCAACCCGCTCGACACCAGTGCCGTTTCAGGCTACGTCTCAGACGTCACGCCAGTGCTCCAGCCTTATAACCGCAGCCTGTGGTCGATGACCTTCGCCAACGGCCCGGCGGAAATCTCCTCGTTCATGACGATTTCTGCCTTCCAGGGGACGACCTTCTACTTCGACGACCCGACCAGCGACACTGACTGCATCAAGACGCTCGATTTCAATAACGAGGCGACCGACGCCACCGCTGGCACGGCTTCGCCGACGCCCTCGCCGACCAATGACTGCGCGGTGCTGGCGGTCGACGCGAACTTCACCAGCTTTGAGCCTTTTGGCGTCGTCAAGGTCAATATCACCAACCGCGCCCATGTCCCGGTTTCGCTGACGGCCTTCAATATTCAGTGGATTCAGCACGATAGCCTGGGGAACGTCAATATCAATCGTGTCGTAGCGGGCGGCAGTTCGCCTGAAGCTGACGGCGCAGTGGTGCTCTGGATGGCCGGGGGATCGACCACCAACACCTCTCCGACGGCTGGCGCGGCGGGCAACCCGTCTGGCACGGTTGGGAACTGGCTCACCAGCTTCAACTTCCCGCCCCAGACCACGACCGCGCTCTGGATCGACTTCAACGGCTCGTATCAGTACGATACCGAGTTCGGGGCCACGCTGGCCGATTTCAACGGCACGACCTTTACCTTCGTGCAGTCAGATTGCGCCATCACGGACATTACGCCGCTGCCGCACGACACTGCGACGGCGACTACGACCCTGACCTTTACCCCCTCGCTGACGTTTACGCCCAGCGATACCTTTACGCCGAGCAACACGCCGAGCGATACGGCGACCTTCACGGCGACCTACACGCCGAGCGATACGACGACCTTCACGCCGACCTTTACGGCGACGTCTACCGAGACCTTCACGCCGACTTTCACGCCGAGTAGTACCACGACGTCCACGGCGACCTTCACGCCGAGCAGTACCATGACCTATACGCCGACCTTCACGCCGACCAGTACCGCGACCTATACCGCGACCTTTACGCCGTCCAACACGCCGACCTTCACGCCGACCTTTACGCCGACCTTCACCGACGTGCCGAATGAGATCTACCTCACCGGCGAATGCGACAACGTCGGCAACGTCACCTTCACCCTGTCGAACTCCGGCGCCAATATCCGCTCGGCGGCTCGGTTCCAATGGCAGCTCTACCAGGACGGCATCAGGGTTGACCAGAGCATTAACAGTGGCCCAAGTGATGACCGAATCCGTGGGCCGCTGCCGCCGCCAAAGACGATCTCCTTCAGCGGCTACTATGGCGATATTCAACTACGCATTACGAGGCTCCAGAGCGCAGGGAGCGGCTACACGCTCGATACGAATCCGCTGCCGCGCTACACCGTAACCTGCGTCCAGCCGACTAATACGGCGACTTTCACGGCGACCTCGACCTATACGCCGTCGAATACCGCGACCTTTACGGCAACCTACACGCCGTCGAATACCGCGACTTCGACCTTTACGGCGACCTCGACCTTCACGCCGTCGAATACGCCGACGCCGACGCCGACCTTCACGCCATCGCGGACGCCGACTTCGACCTATACCTTCACGCCGTCGCGGACGCCGACTTCGACCTATACCTTCACGCCGACCTTCACGCGGACGAATACGCCGACCTTTACGCCGACCTTCACGCCGTCGAATACGCCGACCTTTACGCGGACGTTCACGCCGACCTTCACCTATACGCCGTCGAATACGGCAACCTTCACGCGGACGTTTACGCCGACCTTCACGCCGACCTTCACCTTCACGCCGTCGCGGACGCCGACCTTCACGCCGACCTTCACGCGGACGTTCACGCCGACCTTCACGCCGACCTTCACGCCGTCGAATACGCCGACCTTCACGCGGACGTTTACGCCGACCTTCACCTACACGCCGACGTTTACGCGGACGTTCACGCCGACCTTCACGCCGAGCTTCACGCCGTCGCGGACGCCGACCCGCACGCCGACCAACACAGCGACCGCGACCTTCACCCGGACGTCCACGCCGACCGCCACCCGGACGTTCACGCCGACGAATACCGCGACCTTCACGGCGACCTTTACGGCGACCTTCACGCCGTCAAGGACCGTGACCGCGACCAACACCGTGTCTCCGACGGCGACCTTCACGCCAAGCTCGACCTTCACGCCGAGCAGCACGCCGACCGCTACGGCGAGCGCCACCCGAACGCCGCGACCGACTCTGACGCCGAAGGACGACGGGGGTGGCTGCGGTGGAGACACCGGCTGCCAGTGAGCCAGCGCCGGGCATAAAATGAACGAACACGCCCCCTCAGAACCTTTTGAGGGGGCGTGTTCGTTATGCTGATCCGAACGACCGCGTCAGCGCCGACTGACCGTTCTGAAACGAGAGCGGCTGCTGCGCTGTTCTGTGATCGTTTCTCTCTGTAGGAAGTAAGGCTGGCTTCCACAAGGGCGCGATCTTTCGCGCCTGCGCGCCAGCAACCTTCGCTTATGCTGCTTGAGCAGGCAAACTGCGGGCTATCGAATCGGACGGACTCAGATATGGATGCCAGCCTTGCCGAGCTTGGCCTCGATCTGCTGCCGTGTTTCCCGGAACGATAGTTCCAGATAGGGGAAGGCCAGCCAGGCGTTCATGAAGCCAAACAGCGCGCCGGTCACGACGCGGAAGGTCGGCGTCGTCTCGCGCATCGGCCACAGGTTGAACGGCGGGTAGCCGAGAAGCTGGCTGAAGCCGTCCAGCCCAATCGGCGCGATGCCGAGCAGAACGTAGAGCCAGATCGGGACAGGCCGCAGCCGGCGGCGCACGTAGGGGATACTGTAAAGCAGCCCGCCCGTCAGCATCGCCAGATAAATCGAGATGTCGCGCTCGCACAGCGTCAGCTTATAGCCCATCTGCGGGTCGCCGTGGAAGGCGCGAGCGGCAAACTGGAGCTGCGGCGTGAACAGCAGCGGGTCGAAGGTCGCGGCAGTCATTGGCTCGCGTCCAATCCCCAGATAGGGCTGGAGCGCGGCCTGCCATTCCGGCGCATCCTGAATGTACGACTCGAACGGCTTCAGTGTCGTCCCGGCGGCGGCGCGCGGGTAGGCGATCTGCTCGCCGAACAGGAAGAAGCTGCGGAAGGCGAACTGATGACAGAAGGGGCTGTAGAGTGTATAGATGGCCTGCGCCGGGCCGGTCGCGCCGACATGCATCAGGATCGGCGCGGCGAACGGCAGTGAGACATACAGGCCGATTATCACCAGCGCGACTCGCAGCCAGTGCCGCGCGACCCGCAGCACGAGGATGTTGGCGCGTAGGGCGAAGGAGCGGCGACCGCTCGGCGTCTGAGACATGCGTAGAATGCTCCCGGCTGATTAGGCTCTGGCTAGCAGCGGCAGGATCGCGGCTTCGAGCGCGCCGCTGGTCGTCGGGCCATAAAAAATCTGCGCGATGACTCCGGTCGAAGCCACAAGGTAGGTCGATGGTTGGCCGCGCAGGCGATAAAGCGCTGCAATCTGTCCGTCGCTGTCGAGGATAGTGTCGAACGTCAGCCCCAACTCGCGCGACCACGACGATGCAGCCTGAGCGCTTTCGCCCAGATTGACCGCCAGCACGCGCAGGCCGTCTGCCTGATGCGCCGCGTAGACCGACTGAATTGCGGGCATTTCGGCTTTGCACGGCCCGCACCAGCTCGCCCAGAAATGAATGACGACCGGCGATCCACGCAGCTTGAGCAGGTCAAGGGTCATGCCGTCCGGCGTGACGCCGCTGAACGGCGGCGCGACCGCGTCGATTTCTGGCGCAATCGGTCGCTCGCCTGGCAGCGCTCGCCCGGAGAAGTCCGCGCGTGACGGCAGCCCCGCGCCGATCACCAGCGCCGTCGCTATGATCAGACAGGCGAACGCTCCCGCCAGCAGCACGAGCCGCTTCGCTGGCATTGTATCAGGCCGCCAGTTGCCTGACCAGCAACTGGATGTCGTACTCGGTCAGCTCACCGAGGTGGCGCTCGCGGATGATGCCGCTGGGATCGACAACCACGGTGGTTGGATATTCGCTGACGCCATACAGCTCCTGAATATCGCCGTTCTGGTCGAGCGCGACCGGAAAGCTGACGTTGATCTGCTGGCGGAATCGGGCGATCTCGTCGGGCGTCTCGCGGTTGTTGACCGCCAGCACAGCGATATGGCCGCTGTCTTGCCGATAGACTTTATCGAAAGTCGGCATTTCCTGACGGCACGGGCCGCACCACGTCGCCCAGAAGTTGATGAATACGACCCTGCCGCGAAGCTGTCCCAGACTGACCGGCTGACCGTCGTCGGTTCGGGTGGTGAAATTGAGCGCGCGCTGGCCGACTTCGGTTCCCATCGTCGGCGCGTCGCCAGCCTCGCTGGCGCTGGCTGCGGCCAGCCCGGTAATCGTGTTCAGCTTGGCTGCCGGAACGTCCGTCGGCGCAGCGGCGGCTGGCGCGGCGGACTGCTCAATCGTCTGCGCGTTCAGGCATGGCCCGACCTGACTGAGCGGGATTTCGCCGCTGGCAAAGCCGGTGACGCAGGTTTCGATGTTGGCCGAGAAGTCGCTGAACTGCCCGGCGAAGGTCGTGCTCAGTTGCATCAGCGTGCCGCTGGCGATCAGCACGCCCATAGCGATCAGGAATGCGCCTGTGACCAGTTCGACTCCCTGCATGTGGCGCTGAATCCGACGCAGCACGCCCTGCGCGCTGTCCAGCACCAGCGCGGCCAGCAGGAAGGGCAGCCCGAGGCCGAGCGAATACGCGCCGAGCAGCGTTCCCGCTTGAGCGACGTCGCCGCCGTTCGCGGCCATCGTCAGGATTGTCCCGTAAATCGGGCCGATGCACGGCGTCCAGCCTGCCGCGAACACCACGCCCATGATGGCCGAGCTGGCGAAGCTTTGCTGGCCGCGCGCCGTCATCATCCGCCGGGTGTCACTGTAGAGCGCCGTCTGCAAGCCAGTAATCGTCCGCTGCCAGAAGGCCAGCGGATTCGTAAACGCGCCGCCGAGCAGCAGCCAGAGCAGGAAAATGACCAGCGCGGGCAAACCGATCAGGATGTCGAGGGTGGCCCACAGAATCAGCCCGCCGCCCAGTACGGCGAAAATCAGGCTGAAACCGACGCTGCCGACCGTCGCCGGGTGTTCGAGCGCGCGCCGGAACAGCGAGGGCATCACGCCCATAAAATGCAGGCCGAAGAAGATGACCAGCACGCCGCCTGCGCGGGCGATCAGGTTCTCGATCAACGAGATATTCTGTCGGCCAACCTGCATGACGAATGCCGTCGCCAGCAGGCCAAGCACGACGAAAATGAACGTGAAACCCGCGACGAAGGCCAGGCCGTGGAGCAGGGTGATGAAGCGATTCGACGCCGTTTGCTGAACGGCGACCGCGCCTGCGCCCTGCTGGCTGGCGACCGTATGTGTCACGCGGCCCCCCATATAGCCGATGTAGGCTGGCACGAGCGGGAGTACGCAGGGCGATATAAAGGAAAGCAATCCGGCGAGGAACGCCAGGCCAATCGTGGGAACCACTACACACCTCAGGGAATCGTTTCGGCTTTCGCCCTCACGTTCCCATAGTAATCTGCGCCGAGGCTTACGGGAAAGCGGGTTTGCTTAATAGTTTGTGAGCAAGTGTCGGACTTTGCCCTTTAACCGGAGGGTCATGGCTCAGGATTTTTCCGCAGGGACACGGCCTTTCGCGTCCGCGCCATCCTGATTGATCCTTAGCGGATCGCCACCGTCGAGCCGTCGGCCAGCGCGCCGTACAGCCATCGGGCGACCTGCGGCGGCATCTGCGCCAGCATCCCCGGCGTCGATGAGCCGAAGCGATTGTGCCAGGTGCTTCCGCCGAGCAGCTCGCCGCTGTCGAGCCGAAGCAGCCAGGGCGCGCCCTGCTGAACGCCGCTCCCGTCGCTGACTGGCCCGCTCGGCTGGCGTCCGCTCACCGCAGCGCTTCTGGCGGCGGCTTCTGGCGCGACCGATACCAGCGCCTGCAAAGCAATGCTGTCGCCATCCATGACCGTCAGCGTTTGTCGCGCCCGGTCGATGATGACCGAGCGTGGTCTCGTGCTGATCTCGAAAGGATCGACGGGCGTCCATAGGCTCGACGGCGACCAGCCGCTGATGTCGCCGGTTTCGACCTCATACCAGGCTGCGCCGCCGCGACCGTCACTCAGCCGCGACCGGATGGTAGCCGTTCCTGCGTGGCCGATCCGTCCGAGCAGCGGCGCATCTGCCGCGCACGAGGCCCGAACCGCCGCAGCCGGCGCGCAGACTTCGGCCAGAAAGGGTAGGGCGGGGGCCGCGCCGTGCTTCGGCGTGACCGTCAATGGCTGCACCAGCGCGCGCGGCAGCAGCCCGCCGGACGTGAGATAGCGGTCGCCGTCCACGCCGAGCAGCGGAACGACGCTGTCTGGCAGCAGCAGCTTTCCCGCCGAGCCATCCGCGCGGGTGACGGTCAGCGGCGCGAGCGTGCGTCCCTGAACCGGTTGTCCCGCCTTCGCTGCGGTGACGCCGAAGCTTGGGAACCACTGCCAGCCAGCCAGCAGGATGCCGCTGATCTGTAGAAATTCGCGCCGCGTGATTGTAGTCATCAGGGGTTCCTTCAGGGCGCGACGCGCAGAACGAGGGTATGTGGCGTCGGCTGCATCTGACCGTTCACGTCGGTCGCGCGGACGGCCACCGCGTGATCGCCTGCTGCGGCTGGCTGCCAGTCGAGCGACCAGCGTGACCAGCTTCCGCGCGGCCCCGGCGTGAAGGGAATCGACGTCCACTCGCTGCCATCGACGCTGACTTCGACCGAGGCAACCGCGCGAAGCCCGGCGAAGGCATAGCCTTCGAGCGTCACGCTGCTGCTGACCGTCTCATGGGGTCGGTGCGACGTTATCGCTGCCGTCGTCCTGACGATACCATCGACTGGATAGCCGTTGTTTTCCCAGACGCCGTTTTCAGGATGAATGGTTAGCTCAATCCGCTCGATCCAGCGCGGCATTTTGTAGTCGTACAGGCCGGGGACAATCAGCCGCGCCGGGAATCCCTGCTCCGCTGTCAGCGCTTCGCCGTTCATCTCGAAGGCGATCAGCGCATCCCTCATGGACTGGTACGGAATGCTTGTGATATAACCTTCCGCGTTTTCGAGCCGAGGGAAATAGCTTGTGAGGGGGACGATATGCCGCCCATAACTATTTCGCGGCGGCGTCCCATTGGGCCAGGGGCCACTTCCGGGATTCCTCAATTCTATAACCTGGCTCGGCTCTACCCGTGAGTCAGCGAGCAGTGCCTGCACGGCGACGCCGCGCCAGCGCGCATGGCCGATTCGTTCGCCGCCCGGTTCGTTGGCCGCGCACAGCAGCGTCGCCTCAACCTCGGTCATCGGCAGCGCCATCAGGTCGGCATACGACCACGTCACCGGATGTTTGACCCATCCGCCTAGCGTCAGCGACCATGTATCGGCGTTCAGGCGGGGAACCTGCGGCCTCATCGACCTGAAGAAGCTGGGGTTGGGGGTGTAAGGAAGGGAAAGCGCTGACGCTGCTTTCGCGCCGGGCGTCATGGCGGTGAGCAGTTGTCGTCGGCTCAGGCGTGGGGATGACGGTGTCATTCAGCCTCTCGTCACGATCTTTGTAATCTGATGATGGGAAGAAAACAGAGGCGCTCACCTCTGTTGAGTGCTCGATTGCGACCTGCCGCGGCTAGCGCTGCGCTGCCGCCTCGACGCACTTGACTCCGCTGCTGCCGACAATCGCGCCGTGCCGGACTCCTGCCGGAATTTCAACCCGGTCGCCTGCTTTGAGGCGTAGGCGCTGGTTGCAATCAGGAAGGGTCAGTTCAAGCTGGCCTTCCACGACGTAGACGACTTTGCTGTATCCATGACTGCGGACTGCGTAACGATAGTTGGCCGCGTTGTCCCACTGGTAAGGGCGAAGGCCCTCTTTCTGCATCTGCCGTGTGATGACGGATAAGGTCGGATGCTGTCCACCAGTCCAGCGCGTCACTCGTACTGCTGCCTGCTCGATTGCCATAAACACTCAACTCCCAGCCGACGATTTGGGTCTGTGACAACCCTGAGACAGCATTCTAACGCGCGCGTAATTGTTTTTCAAGTACCCAGCAGGGTTCATGGACGCGGCGCGTGATGCCTTGATGATCGCGGTAGCTCCAGTCGCCCGAATCTTCGCGGAATGACCAGTAGCCGAGCCGGTTGTAGAGCCGGAGCGCGCCGGGGTTGTCTTTGGCGACGGCAATCGTGACTGAACGGAAGCCGCGTTCGATCAGAATCGTCTCGGCTTCCTGCATCAGCCGCGTGCCGATGCCGCGCCGCCGGAACATATCCATCACGCGCAGCGCGTACAGATAGGCGCGGCCATTGCCGTCGGCGTAGCCGGTCTCGGTGCTGCGAAGCTGGATAAAGACGTGGCCGATAGGGAAGTCGTTACAGTCGGCGATCAACATCAGTCGGCGCTGCTGCTGCTGCTCGCGGAAGGCGCGCCGGAACAGGTTACGAAAGTGAGTGTACTGCCCGTACCATTCGAGCTTCGGCAGGTCGTCGTAGCGCGCCAGCCGCAGCGCCACCGGCAGCTCGACGACCCACGATAAATCTTCACGCGCTACCATCGCACAGTCCTTCGTTTACCAGACGCTGAAGCAGTTGCCGCTCGGCTTCGTCGGACGTGATTTCTCCATCGAGCCGCGCGCTGCGCAGCCGACTGAGGATCAGGCCGAAGCACGGCCCCGGTCGTAAATTCATAGCCTGAAGTGTATGCCCGTCTGCTTTTGGGCGCACGTACCGCCAGATGGTGGCAAATCGGGTAATCCGGCTTCGCGCCTGACTGTCTGCTGGTGCGGCCAGCCACGCCGACCACAGCGCGATGTCGGCGTGGCCGCTCAACTCGTTGTCGATCTGGCTCGGTTTCAGCGCCGGATCGTCGAGCCAGTCGAGCAGCGCGACGACCTCTGCCGTCGCCAGCATCGTCTCGGCCTGGCTCCGGGGCATCAGCAGTCGGTCGCAAATTGTGGCGAGCGCGTCGGCGGGCAGCGCGGCGGCGATCAAATGCCAGTTCAGCGCGACTGCATCGAGCGCGTCCATCGGCCACGGCGGCGCTTCCATCCGGCCCGCCTGAAAATAGGCGGCGATCCGCGCGTCGAGCCTGAAGGCTGGATGAATTGCTTCGAGGATGCCGCGCCGCTGGAGTTCGAGCAGCGGGCGCTCTGGCTCTTTTTCGCGCAGGATCAATGAAAGCTCATTGCGGACGCGCTCTCCGGTCATCCGTCCGAGCATCGGCAGCGCTGTCGCCATCAATTCGGCTGTCCGCGCTTCAATCTGGAAGCCGAGCCGCTGCTCGAAGCGCACCGCTCGCAGCATCCGTGTCGGGTCGTCAACGAAGCTCAGGCTGTGCAGTACCCGGATCAGCCCGGCGCGCAGGTCGGCCAGCCCGCCGTAAAAGTTGAGAATCCGGCCTGCCGACGCCGCCGGGCTGAACTGCGCCGCCAGCGTGTTAATGGTGAAATCGCGCCGCAGCAGGTCGAGTTTGATCGAGCCGCTGTAGACAGTCGGCAGCGCGGCGGGCTGCTCGTAAAATTCATTGCGCGCCGTCGCAAAATCGACGTGATCCGGCAATTCGCCGCCGATGAGCTGGAGCCGCGCCGCGACTTCGGTGGTCAGAATCCATTTGGCCGTGCCGAACGGTCGGAAGGCGCTGACCTCGCCGCCGTAACGGTCGCGTAAACGAGTTGCCAGCGCGATGGCGTCGGCTTCAACGACAAAATCGATGTCGTCGTTCGGGCGACCGAGCAGCAGATCGCGCACCACGCCGCCAACCAGATACATCGTCATGTCGTGTTCATCGGCGTGCGCCGCAATCGCCTCGATCAACCGGGCGACGTTCGCGCCGAGAGCGTGCCTGACTGCGTCGGGACTGAGCGTTTCGGCGGCAGGCGCGGCAGTTGGATGGGTTTGCCCCCAGTATTTGATCAGATCAGTGCGCGTGACGATCCCGACCAGCCTGCCGCCGTCGCTGACGGGAATCTGTCCCCAGCCGCTCTCGACCATCGTCTGTTCGAGCTGCGCGACCGAATCTTCTGGCCGCAGCGTCACGCTGCCGCTCGTCATCACGTCGCGCACGGCCAGTTGACCCATGCCATGTTCAAGCGCCCGGTCGGCGTCGCGGCGAGTCAGCAGGCCGACCAGTTGACCGCCTTCGACCACCGGAAAGCCTTCATGGCCGATGCGGCGCATCCGCCGGACGACGACGCTGAGCGTGGTACTGGCGTCGATGGTTTGCAGTCCCTGAGACATCAGATCGGCCACCCGCGCTGCCGGACGGACGCTGCTGGCAATCGTTTCCCACAGGCGCGCGCGCGCCGTCTCGAAATCGATGTCGTGCAGGCTGGCCGAGGCCGCGCGGACGTGACCGCCGCCGCCGAAGGCCCGCGCGATGGCGCTGGTGTCGATGGCTGCGGACGTCGAACGGCAGACGAGCAGCAGCGCCGTCGGCATTCCGACCAGCACGAACAGCCCATCCGGGCCGAGCGTTTCGTTCAGTCGGTGGGCTACGGCGGCGACTTCGCCGACGTAGTCGCCGACTCTGGCCGCGCTCACGACGACGAGATAGCCCTGAATCGTCCGCGTTTCCGCGCGGGTCGAAAGGGCTTCAAACAGGGCTTGCTGCTCGTCCGTCAGCGGCGGCTCTAAAAATCGGCGCACGGTGTCGAGCACCGCCTGCTGCTCGATCAGCCAGGCGACGGCGCGGGCGTCACGCGCCGTCGTGCCGCTGTAGGTCAGCGCTCCAGTATCCTCGTAGATGCCGAGCGCCAGCAAGGTGGCTTCCAGCGACGTCAGGTGGATGCCCCCGTCTTGCAAGCGCTCGACCAGCAGCGTTGCTGCCGCGCCGACCGCATCCCCGCTGAATTCAGTGCTGGCGGATAAATCCGCGCTGGCCGGGTGGTGGTCGATGATGCGCAGTCGGACGTTTGGCGACAGCCCCTTGATCTGCGCGGGCTTCTGGGTATCGACCAGCGTGACCGAATCGACCGTCCTGAAATCGACATCGGCGCGGCGATGAAACGGCAGGCCGCCGATGTAGAGCGCCAGAAAAGCGGCGACGTTGCCGTTCTGTTCTTCCGGCAGCACCGCCACGGCTTCAGGATCGAGTTTGGACGCCGCCAGCAGTGAGGCAAGGGCATCGAAATCGGCGTGTTCGTGAGTGAGGATGACATTCACGGGCGACAGGTTTCCTGACGAAATCATGCCATCATGATACGCCGATGCCGCAAATTCGTCCAAGAAGACACAAACCAGGAAGGGCCGAGAATTTCAGGGCTGAGGACTGAGGAAAAGAAAAGCCTGCCAGCTCATGGCTGTAGGCTTTCCTTCTCACTTGACACCCGGTTAAGATAAATTTAGCCTTTTCTCGGCTCTCGGCTCTCGGCTCTCGGCTCTCGGCTCTCGGCTCTCGGCTCTCGGCTCTCGCTACCGCTTCGCCAGCGGGAACCCGCCCGGCCCGAAGCTGATCTTCAGACCGCCGACCGCCAGATAGCTGATCGGTACGGTGTACAGCTCGATGACGTCGGTTTCACCTGCCCGCGCGATCCACGCCTGTTTGTCGGCGTCGCTCGTCCAGCCGACCAGCAGCAGATGAGGCGCGCTCGCGTCGAGCTTCGCGCGGAACTGATCCGCCGTCACTGGCTCGACGACGGCGCCGATTTGAACCGCCCTGAAAGCCTCGGCCACCGCCTGCGCGCCGGGAATCGGCTCTGCGCCGAAGCGGACATCGAATCCATCCGGCAGTCCGGCATTGGCGAGCGTCACGCGCGCGTCCCTGACGCTCATCGGCTGGAGCGCGGCAGGCTGCACGCCCGGCAGCCCAATCGCGGTTATCAGCGCCTGCGGGTCAATCGCGCGGCGGACGACCGCGCTGGTTGCCGCCTGATCGAGCGGCGGTCGAGCCGTGTTGACGATCAGCGCGACATGCAGCGTCGTCGGCGAGACGGCCCAGTTTTCGCGCGTGCCGTACCCGGCAATGACGTCGTATTTCTGGCCGAGGTCTGGCGCTTCGACCGGCGTATCGAGCAGAATGACCCGTCCTGATGCCTCAAGCGCCGCCAGATCGGGGACCATGCCGACGCTGGCCTGAATAATGGCGTAGCGCAGCGGCGCGGGCGTCGGCGAGATCGGCGGGACGGTGGCCGTCGGCGGGATGAAGGCGGGCAGCGGCGTTGGCGTCGGCGCGCAGGCCGCGAGCCAGAGCGCCAGCATTAGCGCCACAAGAGATGGGCGCTTCAAACCGGGAGCCACGGCCCGACCAGCCCGCGCTGAGTCATGCTCAACCCGACGAAGAAGTTGAACGAGGCGAGGATGGCGAAGGCCAGCGCGGCGTTACGGTCATCACGGCCTCTCAGCAGCGAAAACAGGCCGGGCATAATCACGACCAGCCAGGCCATATAGAGGAAATAGACCGTCGTTCGCTGAACGCGCAGGCCCATCGCCGTCAGGACGATGCCGATCAGCAGCGTGACGACGTTCAAAATCGTCAGCGTGGCGACTGCGCCCCAGAAGTTGCCGGAGATCGAGCCGTCGCGCAGGTAGACGCCTGTCGCCCAGACGCCGAGCGCCAGCGAAAATAGGATTTGCGCGTTAAATAGCACCGAGTGAATGACCGTAAGGCCCATGATTATCCTGATTCGGCTGCTTGAGGCATTGAGTTACGAGTTAAGAAAATCTCAGCAGCATCCAACTGCCTGGCTTTCACCCGCTCCCACCGGAGCGAGGGCGACTCGAATTTACCACATTGTGAATGCCGTAACAATAACTCAGCCCAAATCAAAAGCCCCCGCGAACGGGGGCCAAAACTGCTTTTCAGAACTGGCTAAGTCAGAAACACCTGGACGACGATCACCTGAACCAGCCAGACGATGATGACCGTGTTGAGGATGAACAGCCCCTGTCCCTGCATCGCGCCCGTGACTTCGATGGCGACTGTCCCGCGCGCGTCGGTGCGCTGGCGGAAGAACAGGCTCAGGGCTGCGCTGACGAGCAGCACGCCGCCAAGCCAGATCGGGAACGCGCCCTTGTAGATCGCCGCCAGCAGGCAGGCCGCTGCCAGCCCGATAGTCAGGTACATCATCCGCCGCGTGTAGTGCTGGCCGAGGATCAGCGCCGTGTTGTACAGTCCGGCAGCCTTGTCCATATCGAAGTCGCGGAGCTGGTTGTACAACTGGCCGTAGACTGAAACCAGTGTGACCGCCGCCGCGACCAGCCAGACAATGCCCGGCTGACCGTCATAGATGAAGTAGCCTGCCAGCATCAGTAGGCCGCTCAACATCAGCGAATGCGAGACAATGTCCGTCACCGGCCACGCCTTGAGCCGAACCGGACGCCATGAATAGAGGTGCGACAGCAGCAGCGTGGCGATGCCGATGCCGAGCGCATGAACGCCGCCGAGCGCGTACAGAATCAGCGTGATCGCCGCGACCAGACGGCAGGCCGCGTAGCCGATATGGACGCCGATTTGCCCGCTGGTGATCGGGTTGCGCGCGGCGCGATCCGGGTCGCGGGCGTCGTCGGGCGCGTCTTCGATGTCATTAATCATGAATGCATAGGCCACCGCGAGAATATTCGCTGCCGTGACCGTAACCAGCCGCAGGTCGAGCAGCGCGCCATGGGGGCGCGCCGCCAACAGCGCGCCGAGAAGTGTCAGCGGGATGACGAAGGGAACATACTCCTTCCATCGTGTCAACCGAATCAACCCGTCGAGTTGCTGGCGGACGGTGGAAAGCTCCAAGTGAATACCTCCTTTGTGCCTGATTGCGCACCCGTTGAACATAACACTGATAAGCCAATTATGTTACAAAACCTTCACAACGCAAGTGCGCCTTGCTCATGACCTGTCTACGTTGCCCGGTCGGGCCGGGTTTCGCTATTCTCATCTTTGCGGAAAACAAGGCCCTCAAGGTATGATGCTGCCCATGACGAGTCGCCTCTTTGTCCTGATATTTTGCGTCCTGACCGGGTGCAGCGCGGCCCCTGCCGCCGTGCCGACGTCCATCCCGACGCCGACGACCCTGCGCGTCGTGCAGACCACGGCAGTGCCGACGATTGAGCGGCGCTTGCAGGCCGTCTCAACCTCGATCCCCGGCGCGCCGACCGCCGAATCCGCAGCGACTCCCTCGCCGCAGCCAGCCTGTAACGGCACTGAGCCGCTCCCCGGCACGGCGCACACCGTTCAGGCTGATCTGGCCTATCGGCAGCAGCAGGTGACGGTGCAGCAGCAGATTCGTTACGTCAACCGAACCGGCGCGGCGCTCTCGGATCTCGTTCTTGACGTTGAGGCGAATCGCTGGCCTTCTGCCTTCAGGCTCGACAGCCTGACGCTCGACGATGACCGCCCCCCGATCAGCTACGAGTTGACCGGACGCCGCCTGACTGTCGATCTGCCCCAGCCGCTGTCGCTGGCCTGTCCGATCACGCTCAAGCTGGCTTTCACGCTTCGCATCCCCCAGATCGGCGCAGGGTTGGACGGCTTTCATGGCTATTTTGGCTTCGGCTCGCGCCAGATCAACCTGTCAGATGTCCTGTTGATGATGGCGGCGCACGATAGCAACGGCTGGCTGCTCCATGACGCGCCTGCGGTCGGTGAACAGGTCGTTGTTGATCCTGCCGATTGGGACGTCACGCTCACCGTCGATGGCGCGCGCGACTCGCTCATGGTGGCCGGGCCGGGGGCAGTCACGCAGCCGGACGCCAGAACGTGGCATTTCGTCCAGACGGGCGCGCGCGATTTCAGTCTGAGCCTGAGTGAGCAGTTCCACGTCCTCAAACAGGCCGCAGACAATGGCGTGGCCGTCGAGTTGTACTATTTCGAGGACGCTGAAGACTCGCTGACCAGAGCGACCTACGCGCTCGACATGGCGACGAAGGCCATCACCTACTATTCGAGCCTGTTCGGACAGTTCCCGCATCAGCGCTTCGTCGTCGTGCAGGGAGATTTCCCCGACGGCATGGAATTTACCGACCTTGTTTTCGTCAGCGGTGACTGGTTCCGCACCTACAGCGGCTCCCCCCGCTCCTACCTGACGCTCATTACTGTCCACGAAACGTCACATCAATGGTGGTACGCCCGTATCGGCAGCGATCAGGCTGTCAACCCCTGGCTCGATGAGGCGCTGGCAACCTACAGTGAATACATTTTCATCGAGCAGTATTACCCGGAGTTACGCTCGTGGTGGTGGCAGTTCCGCGTCAATCACTATATCCCGCCGGATTTCAACGACCGTACCGTCAATAAATCCGTCTACAGCTTCACCGAGGTGCGCCCGTATATCAACGCCGTCTATCTGCACGGCGTGCGAATGCTCGATGCCTTTCGCGCCAGACTGGGGACGGCGGCTTTTTTCGACTGGCTGCGCCGTTACGCCGAGGCCGGAGCGGGCAAAATCGCCACGCCTGATCTGTTCTGGTCGCAGCTTACGCCCGAACAACTGGAACAGATCGCCCCGATCCGCGATCAGTACATGGGCTAGCCTGCCCGGTCATCTGAACCGCGCTCATTGAACCGCCTCTGCTGTGGCAGGCGCGCGACATTGCGAGAAAACTTACATCCCGTTTACAGTTCGACAATATTCATGCCCTAGACTGGCTCTATCGCACGATGGAAAAAGGCACAGGGAATGAACCGACGCGAGTTTCTGAAGTTCATGGGGGCTGGCGGGCTGGCGCTGGCATCCGGGGACGCGGTCATGCGCGCGCTGGCAGCGATGCCAGCAGGCGCGTTCGCGCCCGTCCCGGTCGAGGGGCGTGACCCGGTGGCTTACGTCATTTCGCGGCTGACCTATGGCCCGACGCCTGACCTCTACGACTACGTCCATCGAATTGGCGTCGAAGCCTACCTCGAAGAGCAGCTTGCGCCAGAGTCGATTGATGATTCGGCGCTGCGAGCGCGGCTCGAATCGTTCGATCTGCTCAATCAGCCGTCCGCGGCGCTGATCGCGCAGTTCGAGGTGTTCAGGCAGCAGCGAAAAGCCGCCAAAACAGCCGGTGAAAAGTTGGCTGCGGCAGCGGCAGCGGGAAGTCCACTTAACCTGTACGCGCAGCTTGCGGGCGCGGCGCTTATGCGCGGCGTCTACTCGAAGCGCCAGCTTTACGAGCAGATGGTCGAGTTCTGGGGCGACCATTTCAATATCTATGCCGGTCAGCAGCAGGCGCTTCTGCTCAAGCCCGCCGACGACCGCGACGCGATTCGCCCCAACGCCCTGGGGATGTTTCGGGCGCTGCTCGGCGCGTCGGCGCACAGCCCCGCCATGCTCGTCTACCTCGACAACGCCGAGAGCAGTAAGGACGGTCCCAACGAGAACTATGGCCGCGAACTGATGGAGCTGCACACCCTGAGCCGCGACGGCGGTTATAGTGAGGATGACGTCAGGGCCGTGGCGCGAGCCTTCACCGGCTGGTCGGTGGCTCGCCCGTTCGACATCGGCCATGATGCTGGAACCTACCTCTTTCGCGCCCGGCGGCACGATAACGACGCCAAAACTGTCCTCGGCGTCCAGCTTCCAGCGAACGGCGGGGCGCAGGATGGTGAAATCGTCCTCGATATTCTGGCGGCGCATCCCTCGACGGCAAAATTCATCACGACCAAACTGGCGCGGCGTTTCGTCTCTGACAACCCGCCGCCCGCGCTGCTGGCGCTGCTGGCAGCGACGTTTACCGAGAGCAGGGGCGACATCCGCGCCGTGCTGCGGGCGATCTTCAGCGCGCCGGAGTTCTGGAACGCCGACAACAAGCTCAAGCGCCCGCTCGGCTATACCATCGGCCTGCTGCGCGCCCTGTCCTACGATACCGGCGACCCGAATAAGCTGCTGCGCGCGCTGCGCGGCCCGCTGACCAGCCTCGGACAGCTTCCGTTCTATCACCTTTCGCCCAATGGCTATCCTGACGTGTCGGGCGCGTGGGCGAACAACCTGCTGGCGCGCTGGAATCTCGCGCTGGCGGCTGCGGGCGGCAGGATCGGCAGCGCGCAGGCCGACCGCTCGGCGCTGACTTCGCTGGCGACGGCGCAGGGCGCAAAGACCGACCCGGCCTCGCTGATCGGCTTTGCCGCGCAGTATTTGTTCGGGCGTCCGCTGAACGGCGTCGAGCAGGACACCGTCCAATCTCTGCTGGCGTCGGTCAGCGGCGACGAGCAGCAAATCCGCTCCGGGCTGGCGCTGCTGCTGGCCTCACCGGCGTTCCAGTACCGCTAGCACTTAACAGGAAGGAACTTCCGATGGCTGTTCAGATTTCCCGGCGTGACCTGCTCCGCCGCAGCGCGGCGCTGGCGAGCCTCGGCGCGGCTCAGTCGCTGCTGCCGTCATGGATGCCGCGTTTGAGCTTCGCGCCTAAATATCAGGCGACGCGCGGCGATGTTCTGGTCTGCGTCTTCCTGCGCGGCGGCGCAGATACGCTCAATGTGGTCGTTCCGCACGGCGACGAGGCTTACTATGCCGCGCGACCTAAACTCGCCATTGCCCGACCGGACGACAACACCAGCGCGGGCAAGACGCTCGATCTCGATGGCTTCTTCGGCCTGCACCCGGCGCTCGCCCCGCTGCTGCCGATCTTCAGCGGCGGCGATATGGCGGCGATCCACGCCACCGGCTCGCCTGACCCGACGCGCTCGCACTTCGAGGCGATGGACTTCATGGAGCGCGGGACTCCCGGCGCGCACGACGTCGCTTCCGGCTGGATCGCGCGTCACCTGTCGACGCTCGACACCGGCAACCGCTCGCCGATCCGCGCGCTCGGCTGGGGGCCGGGCGTGCAGGCATCGCTGCGCGGGCCGATCTCGGCGGTCGCCATGCAGTCGATTGTCGATTACCATCTCGGCGGCAATCAGGCGATGGCCGACACCCTGCTGGCCTCGCTCAACGCGATCTACGCGCAGGACACCGACCTGCTCAAGTCGTCGGCAGAAACCACCAGCGCGACGATTGATCTCGTCCGCCACATCAGCGCGGCGAGCTATCAACCGAAGAATGGCGCGGTTTATCCGCAGACAGATTTTGGCAGCGCGCTGCTGCAAACCGCCGCGCTGATGCGCGCCGACATCGGGCTGGAGACGGCCTGTATCGACGTCGGCGGCTGGGATACGCACGTCAATCAGGGTGGGGCGCAGGGCCAGCAGGCCGTCCTGCTCACGACGCTGGCCGACGGTCTCGCCGCCTTCCACACCGACCTCGGCCCGGAGATGAGCCGGTTGTCGTTGATCGTCATGTCCGAGTTTGGCCGCCGCGTCTACGAGAATGGCGGCGGCGGCACGGACCACGGTCACGGCGGCGCGATGCTGGTCATGAGCGGGAACCTGGCGCAGGGGCCAGTCGTCGCCCACTGGCCGGGGCTGGCGTCAGAAACGCTCGTCAATGGCGACCTCGCCATCACGACCGACTATCGCCAGGTGTTGAGCGAACTGGTCTCGACACGGCTGCATAATCCCGGCCTCGCCGACGTTTTCCCCGGATTCACGCCGGGCGCATCGCTCGGCCTGTTCAAGGCATAAGCTCAAGGCGACAAATCGTGCGGAAAGGCATACTTTTTCGCGCGATTTGTCATGTTTGCATGAGCCTTGCTCAAAAATGCTTTACAGTCGGTCTAAATCTCACCTATAATGACATCGACGGTGTATAGCACACCCCATGCGAAAGCCCATTGTAGTCGTCGTCCGTTCTCGTCGTGATGCTCTGCCGCAGATGAACGCCCGATAGTGCCGAACCCGGTTTTCTGCTGTGGGTGCGGGGCGTATCGATTTTCCTCTGTCGGGCCACCCTCTACTCATGTTGTTAATACGCGCAGGGGGAGTAAAGTATCATGCCGATTCTCAATAATACGACAAACGACTACCTCGAATATTATAGCCGGACGCGCCACTGGTCGCCGGAGTCGCAGCGCTACGCTGGCGGCGACCATCTGCTGGTCGCGTTCGATCAGGGCTGGAAGATCGACGGGCCGATTCCCTGCGATGTTTTCTGGTTCCGTTCCCCCTGCCGGATTCGCTTGTATAAAGTCACGCTCTGCCGGGGTGACGAAACGCTCCACATGGTTGTCCAGTCGAATCCCTTTGTCGACCGGCTGATTGAGCAGTCTAACAACGCTTACGGCCCGGAGAGCGAAGGCCGCTCGATTGACCGCGAGTTTGTGCCGGGAAACCGATGGGCCTGACCGCCCACCTGCGCCCTGATCCCCCGTTTGCTGACCGTCTCGACGCTGGACGCCAGTTGGCCGGTCATCTCCGCCGTTATGCCCATCGCGCTGACGTGACTGTCCTCGGCCTGCCGCGCGGCGGCGTCCCGGTAGCCTACGAAGTGGCGCGCGCCCTTCACGCGCCGCTCGACATCTTCGTTGTCCGCAAGCTCGGCGTGGTCAATCAACAGGAGCTAGCGATGGGCGCGGTTGCCAGCGGCGGTGTCCGCGTCCTCAACCGCGCCATCGTCCGTGAGTTGAATATCTCACAGGAACAGATCGACACCGTGACGGCTGCCGAGATGCAGGAGCTTGAGCGCCGCGAAGCGGCCTATCGTGACGACCGACCGCCGCTGGCCGTCGCTGGTCGTACCGTGATCGTCGTCGATGACGGCCTCGCTACCGGCGCGTCAATGCACGCCGCCATTCAGGCGCTTCGTCGGCTCAACCCCGCGCGGCTGGTCGTCGCCGTGCCGGTGGCGTCGGTGGAAACCTGCGAGCGTTTCCGCCGCGAAGTCGATGACGTCGTCTGCGCGATCACGCCGAAGCCCTTTCACGCCGTCGGTCAGTGGTACGGCGATTTTTCGCAGACCAGCGATGACCAGGTCCGCGAACTGCTGGCGGACGCGCCGCAGTAGCTCGTTTGCGCGCGGCGGCTGCGTCTGCCACAATTCCCGCCGATCAATTCGGCAGCGCAAGCGAACCTCATGACCTCATCCCGTTCTGAACTCGATGCCATCATCGTCGGCTCCGGCCCCAACGGGCTGGCTGCCGCCATCACGCTGGCGCGCGCCGGAAAATCTGTCCGCGTCTACGAGGCGAAATCGACCGTCGGCGGCGGGATGCGTTCGGCAGCGCTGACGCTGCCGGGATTCGTCCACGACGTCTGCTCGGCTATTCATCCGCTGGCGCAGGGATCGCCGTTCTTCGCCGCGCTGCCGCTCGACCGCTACGGGCTGGAGTGGATTCATCCGCCTGCGCCGCTGGCCCATCCGCTCGACGGCGGTGACGCGGCGCTGCTCGAAAAGAGCCTCGACGCGACGGCAGCGGGACTGGGCGCGGGCGGGGACGCCTATCGCCGCCTGATGGGGCCGCTGGTCAGCGAGTGGGATCGGCTGGCTGAGATGATTCTGGGGCCGATGCTGCGCTTCCCGCGCCATCCGCTGCTGCTGGCGCGT
>CAZZAO010000041.1:3648-6288 GCA_964652205.1 uncultured Anaerolineaceae bacterium | reverse complement strand
GACGCTGGCCCGGCTGCTGTTCAGCGGCGAACGGACGCGGGCGCTGTTTGCAGGCGTGGCGGCCCATTCGATGCTCTCACTCGACGCGCCAGTTTCGGCGTCGTTCGGGCTGGTGCTGAGCGCGCTGGCGCATGTCGTCGGCTGGCCGCTGCCGCGCGGCGGGACACAGAAAATCGCCGACGCCATGGCTGCTTATCTGCGTGACCTCGGCGCTGAGATCGTGACCGGCGCGCCCATCGACTCGCTCGACGCGCTGCCGCCGTCGCGGATGATCTTCTGCGATCTGTCGCCACGGACGCTGCTCCGCATTGCTGGAGATCGACTGTCGCCGCGTTATCGTGCCGGGCTGGAGCGTTATCGTTACGGCCTCGGCGTCTACAAGCTCGACTGGGCGCTCGATGGGCCGATTCCGTGGCAGTCGAGCGCGGTATCGCGGGCGGCGGCTGTTCATGTCGGCGGGGCGCTGGCCGAGATTGTGGCGGCAGAACGAGCGACGGCGCGGGGTGAGCATCCTGACCGTCCGTTCGTGCTGCTGGCTCAACCGAGCCTGTTCGATCCGACGCGCGCGCCGGAAGGCAAACACACCGTCTGGGCTTACTGCCACGTCCCGTCCGGCTCGACCGTCAACATGACCGAACGGATCGAGGCGCAGATCGAGCGCTTCGCCCCCGGCTTCCGCGAGCGGATTCTCGCGCGGCACGTCATGACGAGTGCCGATTTTGAGCGCTACAACGCCAACTATGTCGGCGGCGACATCAACGGCGGCGTGCAGGACATCTTGCAGACGTTTGGCCGCCCGATGTTCCGGCTCAATCCCTACAGCACGTCGGCGCGCGGCCTCTATCTCTGCTCGGCCTCGACGCCGCCGGGCGGCGGTGTTCACGGCATGGCCGGCTGCCACGCCGCGCGAGCCGCGCTCCGCGATCTGGGATAGCCCTGTCCTTCGCGTAGTCAACCCCGAAAGTTGATAAATTAATCAGGGTTGATCTCAACAGACAACCGGCGTTGTGTCGCCAGTCTGTCGCAGCGCAGATAGTCATTGACAGCCGTTATGCGCGCGCCACCGAGGATGAAAATTCGACTTTAATCTGAAGGCTGGATCGGCCCACGTGAGGTCGGCTATTCTCCGCCTAAGCGTGCCTGATCGAAGCAGCGCGCGCTCGAATCAGGAATCCCTAAGGAGAATAACGGATGAAGGCTCGTATGATTTTGGTGCTGCTGGCCGGGCTGCTCGTCGGCGCGCTGCCGCTGGCCGCGCAGGACGCGACCGAAGCGCCGATCTGCGCTGATGGTTCGTGGCTGTTGACTGATGAGCGTCTGGTCAATGGGCCGGTCTGTATTCCCGACAACCCGCAGCGCATTATTTCGCTTGACATGCCCGCGACCGAATTTCTGCTGCTGAATGACAGGCCGATTGTCGGCGTCTTCGGTTACGTGGCCGACGAAATCTCCGCGATTACGCCGGGGCTGGCGGCTGCGCTCGAAGGCGTCCAGACCTTCGATTACCCGCCCAACCTTGAGTTGGTGACTAAACTGAAGCCCGATCTGATCGTTGCCTATAAGGACTCGTCGCTGTTCTATGCCGGGCTGGAGAAGATCGCGCCGGTCGTCGTCTACGATGCCAACCACGCGACGGATTGGAAATCCTCGACGGCCTTCTGGAGCAAGGTCTTCAGGATGGAAGCGACCTAT
Source organism: uncultured Anaerolineaceae bacterium (assembly GCA_964652205.1). Taxonomy (GTDB): domain Bacteria; phylum Chloroflexota; class Anaerolineae; order Aggregatilineales; family Phototrophicaceae; genus ZC4RG36. Next base: position 4,596 of record CAZZAO010000041.1, on the reverse strand, counting down.
GCCGACATGCTGGCGACCTACAACGCGCGTGTGGCCGAGCTTCAGCAGGCGTTGGGGGACAAGCGCGGAGACATCAAAGTGTCGGTGTTTGCGCCCAGCCCCGATTACCCGATGATCTTTCTGGTCGATGCAGCGCAGGGCGTAATTCTGCAGGACGTCGGTCTGGGACGGCCCGAATCGCAGGCCCACACTTTTGAGGAAGCGGGCTACAAGGAAGGTGGCGCGGACTACGGCTATGTCGCCATTTCCAATGAGCGCCTCGACCTGGCTGACGGTGACGAAATCTACATCTTTAGCTGGGCGTCTACCGATCCTCAGGTGATGGCGGATAACCTGAAGCAGCTTGAGGATTTCAACGCCAACAACCCGCTCTGGAAAGGGCTGAAGGGCGTTCAGGCCGGGCATGTTCACGTCGTCGGGCCGCACTGGTTCCGCGCTCAGACCTATCTGGCGGCGAATCTGATCCTCGACGATCTGTTTGCGACTCTGACCGATGTCAAGCCGACCCTGCCCAGCCCGGCGGCAGCGCTGGTCGCAACGCCGGAAACAGCGCCTTAAGAGTTCTGCCTGGGCAGGATGAGCCGCTCTCATCCTGCCCGCTTTCGTCAGGGCAGGCGATAGAGCGCGTGGGCTGTCCGGCCCATCAGCCGCGCCTCGTCTTCGGCGGACAGATCGGGCAGATGGAATTTCAGGCCGCCCCGCGACGCCGCGTAAGCTTCCCCCGCGCCTACCGAGAGCGGATAGTCGGTCGCCCACATCAGCCGCTCGCGGCCAAATGCCCCCCATAAGCGCTGAACATAAGGTCTCATGTCGGGGTAGGGAAACGGCTGGCGCGAGAAGGCATAAAACCCTGACAGCTTGACCCACACGTTCGGATAGCGCGCCAGCCGCAGCAGACGCTGGAACGGCTCGGCGTCCGGCGGCGAGTCGGCGCTCCGCTACTTCATC
>CAZZAO010000041.1:0-3638 GCA_964652205.1 uncultured Anaerolineaceae bacterium | reverse complement strand
TGGTCGATGACGACCGGCGCGGTGGGAAACTGGCGAATGACCGCCTCGGCCTGAGCAAGCTGGCGCGGGTCGAGCAGAATGCCGATGACGAGCTGAAGATCGGCGGCAGCTTCCCAGACGGAGAAGGTGCGCGGCTGGTTGAGCCACGTCGAGGCTGGATCGACGGCGGGCTGTAGCCGCAGGCCGCGCGCGCCCCGTTCGACAGCCAGCGTGCGAAGCTGCTCTCCGCCATCGGGCGCGAGCGGATCGACCATCACGACGGCGCAGAATTTATCGGGATAGCGGCGGACGCAGTCGAGGATATAGCGATTGTCATAGCCGTAGCAGATGTGTTGAATCAGCACAGCCTGATCGACGTCCGCCTGCGCCATCGCTTCAACATAGCCCTCAACTGGCGCGGCAAAGTCGGGCTGGATCGGCGAGGTTTTATCGCGCGGGTAGGCAGGCGAGTCAGACTCAAAAACGTGGATGTGACTATCGACAATCGGCATGGCTCATTGGCCCTCAGGATTGACCGGCGCAGGCACTTCCCGGAGCTGCCGCACCGGCGAGAAAAAAATCCACACGAATGAGATGAGGCCGAACCCCGTTCCGATGATGATCGTCGGATGCAGGCCGATGGCGTCGCCAAGCGCTCCGCCGATCAGCGCGCCGAGCGGGATGGTTCCCCAGACGATTACGCGCATACTGGCGTTCATCCGTCCGAGCAGTCGATCCGGCGTGATCGCCTGCCGCAGGCTGACCTGATTGACATTGTAGACGACGTTGCCGAAACTGCTGAAGAATCCGGCAGTCACCAGCAGTATCGCCACGACCGGCAGCGGGCCGCGCGCTACAATAATCAGCAGCGAGGCCACGTTGGATAGGAAAATCGCCGTGATGATCGCCCTGCCGAGTCCCAGTCGCTTCGTCACGCGCGCGCTGAATAACGCCGCCAGCAGCGCTCCCGGCGCGCCTGCCGCGAAGATGATTCCCTGAACAGCAGGCGGCACGCCAAGTTCGCGCGTCAGGTAAAGGATGTAGACTGCCTGCCAGATGCTGCCAAAAAAATTGGCTGTCGCAGTGCATCCGGCAATCGACCACAACACTCGGTTGCCGAAGACCACGTGGAGTCCTTCCCGAATTTCGCGCAGGATGCTGCGTTCGCCGTCGTGCGGGCGTTCGGTGACTGTTTCTGCGCTGCGGATCAGACCGAGCGAGACGGCTGAGGCCAGAAACGAAAGCGCGTCAAAGAGGATGGCGATGGGCGCGGTCAGAACCTGGACCAGCAGCCCGGCCAACCCCGGCCCCAGAATCGCCGCCGCCGAGTTGCTGACTTCGAGCTTGCTGTTGCCTTCGACAAGCTGTTCGCGCCCGACCAGCGAGGGCAGAAACGCCTGATACGAGACGTCGAAAAAGACGCTCAGGATGCCGATCAGGAAGATGACGACGTACAGGGTCGTCATCGTCAGGAAGCCGCCGAGCGCCGCCAGTGGGACGACGGCTAGCAGCACAAACCGTCCGAAATCCGCCGCCATCAGGATCGGGCGGCGGCGCATCCGGTCAGCCCAGACGCCTGCGAACAGGCCGACCAGGATGAACGGGACAACGCCGAGCGCGTTGAGGATACCCATCTCCGACGAGCTGGCGTTCAGCAGCAGCACGGCAGTCAGCGGCAGCGCCAGCCCGGTGATCTGCGACCCGAACACCGAGATCGTCTGCCCGACCCATAACTTGAGAAATTCACGATTGCGGCTCAGGCTGACAGGCGCAGCAGTTGAATTCATTCATAGACTCCGGCGATCAAAACCTCATTATGATCGCGGGAGCGTATAAACTGCGTTGGAGCCGCGCGCAGTTCAATCTGTCTTGAACGGCTGCTGAACAGGTCGCCACGCGCGCGCTGTCTCAGGCATCTCTGTTCAGGTAGTCGATCATCGCGCCGAGCAGGTACTGTGCCGCGACGTTACTCCCGAATCTTGCCACCTGATCGCCCGCGCCGCCGTCGAAGCGCAGCGTTGAGAGCAGCAGTCGCCCTTTGCCGAGCCGCAGTTCGACCAGATAATCGAGCGTGGTGAACAGCCGCGCGTCCAGCCGCCGCAGGAGCGGGTGCGCCTCAGCGCCGCCGAGCTGCTCGACGAGCGCCTGCGTATCGAGCGCGGCGTCGGTGGCGAGGTGATAGAACTGAAGGTCGGCGAAGCCCTGATGCGGAAAGGCTTGCATCACCGGGTGCTCATAGATCAGCTTGATCGACTCGCGCCAGAACGGGACAGCCTGCGTTGGCAGCGCGCCGGGGCCGCTCTGGATGACGATGGCCTGCCCGCCGCTGCGGACGTCCTGCTCGATCCCGGCGTTGAACTCAGTGGTCACAACGATCCTGCTGCGGTCAATGGCCGATGTTTCGGTGATCGCCGCGCCCTCAGGCCAGTAGGCGCTGGCCGGTTCGAGGCGCTGCGCCGGATCGTAGACGACGACCTTTGCGAGGTGGGTCGGCGGGTACACCCATAACGGCCACTCGTTCGCCAGCGCCACGCCTTCGCCGTCGAGCGTTACGCGCAGTCGATAGTGCATCGCGCGCTCGACTGACGGCATCAGCAGCTCGAACGAGGCCAGTTCGTGCAGCGTCGCGCCTGCGGGGGCTGGCGCGATGGCGCGGCTGTCGGCGATGACCGATTCCCCATCCGTCAGGCTTTCCAGTGACCACGCCAGCCGTGCTGCCGGGAGCGGCTGGCCGAGGTTTGACAGGACGATACGGAAGCTGGCCTGGCTTCCGGCGCGGTGATTGTGCAGGTCGGACGGCGTGGGGCGGTCGCCGCCATGCACCCAGCCGCGAGCGCGCCCCTGATCGAGCAGCAGCGCCGCGTCGGCGTTGAAGCGGCGGAAAGCGTCGGGTGGGTACTTGAACCGTCCGAGGTCGTCGAACATGCCCGATGTCGAGATCGGCGTGTCGCGCAGCCCGGTCACGACGTAGCCGCCGATGTCGCGCCGCGCGCGGACTTTCTCCAGAATTGTCTTACGGACGACGAACGATGTCTGTCGTGACAGGCGCATTATGTCCTGCGGCGCGAACGGCAGGTCAGCCGCCGCCATCCGCTGCTCCTGATCGCGGTAGGCCCAGCGGTCGAGCCGTCCATCCTTGCCGAGCAGGTTGCGCCACCACGGACGCTGGCCGTCGTCGAGCAGTTCCGTCGGATCGCGCAGGTCGTCACTATCGCAGAACTCGCCGAAAATCCACGGGCGCGCCGGTCGCCAGTCACGGCGGAAATGGTCGCATAAGGGCGTGAAATACTGAAGCTCGGCGTAGAAATGGTAGTCGTAAAAGTCGGAGTTGTCGCTGACGAGGCCGCCGTAAGCTTCGCCGCTGCCGCTGTTGTCGCAGATCAGGACGCCGTGAGTTGCGCCGCGCGTCAGCCTGTCGAGCTGGTCGAGCAGCGGCCCATCGGCCATTTCCGCGCTCAACTCGCAGCCGAGGCTGTAAATGATGACCGATGGATGGTGATGGACGCGCGCCAGAATGTCGGCGTACTCCTGTGCCGACTGCGCCCGAAAAGAGTCACTCAGACGCGGCAGCCACATCGGCAGTTCCAGCCAGAGCAGCATTCCTTCTTCGTCGGCGATCTCAAACAGCCGGGGCGGGGGGACGTACAGACACAACTTGT
>CAZZAO010000040.1:19724-39972 GCA_964652205.1 uncultured Anaerolineaceae bacterium | reverse complement strand
CCTGATGGGCGGCTGAAGCACCTGACGGCGCTGGCGCGCACGGTCGCGGAAATCGCCAACCTCGCGCCAGACAATCACCTGGCTTACGTCGGCAAGAGCGCCTTCGCTCACAAGGGCGGCATCCATGTCGCGGCCATCCGCCGCAACGTCGATAGCTACCAGCACATCGACCCGGCGCGGGTTGGCAACGAGATGCGCGTCGTCGTCTCTGATCTGTCGGGGCAGGGCAATGTCCTCAGTAAGGCCGAGGAGTTCGGCCTCGACGTGACCCGCACGCAGGCGGTGCAGGTGCTCAACGAAATCAAGCAGCTTGAAAGCCACGGTTACTCGTTTGAAGGCGCTGAAGCCTCGGTTGCCATTCGCCTGTTCCGCGCGCGGCCCGACTACCAGCCGCTCTTTACCCTGATCGACTATATGGTGGTGGTTGAGCAGCGCCGCGGTCGTGGCGATCTGGCCGAAGCGATGGTCAAGATCGAGCTGGATGGCGAAATCGTCCACACGGCGGCGGAAGGCAACGGCCCGGTCAACGCGCTCGATCTGGCGCTGCGTAAGGCGCTCGTGCCGGGCTACCCGCGTATGACCGACTTCCAGTTGGCGGACTACAAGGTGCGTATCCTTGACGGCGAGAGCGGCACAGCGGCCACCACGCGCGTGCTGATCGACACGCAGAGCGGCGCCAGGCGCTGGAGTACCGTTGGCGCGGCGGAGAACATCATTCTGGCAAGCTGGCTGGCGCTGATCGACAGCGTCGAGTACGGCCTCTGTCTCGCTGGCGTCGAGGACGCGCAGACTCAGGCGAGCTAAGTGCTCACGGCGATGATAGACTGAGCCGCGCGAATAATCGCGCGGTTTTACTGTCTAACGGCCACCCCATTCAGTTACTTATGCATCCGCTTCGCCCCTCTCCACTGAGAGAGCGGTTGGGAGTGAGGGCAACAGGAGAATCAAGACATGAAAGCATTGATTACCGTGATTCCCGGCGATGGTATCGGCCCGGAAGTGACCGGCCAGGCCGTCCGGGTGCTGGAGCACGTCGCTGCGAAGTACGGCCACGAGTTCCACTTTCAGGAAGCGTTGATGGGCGGCATCGCCATCGATAAGACCGGCAGCCCGCTGCCGCCGGAAACGCTCAGAATGGGCGAAAGCTCGGACGCGATTTTGCTCGGCGCGGTCGGCGGGCCGAAGTGGTCAGACCCGACCTCGCCCGTCCGCCCCGAACAGGGACTGCTCGGCATTCGCAAGCATTTCGAGTTGTTCGCCAACCTGCGCCCGGTTAAGGCCTATCCGGCGCTGGCGGGTTTCACGCCGCTTCGCCCGGAGCTGCTCGAAGGCGTCGATCTGCTGATCGTCCGCGAGCTGACCGGCGGCCTCTACTTTGGGCCGCAGAAGGAGCAGGGTGACGGCGACGTGGCCTACGACACGGATATCTACACGACCGCCGAAGTTGCCCGCGTGGCGCATGTTGCCTTCCGCGCTGCGCAGGGTCGCCGCAAGAAGCTGACCTCGACGGAGAAGGCCAACGTCATGGCGTCGGGCCGCCTGTGGCGGCGCACGGTGACGAAGGTCGCCGAAGATTACAGCGACGTCGCGCTCGATCATGTTCTGGCCGACGCTTTGACCATGTATCTGATGACGCGACCGGCCAGCTTCGATGTCATTGTCGGCAGCAACATGTTCGGCGACATCCTCAGCGACGAGGCTTCGGTGCTGGCGGGTTCGCTCGGAATGCTGCCGTCGGCCTCGCTCGGCGCGAGCAAGTTCGGCCTCTATGAGCCGGTGCATGGCTCCGCGCCCGATATTGCCGGTCAGGGGAAAGCCAACCCGACCGGGACGATTCTCTCGTCGGCCATGCTGCTGCGCTACAGCCTCGGCCTCGAAGACGAAGCGAAGGCCGTCGAAAATGCAGTCGAGCAGACGCTCGCCAGCGGCGCGCGTACCGCTGACATCGTTCCGCGCGGCAGCAGTTATGTCAGCACGACCGAGTTCGCCCGGACGATCCTGTCGAATATCTAAGGATTCCCTCACCCTGAATCCCTCTCCCATCGGGAGAGGGACTTGAATGCACCGCTAGAAAACGCCCCGATTACAGGCCGGGGCGTTTTTGTTGCTGCTTTTTCTCGGCTCTCTTTTCTCGGTTCTCGGCTCTGATCTTTTACATCCCGCTGTCGGTCATCTCGACGTCCGGCGACGTCTCCATGCTCCCCGGCGATCCTGGCAGGCGGGCGCGGCGCTTCAGTTCATAGATCGACAGCGCCGAGACGAGGAACATCAGCCGTCGCGCGCCCGGCGACATCGTCGGCCAGGTCAGCGCGCGCAGCGAGCAGAAGGCCAGCGCGACGAAATATTCTAGCCATGCCGATTTGACCAGCATACATTCTTCGGCCATCGTCCGCACGGCGGCAACGGTAATCATGCCGTTGATGATGAGTTCGTCGCTGTCGTCTGGCGGCGCGCCCCGTCCGTTGAGCGCGATCATCGTGGCGATCACCCGGCGCGCGTCCTTCCATTCCTGACCGGCGGCGGGCGTGACCACTTCGGCCAGCAGGCTGACTTCGAGCGTCGCCCAGTCGGCCAGCGTATGACCGTCGCGCGCCTGAGCGAAGTCGATCAGGAATGGCGTTTTCCCCGGCCCGACCAGGATATTGCCGAGGTGCAGGTCGCCGTGAATCTTGCTCAGGGAGCTGTTCACGTAGCGGTCGAGCAGGTCGTCATAAGCCAGCAGCGGATTGGGCAGCCGGTCAATTGGCCCGACGCCAGGAATGGACTCGGCGCGCAGGTCGAAATCCGGCTTCAGGTCGCCCGCTGCCAGCCGCAGTATCTCGGCGCGAGTCTTAAAGACGCGGCCTACCAGCCGGTCGATCAGTTCGCCGCGAAAGTCAGTCGAGTGCGTCATATCGACGCCCGTTACGTCGATCTTGAAGCCTCGGCTGGCGCTGGCGGTCTTGCCGCCAGCCAGACGGATCGCCTTGCGGTCGTTCATGACTTTCTCGACGGTGAAATTCTCGATCACCACAATGTCGCCGTATTCCAGTTCCTGAAGCCGGGATCGTTTGATCGGGTCGCGCAGCTCAGTCGCGTTTTCCGGCACGTCCTCTCCTTCGAGCGCCTCGAAGGTCACGGCAGGCGGCAGCATCCAGTCGTATTCGGCGGCGATCTGGAAGCGGTACGGTCGCTTTTGCAGCCACCACGTCTTGCCAAAGGTTGGTAGCAGGCTGTGAACCAGCCACTGGCCGAGCGCCTCAGTTCCCCATTCGGCGGCGACCAGGCGCAGATCGCGCGGTTGGTCGCTGCCGTCGCTGACGAAAGTGTACTTGAGGCCCGCTAGCTCGGACGTTTCCGGCGCGGTCGGTCGGTCTTCGAGCCGCGCGGTCAGCGGGGGCAGGGTGTTGCGGATGTTGGTTTCGTAGCGCCGCGCCTCGTCGAGGATGTCGTCGGCGCGGTCGATCTTGACGACCACGGCGGCGTCCTCGAAGCCGTCCATGCGCCGGGGCGTGACGACCAGCAGCACTGCGCCGCTGTAGCCGCCGGCCAGCCGCATTTCGATCCGAATCTGCTGGTAGCCGTGGAACATCCGCCGCAGGATGAACAACTGCTCCTCGCTCAGTGAAGCGGAAGGGTCATAGTCCGGGCCGAAGTCGAGGCGAATATAGGGCTGCGCCTCGCTGGAGCCTTTCCCGTGCGCGACCGTCTGATCGACCAGCTTGCCGATGTCGAGGCCGAGTCTGCTCAGCACGCGGATCGGGATGCTGTCGCTTTCCTCGAAGATCGCCAGCAGCAGGTCAGACTCCCCGATTTCTTCGCGGCCAGAGCCGAGCGCCAGATCGTTGGCGATGCTCAGGATCATGTCGGCGCGCGGGCTGTTCGGCATCCCGGCCCACAGTCGATGCCTGCCGCCTTTGCCGGTCTGCCGCCGAATCGCGTCGATCACGTAGTCGGGCGTCAGGCCGTAAGCTTCGAGCAGACTCGGCGCGATGCCGCCGTGGATGCCGAGCAGCGCGACGAACAGATGCTCGACGCCGACGTAATAGTGGCGCATTCGGAAGGATTCCTGCCGCGCGTTAATGAGTAAATCTCGTAAAGGAATACTGGTCATAAGGAAAGAACCGAGAAAAAGCAGGGACTGAGGACTGCGTGCTGAGGACTGAGTGAACTGGAAATCATACTCGATGGGCGCGTGTCAATCCTGTTTACACATCCTTTTTCTCGGTTCTCGGCTCTCGGCTCTCGGTTCTTCATCGTTTAGTCCGGCGGCTGGATACGCAGCCATGTGCGGCCAATGCGGAAGAGCTGACTCACGCCAATCGGAATCGTGCCGACCACCCGCGCGTCCTCGTCCTGATCCTCGACGAACGTCCCGTTCTTGCTGTCACAGTCTTCGAGCCACCAGCGGCCATTGCGCCAGTGCAGGAAGGCGTGATCGCGCGAGACGAAGGTATCGTTACGCAGGCAAATGTCCTGTTCCTCGCGTCGGCCAATGCCGAGCGTCCATGCCTTATTGCTGCGCTTGCCGTCGGCGTCGTCGAAATTGAGCAGCGCGCCGTCGTCGACGCCGCTCATAATCATCACGGTTAACCGGGCGGGAACGCCGTACTGTTCCGTCATCGCTTCGTCATGTCTCTACAGGAAGTCCGATTTTATTATACGCAGAGTTCGGCAATAACGCCGCTTGCGTCGCCCCGGCATGTGTGCTATTTTAGTGTTGACCTTTGGCAGGTTAAAAACTGAATACTTGGATAACTCTTATCCAGAGCGGTTGAGGGAACGGCCCTGTGACACCGCGGCAACCTCCGAGACTTCGGAACGGTGCTAATTCCGTCAGTATTTTCTGGAAGATGAGAGGACGTACATGCGGCTTCAGGGCCGTGTTTCCACCTGTGCGCGCTCATAAAGGCTTCAGAATTGAAGTCTTTTTTGTTACCAGATTCACCCGGACGACTGGAGAGAGGCCATCCGGGTGTTTTGTTTTCAAGGAGACGCGATGGTGACGCTCGATAATATCGACCAGCAGGCGACGGAAGCAATTGGCGGCGAGGCGCAGCCCGCAAAGCCGCACGGCAGCAGCACGCGCGCTGTTCACAGCGGGACGCAGCGCCGCAAAGCCTATAACGCCCTGACCACGCCGATTGTTGAAACGGCGACCTATACCTTTCGAGATACGCAGGAACTGATCGACTTCATGCAGCGCAAGACATGGGGCGACGGCGATGACCGCGAGGAATATGGCCGTTATGGCAACCCGACTGTCTCGGCGGTTGAGCGCCGGCTGGCGGCGCTCGACGGCGGCGACGACGCCGTGCTGTACTCGTCGGGCATGGCGGCAGTGACCTCGACGCTGCTGACGATTCTGCCGGCGGGCGCGCATATCGTCATGACCGACGACTGTTATCGCCGCACGCGCCAGTTCTGTCAGACCTTCCTCAAGCGCCTCGGCATCGAGACGACGGTTGTGCCGATGGGCGACTGGGCGGCGCTTGAAGCCGCCATCATCCCCAAGAAAACCCGAATCGTCATTTCCGAAAGCCCGACCAATCCCTATCTGCGCGTGGCCGACCTCGAACGACTGGGGCAGTTGGGCCGCCGGTTCCGCGTGCTGACGATGATCGACAGCACCTTCGCCACGCCGGTCAATCAGCGTCCGCTGGAGTGGGGCATCGACTTCGTCATTCACAGCGCGACCAAGTACCTGTCCGGTCACAACGACATGATGGCTGGCGTGGTCGTCGGGCGCTCGACGCGCATGAAGCCGCTGCGTGACGCGCGCGGTGTCCTCGGCGGCATCGTCGATCCGCACGCCGCCTCGCTGCTCGACCGGGGCATCAAGACGCTCGGCGTCCGTATGGCGCAGCATAACGCGACGGCGCTGGCGGCGGCCCGGTTCCTCGAAGCGCACCCGCGCATCGAGCGCGTCTGGTATCCCGGCCTCGCCTCGCACCCCGACCATCGGACGGCGGCGGCGCAGATGACCGGCTTCGGCGGCGTCGTCACCTTCGAGGTGGCGGGCGATCTCAAGACCACCGGCCAGTTTGTCGACCGGATGCGGATTCCCTACATCGCGCCGAGTCTCGGCGGCGTCGAAAGCCTGATCGAGCAGCCCGCGCTGATGAGCTACTTCGAGAAGACGACCGAGGAACGGTTGGCGCTCGGCATCAAGGACAACCTCGTCCGCTTCTCCATTGGCATCGAGGACACCGACGACATCCTCAACGACCTCGATCAGGCCTTGAGCGGCATGTAAAACAGAGCGTCGAAATAAATAACGACCTTGACGCAGGTATTCGCGTCAGGGTCGTTTTGTTTCGATACCTTCGATTTTGCTTTCGAGATTCGCTGAAGGGGACGATTCACCCCTCTCCCTCTGGGGAGAGGGGCCGGGGTGAGGGCGCTTTCAGGCGTGTTCGATCTGCCCGCCCATCAGAATTTCGGCCAGCGCTTCCATCGTCGGCTCGGCCTCGTGGATGCGGTTCGGATGCGTCGGGTGGATGTTCGCCAGCGCGTCGCGGTGATAGTCGATGATCGCTTCCGGGTCTTTGAGGACGTGGCCGGTCAGGATGCCCGCAACCGTCTCATGCGGCTTGATGACGCCGCTTTCGACCAGCTTGCGCGTCCCGGCCAGCGAGCAGGCCGACGCCGGTTCGCAGCCGATGCCGCGCCCGTCGATCAGCGCCTTCGCTTCCATAATCTGCTGATCGCTGACCTGCTCGACGACGCCATTCGTCCACCTGAGCGCGCGCACGGCCTTCGGGTAGCCGACCGGGTTGCCAATCTTGATCGCCGTGGCAATCGTCTCGGCGTGAACCGGCGTGTAGCTGCTGAAGCCGTTGAGGTAGCTCCGGTAGAGCGGGTTCGCGCCTTCGGCCTGAATGATCGCCAGCCGCGGCAGCCGGTCGATCAGCCCTAGCTCGTACAGCTCGTGCAGCCCTTTGCCGAAGGCCGAGCTGTTGCCGAGGTTGCCGCCCGGAACAACGATCCAGTCCGGCACGCTCCACTTCAACTGTTGCAGCAGCTCGAACATGATCGACTTCTGACCTTCGAGCCGGAACGGGTTGACCGAGTTGAGCACATAGATGTTGAACTCGTCGGCCATTTCGCGCACCAGCGCCAGATTCTGATCGAAGTCGGCGTTAATGCGAATGCAGGTTGCGCCGTAGGCGATGGCCTGTGCCAGCTTGCCGGACGCAATCTGCTTGTTCTGAAACAGGACAATGCCTTCCATCTCGGCGTAGGCCGCGTAGGACGCCAGCGAGGCTGAGGTATTGCCGGTCGAGGCGCAGGCGACGCGCTTCATGCCCAGAACTTTGGCCTGGGTCACGCCCGCTGTCATGCCGCGATCCTTGAATGAGCCGGTCGGGTTCTCGCCTTCGTGCTTCAGGTACAGCGTCTCGACACCGGCCCATTTGGCTAGCTTCGGCGCGCGGTAGAGGTTAGTGTTGCCTTCCGGCTTGCTGACGATGAACTGCGGTTCGACGTCCGGGTAAATCAGTTCTTTGTAGCGCCAGACGCCGCTGTTATACGGAGCGTCGAGCGCGCCGAGGCGGCGGTCGAACGTTTCACGGGTCACGGTCTGGCGCAGCGTGTCGAGGTCGTGCTGAACGTCCAGCAGTCCGCCGCAGGTTTCGCAGGCGAAAATCACGCTGTCCGTTGGGTATTGCCGACCACAGTTCATACATTGTAGTATGCTTAACATGCTCGCCTCACCGTAGTGTGCTGTGACCCTCAAAGGATACCATCCGCCCGTGATTAACACCAGTTCAGAAGCCTTCGCGCCCGCGACTGTGGCGAACCTGGGAGTCGGTTTTGATATCCTCGGGTTGGCGCTGCTTGAGCCGGGTGATACCGTGCGCGTCGAGAAATGTCCTGACCGCGCGGCGACGGTCGTCGCCATCGAGGGCGACCGCGGGCAGTTGTCCTATGACCGCTTCAAAAACACGGCATCGGTCGCGGCGGACGCATTGCTGAAGCAGATCGACGCCGACTGCGGCGTGCTGCTGACGCTCGTCAAGGGGCTGCCGCTTGCCAGTGGACTCGGCAGCAGCGCGGCCAGCGCGGTCGCGGCGGCGGTCGCCGTCAACGCGCTCTTCGGCGAGCCGCTGGCGCGCGAAGACCTGCTCCCGGCCTGTCTCGAAGGCGAAGCGGCTGTCAGCGGCTACCATGCCGATAACGTCGCGCCGTGCCTGTTCGGCGGGATCACGCTCTGCACCGGCCTGACCGCCGACAAAATCTATCGGCTGCCTGTGCCGGATGGTCTGTTCCTCTCGCTGCTCTCGCCAGACGTGCCTGTGCCGACCTCGCAGGCGCGCGCGGTGCTGCCGAAGGACATCCCGCTCAAGCAGATGGTCGCGCAGACGGGGCAGGTGGCTCGGCTGGTCGATGCGCTCCATCGCGGCGATATCGCGGCGATGGCGGCGGCGATGGAAGCCGACCTCGTCGTTGAACCGGCGCGCGCCCATCTGATGCCGCTGCTCAAGGAAGCACGGGCGGCGGCTAAACAGGCCGGGGCGCTCGGACTGGTCATCAGCGGCGCAGGGCCGACGCTGTGCGCCGTCTGCGATGACGAAACGACTTCAGCGCGCGTCGGCGCGGCGCTCAAGGCGCTCTACGATACGGCAAAAATTGACAGCACCGCGCGGCAAACGCGCGTGGCCGTCGATGGCGCGCAGGTACTCTCGGCGACATTGTGAAATTGTTGACAATTGCCGTGGCGTTTTCTATACTCTGACCTGCGCTGACTCCGGTTGAATGTCCTCACCCCTCATCTATTTTCCTCAAGGCGAGGGGGAAACCGGCGACAGTCGAAAGTTTCCCTTTTAAGGGAGTGTGCTCCAATGGCTGACTTAGTCCGTAATTTCATCGGCGGCGAATGGCTGCCTTCTCAGACGGGCGAGACATTTGAGACGGTCAATCCGGCAACTGAAGCGGTCATTGCGCCGGTCGCTCGCAGCAGCAAGGCCGATGTTGACGCGGCGGCGCAGGCGGCGAAACGAGCTTATAAAGACTGGCGGCTGACTCCTGCGCCCCGGCGCGGCGAAATTTTATTCCGCGTCGCGCAGTTGCTTCAGGAACGCAAGGAAGACCTCGCCCGCCTGATGACGCAGGAGATGGGCAAGGTGCTGTCCGAAGCGCGCGGCGATGTGCAGGAGGCCATCGACATGGCCTTCTACATGGGCGGCGAAGGCCGGCGGATGCAGGGCTACACCGCCCCCGTCGAAATGCCGAATAAGTTTGGCATGGCGCTGCGCGATTCGGTCGGCCTCGTCGGTCTGATTACACCGTGGAACTTCCCGATAGCCGTGCCAAGCTGGAAGATTCTTCCGGCGCTGGTGGCGGGTAACGCCGTCATCTTTAAGCCGGGCGAGGATACGCCTGCGACTGCTGCGGCTTTCGTCCGTGTCTTTGCCGACGCCGGGCTGCCGTCGGGCGTGCTCAACCTTGTGCTTGGCGCAGGCGAGACCGGTGACGCGCTGGTGACTCACCCGGATGTCCGCGTGATCTCGTTCACCGGCTCGACCGATACCGGCCTCAAGGTCTATCAGAAGGCGGCGGCTATCGGCAAGAAGGTCAGCCTGGAGATGGGCGGCAAGAACGCCATCCTTGTCCTCGACGACGCCAATCTCGATCTGGCGGTCAGGGCGGTGACGTGGAGCGCTTTCGGCACGACCGGCCAGCGCTGTACCGCCACCAGTCGCCTGATCGTCCAGCGCGGGATTTTGCCGAAGCTGACCGAGGCGCTGATCGAGAACGCGCGTCAGCTCAAGATCGGCTACGGCATTGACGAATCGGTTGAAGTCGGGCCGCTGGTCAACCAGAAGGCGCTCGATAAGGTCGAACGCTACGTCGAGATTGGCAGGCATGAAGGCGCGAAACTGCTGACCGGCGGCAGTCGTCCCAATCTGGATCGTGGCTTCTTTTACGCGCCGACGCTCTTTGGCGGCGTGACGCGCGATATGCGGATCGCCCGTGAAGAAATCTTCGGGCCGGTGCTGTCGATCATCGAAGTCGGCTCGCTCGAAGAAGCCGTTGAGGTCAATAACGAAGTCGTCTACGGCCTCTCGGCCAGCATCTTCACCGAGAACATCAATGCCGCTTTCCGCGCCATCCGTGATCTGACGACCGGCATCGTCTACGTCAATCACGGCACGACCGGCGCGGAAATCCAATTCCCATTCGGCGGTACGCGCGGAACCGGCAACGGAATGCGCGAAGCCGGACAAACCGGCCTCGACTCGTTCACCGAGTGGAAGTCGGTCTACGTCGATTACAGCGGCAGGCTCCAGCGCGCGCAGATCGACACCGATGCAATTCTTGGCGAGGTCTGATGCCGGGTTCAATCAGGTTGATTTTGATCGGCATTTTGCATGACCGCTGAGCCTACGTGTGGTAAACTAGCAGCATGGCAGACGCCCAATTCGACTATAACCGCCTGTACTGGGAATCTTCCTATGAGCTTGTGTTAGCGTTAATCGACGTTTATCCTGAGCGTGCGCCGGATGACGTCGGTCTGGATGAGTTAAAGCGGCTGGTGACGAGCCTGCCCAATTTCGCGGATGATCCCGATATGGCGAACGAGAACATCCTCAACGAGATTCTGCGTGAATGGTATGAGGAGGTCAATCCCTGATGACTGAGATCGATCTGCGTGAACTGCATAGCACGGAATTTCCCATTCCTGATGAGATGCAGAGCAATCTTGCGATTACCAGCCTCAGCAAGATTTATAACTGGAGCCGTCGCAGTTCGATGTGGCCGATGCTGTTCGGTCTGGCCTGCTGCGCGATTGAGATGATCGCCACGGCAGCGTCACGCTACGACCTGGCGCGTTTCGGTATGGAAGTGATGCGCGGTAGCCCGCGCCAGTCCGACCTGATGATCGTCTCTGGCACCGTGACCAAGAAGATGGTCGTGCCGATTGTCCGCCTCTATAACCAGATGCCGGAACCGAAGTACGTTCTGGCGATGGGCGCCTGCGCCAGCGGAGGCGGCCCCTTCAAGGAAGGCTACAACGTCGTTTCTGGCATTGATAAGTACGTGCCGGTCGATGTTTACGCGCCGGGATGCCCGCCCACGCCTCAGGCGCTGCTGTACGCCCTGATCGCGCTGCAGAAGAAGATCGACGGGCAGACGCTGGCGAATCTCGACGACGTTCCCTGGTACGGCGTCGGGCCGTCTGATCCAACGCCGATCCCCATTCTGGGGCCGGACATCATCGACCCGCGCCAGATGGAAATCATTCGCAATCAGGCGCAGTTGGCGGCCAAAGGGCTGCCGCGCGGCACACGCGAAATTCCTGTGCCAGAACTGGCGATTGCTCGTGCCGCAAGTGAAGCTGCTGCTGCGCAAGCGAAAGAGGCTGGGGCTGCGTCCGCCGCCGCCGCTGCTCCGGCTGCGGGAACTGAAGCAGCGACCCCGGCGGTATCCCCTGAGGACGCTGAAAAAGCGGCCCGACTCGCCAAGCGCGAGGCGGCATTGGCGCGTAAACGCGCGGCGAAGGAGCAGGGAGGGTAGGGATTTATGACGCAAACGGTCGAGCCAGCGCGTTTGGACACGGCAGATATTCCATCCACCATTAATCGGTTGAAGGAAAAGTTTCCTGACGCCGTCAAAGACGATCCGCGCCAGGGCTACTCCGGCATCATTGTCGATAAAGCTCATCTGGTCGAAGTCGCCCGTTCCATCCGCGATGAGTTAGGCTTCGACTATCTGTCGAGCGCCACGGCGGTCGACTATCTGGGCGATGGCGACCAGCTTGAAATGGTCTACCACGTCTACCGCACCTCTGGCGGCCCTGCGCTGGTCATTAAAGCGCAGACCGACCGCGAGAATGCTGAAATTCCGTCACTGATTGGCGTCTGGCCCGGCGCGGACTTTCAGGAGCGCGAGGCCTGGGACCTGTATGGTATTAAGTTCCCCGGCCACCCGAATATGACGCGCATCCTGCTCTGGGAAGGCTTTAACGGCCACCCGATGCGTAAGGACTGGAAGGAAGCGTATTACGAGGAAGAGCACAAGCCGTTTGATAGCCGCTGGCCGGGCGGTTACACCCACCGCTCCGAGGAGCTAAATCCCTACGGCAGGAACGTCAAATATCCTGATGATATCGACCTGTCGCGCCTGAACGACACCTCTGAGGAAGCGGTCTACGGCGCAATGGGCCTCGGCGTCGATATTCAGAACTTCAGCGAGTCGCCCGGCCAGATTCGCACTGACCGTCTGGTGGTCAACCTGGGGCCGCATCATCCGAGCACGCACGGCGTCTTCCGCATGGTCGTGACTCTGGATGGCGAAACGGTCGAGACGCTCGAACCGGTTATGGGCTACCTGCATCGCAATCACGAGAAGATTGGCGAACGGAACGCCTGGTATCACAACATGCCGTTCACCGACCGGCTCGACTATATTTCGAGCATGAGCAACAACCTCGGCTACGCGCTGGCGGTCGAAAAGCTGCTGGCGCTGGGCGCGCGCTATTCGCCGCCAACCTATCGCGCCGAGGTGATCCGCGTGCTAATGGTCGAATTGACGCGGATTGTTAATCACTACTGGGCCATTGGTTTCCTGCTGAACGACCTCGGCGCATTCTTCACACCAGCGCTCTACGCTATTGCCGAGCGTGAGAAAATCCTCGACTTCTTCGAGGCCGTGGCGGGCAGCCGCATGATGTGTAATTACATGCGCTTCACCGGCGTCTTTAAAGACCTGCCAGAGCGGATGCGCGGGGTGACGAATCTGGTCAACGACCAGATTCGTGACTTCAACACGATAGAATATCTGACCGAGTTGATTAACGAGCGGATTCCGCGCTCGGTCGATGAATTGGACTATTTCCTGACCGAGAGCGAAATCGTCAAGACTCGCTGCATCGGCGTTGGCTACCTGCCGCCGGAAATGGCAATCAAGATGAGCGCCGCCGGGCCGCTGCTGCGTGCCAGCGGCGTCCCCTACGATATTCGTCGTGCCGATCCTTACAGCATTTATCCTGAGTTGGACTTTGATGTTGCCGTGCGCTACGGCGGCGACATCTATGACCGCTATCGCATCCGTCTCGACGAGATGCGTGAGAGCGTCCGCATCCTGAAACAGATTCTCCCCCGACTGGAGCGGACGAAGGGTGAGCCGATCATGGGCATCACCAAGCAGTATATGCCGCGTATTCCGCTCGGCGAGTCCTACGGGCGTATCGAGAATCCAAAGGGCGAGCTGGGCTTCTACACCGTCTCGGCAGGCGACTCGAAGGGGACGCAGAACCCGTGGCGCTACCATGTTCGCGCGCCCAGCTTCATCAACCTGACGGCGCTCGGCCTGATGTGCAAAGGTCACAAGGTCGCCGACGTCGTCGCTATCCTCGGCAGCATTGACATTGTGCTGGGTGAGACGGATCGCTAAATCGCATTGCGCGGGGAAGTCGCCCGTTCCAGATAAGGAGCAGTGATGTACGGACAGGGCATTGTCAAAGGGTTGGCTGTCACCCTCAAACACTTTTTCAACAGCTATACCGCTGACCTGAATTCCGGTGTCAGGAAAGCGATGGGCGTGAACGAGTTCGAGTTCCGTCAGGGCAATCTGACCGAAGGCATTTTCACGGTCGAATACCCCGACGAGAAGCTGGCTGTCCCGGAACGCTTCCGCTTCGTGCCATTTCTGGTGGTTGAGAACTACGACGACCCCGAACGCCCCGGCCATGACTGGTGTACAAGCTGCGGCATTTGCGCCAAAGTTTGCCCGCCGCAGTGTATCTGGATCGTTCGCGGCGAAGACCCGGTCACCAAGCGCCCGATCCCGGAGCCGGAAGCCTTCTACATCGACATCGACATCTGCATGAACTGTGGCCTCTGCGCCGAGTTCTGCCCGTTTGACGCGATCAAAATGGATCATGACTACGAGCTGGCGAGCTATGACCGCACCAGCGCTCACATCCATGATCTTGACCGGCTGCATAAGGAGTTCCGCTACTGGGTCGAAATCGCGCCGACGACTGCCGCTGAAGAAGCGCGAGATCGCGGCGGCTGGGAACACACGGACATCATCAAGGAAAAGCGCAAGGCCGGTATTCCGCTGCGGACGACCCCCTTCGCCGAGCCGGTCACAGTGGCGGGCGAAGGCGCGAGCGTGACCGAAACTGCCGCCGAAGCGCGGGCCGCTGCCGCTGCTGCCGAAGAGTCTAAACGCGCTGCCCGGCTGGAGCGCCGGATGGCAATGCTGTCCCGACACCGCGAACTGGCGCAGAAGCGCGGCGTCGCGCCGTAGCCTGTTTCGATCTGCGGTTAAAAAGCCCGATCATCGCCTGATCGGGCTTTTTTTGAGCCGGGAAAGCGCAGACGTCAGTGCTATTTGGGAGTAAGATGCTCTATAGCACTTGATCCTCTTGAAAGGAGTCCGCGATGGTTCAGGTCATGGCTCACAACTGGTGGATTTTTGCGCTCCGAGGCGTGATTGCGATTCTCGCAGCCATAGTGATCTTTATCTCGCCGGGGATTATTGTCACGCTGTTCGCCGCCTTCATGCTGCTGGACGGCATCTTCACGATTGTCCACGCGCTGTCGGGCAGGACTGGGAACCGCCATTGGTGGGCGGCGCTGATCGAAGGCGTCATCGGCGTGATTGCCGGTGGTGTCGCCTTCCTGTATCCGGGGATCGCAGCGGTGACGCTCGTTTACGTGGTCGCCGCCTGGGCGATTTTCGGCGGCATCGCCGAGATTTACGAGGCGTGGCAGCTTCGCAAGCAGATCAATAACGAGCTGCTGCTCGGTCTCTCCGGCCTTGTGACGATTGCTTTCGGCGTCATTCTGCTGCTCAACCCGCTGGTCGGCTTCCTGGCGCTGTCAACCCTCGTGGCGGTGTTTGCCCTTATTTCGGGGATTCTCTCGCTCGCGCTGGCGCTCCGTCTGCGCGGGATGCGCACGACCGCCTGATGTCGCGCAGGTCAAATTTTCCCGCGAAGCCCGGCGTCCCGTCGGGCTTTTTGCTGCGCTGCGACGCGATACCCCGTGGTAAACTGGGACTCAAACCGGAACAGGTGACATTCGACTCTGCCGAATTATGCTGATAGCGGCTATAATAATTGTATGCCATCAACGAACGCTAAGGTTGGAGAGCTATGACGACACTTCAGGAACAGATCATGACGGCGCTCAGTACCGTCATCGATCCCGATCTTCGCCGCGATATTGTCAGCCTGAACATGGTGCAGGATCTGGCTATCGACGGGGATACCGTCCGCTTTCGCTTTGTGCTGACGACCCCCGCCTGCCCGCTCAAGGGGGTGTTCGCCAGGAACTGTAACGCTGCCGTGGTTGGAACCGTGCCGGGGATTAAGCAGGTTGAGATCACCTGGGACGCGCAGGTTCCGACCGATAAGCGCATGACGGGCCGCCTCGACGTGCCGATGCGCAGTATCATCGCCGTCGCCAGCGGCAAGGGCGGCGTTGGCAAGAGTACGGTGGCGACCAACATCGCCGTCGCGCTGGCCGAAGCGGGCGCGCGCGTCGGCCTGATTGACGCCGATATTCTTAACCCGAATATCCCGATGATGTTCGGCATCGGCTCTGGCCGCCCGCGCGTCATCGACGGCAAGATCGTCCCGTTCGAGGCGTATGGCGTCAAGCTGGTCAGTACCGGCTTCTTGACCGAGCCGGACAAGCCGATGATTATGCGCGGGCCGATGCTGCACAGCGCCATCCGCCAGTTCTTCACCGATGTCATCTGGGGCGACCTCGACTATATGATTGTCGATCTGCCGCCGCTGTCGCTGGCGCAGTCGTTCCCGCTGACGGGCGCGGTCGTGGTCACACAGCCGCAGGATGTGGCCGTGTCGGACGCGCTGCGCGGGATGGCTATGTTCGAGCAGTTGAACGTCCCGATCATCGGCCTGGTTGAAAATATGGCTGGCGATTTCTTCGGCGAAGGCGGCGGCGAGAAGCTGGCGCTTCGGCGCGGCGTGACCTTCCTCGGTCGCGTCCCGCTCGAAGCCGAGGTGCGTAAGGGCGGCGACTATGGTCGCCCGATTGTCGCGCAGAATCCCGACAGCGCGGCAGGACTGGCGCTCCGCCAGATCGCGCAAGCGACGGCGCAGCAGACGAGTATCCTGCTGCTCCAGAATGCTGAAGTCATCCCGCTGAACATCATCGGGTAGACAGGAGAAGCGCTTAATGGCGAGCAATGAGCGCTGTGTAAAACACAGTTCATTGCCATTCTGCATACAACCGTAGAGGTCAGGGGTTCGCATTCCCTCAGGTTTGCGAACCCCTGACCTTTCCTTGTTTTCGTATTTGGCCCGCTTCAATCGCCGAGGGTGATGAGCGTGGACATTTCCGTTCTTACTCAGCACTCGGCACTATCTTCTAGTGCCGCCGCTTTTTCGGCTCTTTGAGCGGCACTTTCGGCTCGATTTCGTCGTCCATGCCGATAACCTTGATCTCGTCGCTGCTGCCGGGCGGGTTGTAGCGCCCGATCAGCGCCCAGAACAGGAAATTCAGCACCAATGCCAGAACAAAGGCGGTCAGCGCTTCGGTGTGCAGGCCGCGATAGTTGGCAAAACGCTGTAAGAGCAGGCCCGGAATGAGCATAATCACGGCGACGAGCAGTCGCCGTTTTGATTCGGCACGCTGAATGGCGAAGAACAGAAGGCCGAAGCCGATGAGCAGCAGCAGAAACTCGGACACTTGCATCGGGCTGACCTGCTTTCAAATCGGACGGAAACCGCCGTTATTCTACCTCATCCTGCGGAAGCATGGATGAGTCTACGCCGAAGGTCGGAGTGACGGGCCGCAGGGATGGGTTATAATCAAGGGGTAGCAGCGGGAGCAATCGCATGATTGATATTCAGGTGACAGGGCAATCGAATGTGACGCTGGTCGAGGTGCATGGCCGAGTCGATAGTATGAACGCCGACCAGCTTGGGACGATCCTGACGGGCGAGATTGAGGGTGGACGGTCGCAGATTGTCCTCGATCTGGCGGGTGTCGAATACATGAGCAGCGCCGGCCTGCGGGAGATCGTCTCGGCGCTCAAGCGGGCCAAGCGCAGCACGGGCGACGTGCGGATTGCGCAGCCTTCGTACCGCGTGCGCGAAGTGCTGGAAATGGCGGGCCTTGACACCATTTTGCAGATTTATCCAACCCGGTCTGAAGCGCTCAAGAGCTATTAACCCTGCGTTCGACGCTCGATTAGAATGGCCGAGGTCGGCATGATTCATGAAGAGCGGCATCTGACGATTCCCGGCCAGGTTGACCGGGTTCCGGTCGCGCGGGCGTTCGTGGCTGAGGCTGCGCAGCGCGCGGGGCTGGACGAGCGTTCCGCGCATCATTGTCAGCTTGTCGTCGATGAAGCCTGCACTAACGTCGTCGAGCATGGCTATGAAGGCGATACCGACCATTCCCTCGATGTCATTTGCCGCTGCGAAGAGGGCGCGTTCTCGATTACCGTCATCGACGACGGCCCGGCTTTCAATCCGCTGGCGCGGATTGACCCCGACCCGAACGCGCCGCTTGAAGAGCGCGAGCCGGGTGGGTGGGGAATCTTCTTCATCAAGCAGTTGATGGACGAAGTCATTTACCGCTACGAGAATGGCCGCAACAGCCTGACGATGATTAAACGCGCCCATTCCGCGTCAGCGCAGCGCCCGGCACAGCCCCGGATGGTTTCCGCCACGCAGTTGAAAGCGGACACCTGGGTGATAGCGCCCTTCGGTCGGCTCGACTCGCAGTTTAGCCCGACGGTCGAGCAGGTCGCGTCCGAGAAAATTGGCGACCGTCAGGACATTATTTTCGACCTCAGCCATGTCGATTATGTGTCGAGTACCGGCCTTAAGACGCTGGTTAACCTGTGGCAGCAGACTCGCGCCAGGCGCGGTGATCTGGTACTGGCGTCGGTGCATCCGCGCGTCAGCGAGGTGATGGAGATCGTCGGCCTCGACTCGGTGTTCAACATTTATTCCTCAGTCGCGGCTGCGTCGTCGGCGCTGGCGCTACGACCCCGGTGATGGCTCGGTTGGCGGAGGCGGCATCCGGTCGCGTCGCCAGCCGTTGATGTCGTCCAGATTGACCGAGGCTGCGTCTGGCGGCAGGAAGTTGCCCTGACATTCCTGCGCGTACTGTGGAATGTCGGTGCGCGCCTGAAGCTCCGGCATCTCCGGGCTGAAGTAATTCCAGGCGGCGCGAGAAATCCCCTCGATCAGCGGCCACGCTTCGTTGTAGTTGAAAAACTCGACGTCCTTCCAGACAAAGACCGCGATTACGTAGTTGTGACCGTTGGGCGGGAAGACGATGCCTGCGTCGCCATGCTCATTATCGATCCAGCCATTCTTATGCGAGATCATTACGCCTTTCGGAATGCCTGCCTGGAGCAGTCGATTCAGGTCGTTGGCGCTCATCAGGTTGAGCATCTGGCGGCACTCATTCTGCGTGAACTCACCGTTCGGATAAGCGGCCATCAGGCCGGAGCCGAAGTTGGCACAGTCGTAAATCTCGCTGAAGAGCGTGCCGAGGTCTTCGGTTGTCGTCTGATTGAACGGGTCAGCGCCGGTCTTGTAATACGGATTAGGGCTGGTTTTGGGCGCGGCAATCGAGCCGTAGCTGGTGGTTTCATTGCCGATGACCAGCGGCGAGGTGATGAACGAGTTGCGCGCGCCGAGGTGCTGATCGGTTGCGGTCACGTCGGCGATTCCGGCGAAGATGTCGTTGCGGACGCCGCTGACGCGCTCGCCGGTGATCTGCATCAGCAGGTTCGACGATGAGTTGTTGCTGCACAGCAGCGAGTTCGCCATCAGCCAGGCTTCGTCCTGTGTCGGCGCGAGGACGAGGTGCTTGAAGTAGTCGATCAGGATTGACACCTTGACCGTACTGGCGGCGGAGAAGGCGACATCGCTGAGGAGATTCAGTTCCTCGCCAGTTTCCAGATCCATGATGTAGACCGAGGCGACCGTCGTCTGGCCGTCGTAGATGAAGCCCTGCGCGTCAAGATAGCCGGTAATCAGCGCCTTGAGCGTGTTGATATTGGGCTTCGAGGCGCTGGAGTCCTTGAGCGGCAGGACGACGGTGCGCTTGATCGGGTCGCGCAGCGCTGCATCGACCCGTGGCAGCGCGGCGTCGACGTCCAGCGTATAGCCAGTCGTGCCGGGGCGGACGGTCAGCGTCGCTACGTCGTAATCAGGCGTGCCGGAAGGCCGGTCGTAACGGTTGGCGATGTCCTGCAAATACTGGCGCAGGAGCGACTGCTGATAGCTGGCATCGAGCGGCACAGTGACGCGCTGCTGGGCCTGTCGTCCGGTCATGTAGCCGACGAAGCGTGACCAGAAGTCCGCCTGTGTCTCGATGGCTGTGCGCGCCGAGGCGAACATCGTCTCGCTGTTAGCGCGGAAGCCGACCGAGGCCGGGTCGAGCAGAATCGGGCTGTCGGCATAATAGAGCACGACCGGTTGAGCGTAGGCCTGTTCCCAGCGCGTCATCGCCTGGCGCGGGTCGAGGCCGCCGACGGCGACGCCAGCGACCGAGACGTTCGCCGCCAGCGCGTCGGCGCGCTGGGCGAAACGCAGCATCTCCAGCGTGAACAGCCCGACGGCCATGACGATGACGGTCAATGATAGAATCGGAAGGATCGGCAGGCGGCGTCCGCGCCGTTTAGTGCCTAAGCCGGTTAAGCTGGTGCTGCTTGCCATAGGGCTATGTCCGTAACTCTAAGCGGAACAGGGCTTGCGCTCGTTCGATGGCGAGCCGGTGAAAGTCATGAGTCGGGGGCAGGGCGTTCGGGTCGGCCCACTGGTAGCCGAGCAGTTCATAGCTCAGGCTGCCGATGCCGTCGGTGGTGGAGCAGAGATAGGCCACGTCGAGATGACCGCGCTCGATGCTGTCGATGGCGAGCAGTTCGCCGAGCGTCGCCTGTAGCTGAAGCTCCTCGCGCAGCTCGCGGAGCAGCGACTCGCCGGGGCGCTCGTTGCGCTCGACCCAGCCACCCGGCAGGCCCCAGGGCAGGTAAGGGTGAAAGACGTGCTCGACCATCAGCACCTGGCCCTGCGGGTTGAAGATCACGCCGACCACGCCCATCGTGAAGCGCGGGCGAGTCACGCTGTACAGGCGTTTGGCGAGCGCGACCAGCCAGGGATAGCGGCGTAAGAGCATTGACACCCGCCGCATGAATTGGCTTTGCGACATAGGGCTACCCACCTGCAAACAAAAGGGGGCCTTGCGCCCCGGCGACCGAGTCTAACGATGGGCGGCTCGTTCGTCAATTGTCGGAAACCATTTTATAATTTTCGGCAAAC
>CAZZAO010000040.1:0-19714 GCA_964652205.1 uncultured Anaerolineaceae bacterium | reverse complement strand
TTCGCGCCTGTGTTTGATTATGGTATACTTCTCGTAGAAGACCCGGTACGCCGCTACGGGGTAATCATTTTGTCGCCGTCACAGTTTGATTTTCTTAATCTGTTTGTCCGCTCACCCGGTGACCTGATCTACTTTCTGGCGCTGGTCGTCGTCAGTCAGGCCGCCTTTTTCATGGCGCTTGGGCAGCGGCTGCGGCGCAAACAGGACCCGGTTGCGCGCCGCTATACGCTGGCGGCGGGGGCGGTGGTCATCGTCTGGGCGTTGATGATGCTCGGCGCGCTGGCTGCGCTCCTGAGCAGCGGCGGCGCGGACGCGATTCTTCCCCCGTTAGAGCGCGCCGCCGCTGTCGGCACGATCCTGCTGATCGGCTGGGTGTTCATCACGGCGGATCACGACGGCTGGGGCCGCGCGCCCAACCTCGCGCTCTATGTCCTGATCGGGCTGGTTATTGTCGGCTATCTGGTGACGGCGCTGCAATGGCCGCAGGCTGCCGCGCAGGTCGATTTCAACCTCAGTCAATTCGGTGTCGCCTGGACATTCATCCCGGCAGTGTTGTCTATCGTCGGCATCGTCATCTGTCTAGCGTATTTTCGGCTGATCGCCGATGCGCCGCTCAAGCTGCTCTATTTCGCCGTGCTGCTGGTCGGCTATGGCTTTACCCTGTCGGAAATGCTGCAAGGGACGATTTCGGGCGATTACGCTGGCCCGGCCCGGCTGGCGTTTCTGGCCTCGCTGCCGATTCTGCCGGTTATTATTTATCGCACGATTATCGGCCAGTATGAGCATGAAATCAGCGCCTTTGCTGCCCTGCCACAGACCGGGCGGCTGGATGCCAGAACATCGTCCGCCGCCGCGCGGCCCGCGACTCTAGAGCCAGCGCCGCAGGGAGTCGGGGCGTCCAGCGAGCGTGAATCGGTGCAGTTGATGCGAGCGCTCGGTCTGATCCTCGAAGAGGCCACACCGGCCAATATTCCCGAACGCATCATTCTGGCGACGACGCAGGTCTTGCAGGCTGATATTGGCGCGATTCTAACGATCCAGGATGCCAATTATGCGGACGTTATGGCGGCGCATGACCGGATGCGTCAGCGCGACATTTCCGGCATCCCGCTCAATCTCGACTCGCAGCCGACGCTGGTTAACGCCATCGAGCGGCGGCTCCAGCGACCGCTGTTCGTCGACCGCAACCGTGACGAACTGGGCGATCTGTACACGCGCCTCGACATTGAACAGACTGGCCCGACTTATTTTCAGCCCTTGACGAACGGCAAGGAACTGCTGGCCGTACTGGTCGTCGGGATGCCCTATTCCGAGCGCGAATTGACGACGCAGGAACAGGAACTGCTCAAAGGCATCGGCATCATCGCCTCGAACCTGCTGGCCCTGAGCTACGCCGCCGAGGATGCTCGCATCCGCTCCGAAGAGCGGGTGATTCAGGCGATGGCGCAGGGCGTAACGCCGGATCAGGTCGATGATGACAGCGTGATGAAGGCATGGCAGGAAATGCAGGCCAGCCTCGAAGCCTCGCGCGAGCAGATTGACCTGCTGACGCGGCAGATTACCACGCTCAAGCTGGAACTGGACGACGAGCGCACGCGCGTGGCCGGGACACTCGGCGACACTGAGGAAGGGCTGTCGGTGTCGCAGCGCCTGCTGTCGCTGAATGAGGAACAGCAGAAATTGATCGCCGACCGCGACCGGCTGGCCGCGCGTTTGCGCGAAGCCGAAACCGCGCTCCTGAGCGCGACTTCGACCGGCAATGCGAGCGTCTTTAAGGCGATGGTCGAAGTGCTCAACCGCGAACGCGATGAGCTGGTGCGCCAGCGCGACCGGATCGAAGGCCAGTTGGCCGACATGCGCAGCAGCGGCGACGCGCCGGAACCGCAGGCGGTTTCCGACATGCTCGACCGGATGGGCGAAGAACAGACCCGGATTGAAGCCGAGCGCGACGACCTCAATCATCGGCTGGCCGATATCGAGGCGCAGTTGAAGGCGCTCGGCATCGAGGACAACGAGGGTGGGCTATCGCAGTTGGTTCGCCAGCTTTACGAGCAGCGGACGTCCCTTCAGGCGCGCGTTGATGTCCTTCAGCGCGAGCGTGATACGCTCCTGAGCGAACGCAGTCGCCTGACTTTCGACGATCAGACCAGCCCCGACGAAGCGCGCGAGAAGCTGCAAAACGAGATTCGCAATCTGGCTGCCGACCGCGAGGCTATCACCAAGCAGCACGATAAGCTCCGCAGCGAGCGCGATGAGCTGCTGGCAAAGCAGGACTTGCTCAAGCAGCAGCGCGCCCGGTTGACGGCAGAAGTTGCTAGCTTTGAGCAGGAGCTGGCCGAGTCGTATGAAGATCAGACGCGGCTGCGCCAGCAGTTGCAGCAGGTCGCTAACCAGCGCAGCGCACTGGCCGCCGAGCGTGATCGCCTGCTGGCCGAGCGCAGTCAGGCGACAGGCAATCCCGCTGGTGGCGAAGGCGCGGCAGCGCTGACGCAGATGATCGAGGGCGTCACCGCCGAGCGCGACCGTCTGCAACAGCGCCAGAATGAGCTTGAGAATCAACTGGCCGAGCGTGAGCAGCAGTTGGAGCAGTTGCAGCGCCGCACCGAAGCCTGGCAGGACGCGCTGCCACGTCTGGAAAGCCCCGATCTGTTCGTCGGCATGGTGCAGGAACTGCGAACGCCGCTGACTTCGATTGTTGGCTACGTTGACCTGATGATGAACGAGTCGGCGGGGATTCTCGGCGAGATGCAGCGCAAGTTCCTTCAGCGCATCGACGCCAACATCACCCGGCTCGACTCGATGCTCGACGATCTGGTACGCATCACCGTGCTCGACTCCGGCCAGTTCTCGCTCGACCCGGAGCCAGTCGATGTGGTCGGCGTGATCGAGGACGCGATTACCAACGCGACCCGGCAGCTTCGTGAAAAAGGATTGACCGTTCACCTGAACCTTGATGATGAAGTGCCGCCGCTGCGGGTCGA
This sequence comes from uncultured Anaerolineaceae bacterium, assembly GCA_964652205.1. Classification (GTDB taxonomy): domain Bacteria; phylum Chloroflexota; class Anaerolineae; order Aggregatilineales; family Phototrophicaceae; genus ZC4RG36. The sequence goes on along the minus strand of CAZZAO010000040.1, from coordinate 16,733 downwards.
TGCCGACGCTATCAGCCAGATTATCGGCCAGCTACTGACCAACGCTTACCTCGTCACGCCCCCCGGCAGCGAGATTTTCGTCACCGCGCGCCGCCAGCCGGTCAAGTTCGCCGGAAGTGGCACGTCCTACGAAACCGACAGCCTGTTCGTCTCGGTCGAGGATCGCGGCGGGGGGATTGCCTCAGAAGATCAGGCGCGGGTCTTCAGCCGCAAGTACAAGGCCGAAAACCCGCTGATTCAGGGGCTTGGCGATACCGGAGTCGGCCTGTCGATTGCCAAAGCGCTGGTCGAGGCGCACGGCGGACGGATCTGGCTGGAGACGCACGACCAGCTTGGCAGCGCCTTCAACTTCGCTCTGCCGGTCGATACCGCCCTTGAGGCACAGCCCTAACGATGCGCCGCGACCTCGGCAGTGAAGTGATTGTGGCGCTGTCAGCGCTCGGCGTACTGGCGTTTGCGCTGGCGTTCGGCGTCATCTTTTCGCTGGCGAGTCAGAAACCCAATTCCGAGCCGACTGCCGTGGCCTCAGGCGCAACGACGACGACTGAGGCAGCCGCGGTCCCGTCATCGTCACCTTCGGCCATTCCAGCAGTGACGACTCCCTCGCTCACTCCCGCTGAAGTGACCGAGTCGGCATCAGCGACGGCCATTCCTGCGACCAGCGCGCCGACGCTCACTGAAGTGCTGGCGAGTGTGGCTGTGACCGTCAGCCCGACATCTGTTTCTCCTGTAACAACCGAACGCCTGGCTTCGACTGCGACCAGAGTTCCGCCGACGTTGACCGAGCGCGTGACCGCCACTATAACCGTCGTCCCATCGACCGCGACCGAGGCCCCGCCGGAAGTGACGGTTGCTGTTGTAGCAGTCGTTAGCTCTCCGACTGGGGCTCCGCCGACGGCTACCAGCACGGCGACCGCGACCACGACGAATACAGCGACCTTAACGCCTGTCCCGCCGACGGCAACGGCGACGAACACAGCGACTTCGACGCCCGTGCCGCCGAGCGCGACGAATACCGCAACCTCAACGCCTGTGCCGCCATCTGCGACCAGTACGGCAACTGCAACGGATACAGCGACTTCGACGCCCGTGCCGCCGACCGCAACGAATACCGCAAGCTCAACGCCCGTGCCGCCGACCCCGACGAGTACAGCAACCTCAACGCCTGTGCCGCCGACCGCAACCGACACGGCAACCTCGACACCTGTCCCGCCGACCGCAACGGATACCGCAACCTCGACACCTGTGCCGCCGACGGCGACAAACACGGCAACCTCGACACCCGTGCCGCCGAGCGCGACGAATACGGCAACCTCGACACCTGTGCCGCCGACGGCGACAAACACGGCAACCTCAACGTTAGCTCCGACAGCCACTCCACCGACTCGACCGGTGATTGTCGCGGCGCTGCCATCGCCTACCCGGACGCCAACAGCGTCACCTACGCCGACCGCGACAGCCACGCCAACTGAGACGGCAACCAGACGCCCGACGGTGCCGCCGAGCGATACGGCGACAAGCACCGCGACAGCCACGCCAACTGAGACGGCAACCAGACGTCCGACGGTGACGCCGAGCGATACGGCGACAAGCACCGCAACTTCGACGCCTGTACCGACGGATACACCGAGCGCAACCGCAACGCGCCGACCTTCCGCCACGCCGACTGATACCGCGACGCCGAGTCCGACGGCCACTGTGACGCCGACTGATACCGCGACGCCGACCGACACCGAGACGCCGAGTCCGACAGCCACCGCGACCCCAACCGACACCGAGACGCCGAGTCCGACAGCCACGGCAACAGCGACGCCGACGCTGCTGCTGGTTCCCTTCACGCAGATTGCGCCGACCCATCGCCCGATTGAGGACACCGGCATTCTGCCGACGCCGACGCCGTTCGAGACTCTGAGCGCAAGCTGCACGCCGCCCGATGGTTGGGTGGTTTATGTCGTCCAACCGGATAACACGCTGTTCTCGATTGCGCTGGCGGTCGGCAGCACCGTCGGCGAACTGCGCGACGCCAACTGCCTGCAAAGTGTCGATAATATCTTCTCCGGCCAGCGGCTTTATGTGCCTCGGTTGCCTGAAGGCCCGCTCGTGACCCTGACGCCCGGAACGGATGGCACACAGGCCGCCCCGGCGGTGTCCGTGGGCTGCACTGATGCCAGCACGCTCATCACTGCGCTGCAGCCCGGCGCGACTGTGAGCGGCGTGTTCACATTGTTCGGGACGGCAGCGCTGACGAACTTCAGCTACTATAAGATCGAGGTTCGCCCCGACTTCGCCAGCGTCTACAACTTCTACGACCGCTTCGAGAAGCCAGTCACGGCGGGCGCGCTGGGACAGGTCAACACGGCGCAGTTCGGCCCCGGCCTGTACTGGGTGCGGCTGACGGTCGTCGATGACACCGGCAATTTCCCGCCGCCGTGCGCCATTCCGCTGCGCTTCAGGTAGCGCTCGTCCCCTGATGCCATCATAACAGCGTGTCAAGCAGGTTGTCGTGGACGAAACACCACGGCAGGTTGGCGAGCCGTCCCCTGATGCCATCATAACAGCGTGTCAAGCAGGGCCGTGGACAACGGTTCATCTGGCCTGCGCGCCCGATGTCGCAGCCGCTTGCCTGACGGCTGACCGACGCTCGCGGCTCAGGATTGCGACGGCAGAGCGTTCGCGCTACCATTGCACGGTTTGATTGCAGACTCAGGTTCGGACGGCTCCAGTCGCCCGGTGGGAGATTTCAATTGGCTTCTGAACGCCATTCACCAGTTCGCCGCTTCCTCGGCTTCATCACACTGCGCCTGGTGCTGCTGCTGCTTGCGATTGGGATTCTCTGGTCGGGCGCTTACGTCGCGCAGGCCGTCGCCCGTTACGTCAGCGAGCGTGCCGTCATCACCGACCGTCAGGACGCCTATCGCGGCACGGCGACTGCGCTCGCGCCTGATGCGGCGGCCCTGAGCGCGCGCGTCGTCAGCGCGGCCTATGTCCGCCCGGCGCGCGTCTCGCAGTTCGTGACCAACACCCCGCCTGCGCCTGCCATCGAGATTGCGACCAACACCCCCGCAGCGACCCATACGCCCGTATTCACGGCCACTTCGGCTGCGCCGACGACAGACGTCAGCGCCACGCCGCGCCCGCTGCCAACGCTGCTGATGCCGGGGAACGTCGCGCCTCAGGTGGCGGCCCCGACCGCCATTCCGACTCAGGTTCCGGTCGTTGACCGGCACGGACAGGACATCGTCAACATCCTGCTGATCGGCAATGATGGTGAAATCACCCATGATGGGTTTCTGCGTACCGATACGATGATCGTCGTCTCGGTCAACCGCAGCGCAGGCACGGTGTCGATGCTCAGTTTCCCGCGCGACCTGTTCGTTTATATGCCGGGCTGGACGATGCAGCGTATGAACGTCGCCTATATCCACGGAGAAGCGTCGGGCTGGACGGACGGCGGATTCGGCCTGCTGCGCGAGACGATCTACTACAACTTCGGCATCAACGTCCACTACTATGCGATGGTTGATCTGACCGGCTTCAAGTCTATCGTCGATACGCTCGGCGGCATTGATATCGCCGTCGATTGCGCGCTGCAAAACCTGCCGCTGATCGGTGCTGAAGTGCCGAAAGCGGCGACTGCGCCCGACGCCGACGGGAAAGTTGTGCTGCCGGTCGGCTATTATCACCTGAGCGGGCCAGAGGCTCTGTGGTACGCTCGCTCGCGCGATAACAGCACCGACTTTGACCGGGGCCGTCGCCAGCAGCAGGTTCTCCGCGCCATCTGGCGCGCGGCGCGCGCTGGCGGCCAGCTTCAGCAAATTCCGCAGCTCTGGAACGAGGGCATCAAGCTGATTCAGACCAATCTGACGCTCGATGATGCGCTCAGTCTCGTCCCGGTCGCGGCCAACCTTGATATCACGAAGCTGCGCCAGTTCACGATGCGCCGCCTGTACGACACCACGCCCTGGCAGACACCGGACGGCGATTACGTCCAGCTTCCGAATTACGACCATATTCTTGAGCTGCTCAACGCCATGTACACGCCGCCGACGCAGAATCAGTTGAAAGCCGACGCCGCTAAGATTGCCATTTACAACGGCACCGGCACAGCGAATCTGGATAAAGTTGCGGCAGACCGGCTCGGCTGGGACGGCTACACGGCGGAAGCTGATGGCGCGGCGGATAAGGCCGATTACAAGGATACGGTCGTGATCGACTACACCGGGACGAGCAAGGGCAGCAGCCTCGGCTCGATTCTCAAGGTGCTGGGCGTCAACCCGAAGAATGTTCAGGTGCAGCCTGACCCGAACCGAACCGTCGATTACAAGGTGATCCTCGGCAGCGGCTATAATTCCTGCACCTATAACGTCCTGCCGGTCACGATAGCCAAATAGAGCGGGCTGCGATGGACAGCAATCGAGCCGGATGCGCGTCCGGCTCGAGGGCGTGCCTCGTGGCGAGGGCCGGATGCAGATTCTCCGGCGACTATCCGGGCGCGATTGTTCGCGCTGCGCTCAAGCGGGCTATCCACAACGGATGGTGTTGGCAACATCGAGTATGATCGAGGCAGCGCGCCTGCATCAACGGGGGAATCCTATACGCCTCATGGTCAAATGCCTGCCGATTCTGCTGTTGTTGACCGTCTCAGCCTGCGCCATCGCCGACGTAGCGAAGACGCCCGTGCCGCCGCTGACCCTCGGCCCCGCGCCAACCGTCCTGCCGCAAGGAAGCTGCGAGGGGACGCCCGATCTCGAAAACTGGGCGCAGGCGGCTTATTATCAAACCACCGATTTCATCAAAACATTTACGGCTGCCATCGTCAAGCCGCGGAACCTGATCTTCGACGACGTGCTGACCTTGCAGGATTTACGCATGAATATGATTTCGCGCCCGACGCCGGACTGCGCCCTCGACGCCCAGATCGCGCTGGCTGACGCCATGAACGACGTCATCCGCGCGCTTCAGGCGTTCAGTAATGGTGATCTTAAAGACCTGTCGTCGCAGCTTCCGGCGCTGAGGGCGCGGCTGGAAAACGCCGCTGCGATGCAGACAGCGCTGTTCAATCGGGTCGATAGCCGCTATCCGACGCCGCCGCGAACGCCTACCAGCGCTGATGCACCTGCGGGCGGATAAGGGTATTGTAAATCTGCTCGACGGCGGCCATCTGTTCTGGCGTCAGCGGCGGCAGGTCAGCGGCGCGGACGTTGTCCTCGACCTGCTGCGGCGTCTTGCCACCGGGGATGGCGCACGAGACAGCATCGAACATCAGAATCCAGCGCAGCGCAAATTCCGCCAGCGTCGCCCCGGCAGGCACGAGCGGTTTGAGCAGTTCGACGGCCTCCAGCCCCGTGTCATAATCGACGCCGGAGAACGTTTCACCACGGTCGAACGACTGGCCGTAGCGGTTGAAGTTGCGATGGTCGTCGGGGCCGAAAGTGGTCGAGCGCGACATCTTGCCGGTTAAGAGACCGCTGGCGAGCGGGACGCGCGCGAGGATGGCGACCTTGTGCCGGAACGCTTCGGGGAAGAACAGCTCGGTCGGGCGCAGGCGAAAGAGATTGAAGATGATCTGAACGCTCATGACGTTGGGATATTCCATCGCCTTGAGCGCTTCTTCGACCTTTTCGACGCTGACGCCGTAATACTGAATTTTGCCCGCCCTGACCAGCGCGTCGAGCGCGTCAAAAACCTCAGGGCGATAGTAGACTTCGGTCGGCGGGCAGTGAAGCTGAACGAGATCGAGCCGCTCGCTATCGAGATTCTTCAGGCTGCGCTCGACGAAGGCGGTCAGGTTTGCGGCGGTGTAGCCCTCTGCTGTGTGCGGGTCAAGCCGCCGACCGGCTTTGGTCACGACATGGATCGTCTCCGAGCGCTCCTTGCGAAGCTGCGCGATCAGCCGCTCGCTGCGCCCGTCGCCGTAGACGTCAGCCGTGTCGATCAGGTTCACGCCGAGGTCGATGGCCCGGTGCATGGCGGCCAGCGACTCCCGGTCATCAACTTCGCCCCATGCCGAGCCAATCGCCCACGCGCCGAAACTGACATCCGACACTTTCCAGCCGGTGCGGCCAAACTCACGGTATTTCATCATGGCTCCTGAAGGTGGAAGCGGGCTGCTCGCAGGATGCTGGAGCGCTGCCTAGTCCTTAATCGTCGGGTCGAAGGCGTCGCGGATGCCGTCGCCGATCACGAACAGGCACAGGACGGTGATAAAAATCAGCAGGCCGGGCAGGATGACCAGATGGACGCCCTTGGTGAAAAAGGTCTGCGCGTTGGTCAGCATATTTTCTGCGTAAGCGGCCGGCACGGCAAATCCGAGGATCAGCCCGCCAATATCCAGCGCCAGCGTGACGATAATGACTGAGAACAGGTTCGGCAGGATGTGGGTGAACATGATCTGAAGCGGGGTTGCGCCGACTGCCCGCGCGCCAATGATGAACTCGCGCTCGCGCAGCGACAGCGCCTCGCCGCGCACCAGTCGCGTCGTCCCCGACCAGCTCAGGAAGCCGAAGATCAAGATCAACGTGAATGGGCCGGGCGAAAAGACTGCCGAAACGATCAACAGCAGGAACAGGTCAGGGATTGACGCCAGCGTGGCGATGATCCAGTTCACGATATCGTCGATCAAGCCGCCGTAATAGCCGGTAATCATGCCGAGCGAGACGCCGATGACAATGGCGATCATCGCGCCCATGAAGCCAATGCTGAGCGACACCTGACCGGCGTAGAGCAGCCGCGCCAGATGGTCGCGCCCCAGGTCGTCCGTGCCGAGCAGATGCCCCGGCGCGCCGATAGGCAGGAAGGCATTCTGAACATCGGTGGACGTGGCGCTGACGCCGAGCCGCGCCGTGATGAGCGGCGCAAGAATCGAGAGCGCGGCCAGCACGAGCAGCACCGAAATGGCGACCAGAGTCAGCGGGTCACGGCGCAGGCGGCGCAGCGCCAGTGTCGTCAGCGATTCGCCGAGTCGCGCTTCACTGCGGTCGTTCAGTTGGGTGGTAGTGACCTTGGTGGTCATCGGCTGCCTCTAATTAAACCGGATGCGTGGGTCGATGATGGCATACAGGATGTCAGAAACCAGAAACCCGATCATGGTTGCCAGCGACGCGAGGATCACCAGCCCCATGACGACCGGGTAATCCTGCTGCACGACCGACGTAACGCCGAGTCGCCCCAGGCCGGGCCATGAGAAGATCGTTTCCGTCACGACCGCGCCGCCGAGGACTCCGGTGATGGCCGGGCCGAGGAAGGTCGCAATCGGGATGAGCGCGTTGCGGGCGGCGTGCCGGAACCAGACGACGCTTTCCGGCAGCCCTTTGGACTGCGCGGTACGGATATAGTCCTGATGAATGACATCGAGCATCGACGCGCGCATATAGCGCGAGTATCCGGCGATCCCGCCCGTCGCCAGTACCAGCGTGGGTAAGAGCAGGTAGCTCAGGCGGTCGTAGATCGGCGGACAGGCAGCCAATTGCAGCATGTCGATGTCGCTGCATCGCGCGCCCATCGGCAGAATCTTCAGGTCGGCTCCGAAGATCAGAATCAGAATCAGGCCGAGCCAGAAGATCGGAATCGCGCTGAACATGACCGCGATCACGCGCGTGACGTAATCGAACATGCCGCCGCGCCGTACCGCTGCAATGATTCCGATTGGAATCCCGACCACTAGGCCGATAATCAGCGCGGCCACGCCCAGTTCAAGCGTTGCCATGACGCGGTCGCCAATCACGGTTGTGACGGGCTGGCGCGAGAAATAAGATGTGCCGAAGTCGCCGCGCAGAATGCCGCGCGATCTGCCGGGCGGGTCGGGGTTGCCGTCTTTATCAGCGTCGATATGGATCAGAAAGGCGACATCCGATTTGCCGTCGCCGTCGAGGTCGCGCCGCATCCAGTCATCGCCGACCAGCCAGCGCAGATATTGAACGTAGATCGGGTCGCTGACGCCCAGCCGCGCCGCCATAATTTCCCGGTCTTGCGGCGAGACACGCGGGTTCGAGGCAAACAGCGCCCGTACCGGGCCGCCGGGAGCCGCCGACATCAGCAGGAAAGAAAGCAGGGTGATGCCAAAAAAAGTTGGAACAGCCTGAATCAATCGACGGATGATATATTTGAGCATGGCAGTCGGGTACTCGCGCGCCTAACAGTATAGTGATGGTGAGGGCAGGCAGCGTCCCTCTGGCCGTGTTTCAGCCAGAGGGACGCTGCGATCAGTGAATCAGCCGCAGAATTACTGCGCCTTCGTCCACTCGTTCAGGTTCCAGTACAGCGTACCCGGATAGGGGCTGACGCCGTCGAGCTTCGTGCTCCAGGCATACATGCCCTTATGCGAGTTGACGAAGATGTAGGGCGCGTCGTTGTGAAGGATGGTCTGGATCTGGCCGTAGAGCTTGGCGCGCTCGGCCTGATCGCAGCCTGGCAGGGTCAGCGCTTCGTGCATCAGCTTGTCCAGCTCAGGGTTGACGTAGGACGTGAAGTTGCTGCCGCCGATGACATCGGAGGTGGCAGACCAGAGCTGCGTCTGGTCGGCACGGTCAGGGTAGGCGTTCTGCCAGCCGAGAATGGTCGTGTCGAAGGTCTGCTGATCCTGCATATCGAGCAGCACCTGGAAATCGACCGTCTTGAAATCGACTTTGACGCCGATCTTGGACAGCTCGTCCTGGGCAATCGTGCCGATAGCAGTACGGCGCGTGTTGCCTTCGTTGGTGTACATGGTGAATTCCATCTTGGTTCCGGGGGCGGCGTAGAGCGCCTTGTCGTTGGCGACGCGCGGCGTGGTCGGGTCGTTGTCATCGTCAACGAAACCGGCCTCGTCGAGCAGCTTGCCCGCCGCTACCTGGTCGTACTTGTAGAACGGCACGTTGGCATCATAGGCCCAGCTTCCAGGCGCGTAGCTGGCCTGAATCGGCACGCCGTTGCCGAACACCGCGCCCTGAATGATGGCGTCAATGTCGATGGCCTGTGAGAGCGCCTGACGGACGCGGACATCGCCGAACAGCGGGTTTGGCGTCTGCTTGATCGGGTTCCCCTTGTCGTCGAGCGCGGGCTGCGGGTTCTTGGGGTCAGTCAGATTGAAAGCGATATAGTCCCAGGCATCGCCCGGTGTGTAGTCGTAGCTCGCCAGCGTCCCGGCCTCGACTGCCTTCTGAACGTCGGCCACGCGATTCGGCGGGACGTAGCTCAGAACGTCAGACTGGCCCGCCAGAAGCTGTTCGACCTGGACGGTCTGATCGCCGACGATCCGCAGAACGTAGCCATCGTTGAGGACATTGCCATCAGGCCACTGGCCGTTATTGACCGGGACGAGGCCAATCTGCTGGTCGGCAACCACGGAGCCGATCTTGTAGGGGCCGATGGCCGGGGCGTCAGTACCCGCGTAGAACTCGTCCTTGAGTTTCGACCAATCGACCTTCGACAGGTCGCCGCTGCTGTCGGTGTAACGATGCGCGGGAATCGGCTGAAGACCAGCGTCATTCAGCGCTTCGCAGCTTGCGGTCTTGAACGTGACCTGAAGGGTCTGGTCGTCAACCGCTTTAATATCGCTGATAGTATCGGTGATAAAGATCAGCGGACTGTCGGTCTGGCCGCTGGTGATGGCATCCCAGGTCGCCTGGAAGTCTTTTGCCGTGACCGGAACGCCATCTTCCCACTGATAATCGTCGCGCAGATGGAAGGTATAAGTCAGGCCATCTTCGGAAACATCCCAACTCTTGGCAACTGCCCCTGGAGCGTTTGGTTCGATGACGGCAGTTTCCGGGTTAACGCCGATCAAGCCGGGGTAAATGAGCGCCATAATCTGAAAGGCGGTCGCGTCCGAACTGGTGACCGGGTTGAAGTTGGTCGGGCCGCTGCCGAAGGTCGTGTCGATGATGACACCGCCGCCGCCTGCTTCTTCAGTGGCGGTTGCATCCTGCGCGGCGACCGGCGCGACGATCAGCGCCAGCGCGCCTGCAATCAGCGCGTATTGAATCCATCGTTTCATGCTGCATTCCTCCTCATCCTGAAGCCGAAATAAAGCCAGTGTGATATTCGCCGTGCGGGGCTATTGTTGACGCTGCTGCACACACTGATTAACGGTTCTACTCCGAATCAGCAGCAAACGTTCAATTGACCGCGCATGAACTCAGGCAACACTGATTGTAAGCATGGCGCTGGAAAAATGCCACGGGAAAAATAAAAGAAAGAGGCTTCCTGATGCCAAGCATCAGGAAGCCTCTTTCTTCTGATCTGTCGGGGTGCCGAGACTCGAACTCGGGACCTCTTGCACCCCATGCAAGCGCGCTACCAGACTGCGCCACACCCCGATGACCCACGCTCGACAGTATAGCCGATGCCCTATCACCGTGCAAGCCTGAACCACGTCCGGCGCGACCGGTCGCGTTGCCGAAAGGGGGCGCTTCAACTATAGTTAGCGGCAGCGATGGTTCGCGCCCGCGAGGCGGAATCTTTGCTCAAAAACGATCATCGACAACGGAAACTGCGTGAGCTGGTATGACCGTCGCTCGCCTCATTGTTACATTCCTGTTCCATTGATCCATCTTGACTGGCGAAAGCTGCCGAACGCGCGATAATAGCAGGATCAAACAGACGGAAAGTTAACGGTAATCTAACCTTGCCAGCGGGAGCATGATATGGCGAGTGCAGTACCCAAACCCTCGAATGCGGGCAAAGCGCAGACCGCGATTGCGAACACCAGAGCGGCTTACGTCAACATTCGGAATGGGCCGGGGACGCAGTATGACGACATTGGCGACCTGCGGAATTACACACTGGTCGCGCTCTATCCCCCGACACGGACCGGCGACGGCTGGGTTTATGTCGAGCAGTACGGGACGTCAGGCTGGGTGTCGGAGTCGGTGGTCACATTCAATGAGATCAGCGGGACGCCGCCCGTGCCGCGACAGGTTCCCACACCTTACGATGGCAAGTCGGCGGTCTGGCACTGGCGCGGCGATTCCATCGGCGAGAACAGCATCGACGAGATCGCCCGGAATCTCAAGTCCTATGCGCCGCATGTGACATCGCTGTTCGTCAAGACCAGCGATTACACCGCCTCGACCGGCCCGCAGTGGATGGGCTACTGGGACAGCAAGCGCTCGCTCGCTATCGACGGCCCGGCGAGCATTGACAAATGGGTGACGACGCTGGCGAAGTATGATATCGACTTTCACGCCTGGGCTGTGCCGCGTGGCGCTGATCCGATCAACGAAGTCAATCTGATCGTGCAGGCGTGTCTGCGCCCCGGCGTCAAGTCGATGATCCTCGATGTCGAGCCTTACGCTGGCTTCTGGATGGGCGGCAGGGAAGGGGTTCGCCCCTATCTGACGCGCATCCGTCGGGCGATTCCCGGCTCGTTTCATATTGGCATGTCGATTGACCCGCGCGCCAGCCACTATGAGGATATCTTCCCGCAGGAATGGTTCCCGTTCGTTAACAGCATCCATCCGCAGTCGTACTGGAATACTTTTGGCCGCGCGGTCGATGACGTGCTCGACGAAACCTACCACGTCTGGGGCAGTTACGGTCGCCCGGTCATCCCTGCGCTCGACGGCGACGCCGATACCACCTCGATGGCGGCTGCCTTCACGCTCTCAACGCAGGTCTACAAGGCGCGCGGCCTGAGCTGGTGGCGGATGGGGACGATTGGCCCGGCGCAGTTCGCCACCATCAGCCAGCCGATTTCGCTGACTTCAACGCCGGATGTGCCAACTACGCCGCCGCCTGACCAGCAGTACAGCGATGAGCAGGTCGTCACACCGTCTGACCCCGGCTTTAATGTCTTTTCGTATACCGGCAATCAGGAAGTCAAGAGCTTTGCCGGGACGTGGGGCTGGCAGGTCTACTACAAGAGCACCGAGGATCAGGCCAGCAAGGTCGCGGCCCGCTGGCTCCCCGGCCATATCGACAGCGGCAAGTATGAGATTGCGACCTTTGTTCCGGCGCGCCATTCGACGACCAAAAACGCGCGCTTCAAGATTCACGGTGTCAAGGGCGCAGCATCAGAGCTGACGGTCAGCGTTGACCAGACTAAGAACCGCGATAGCTGGGTGACGCTCGGCGTCTACGACTTCGACCGGTCAACGATCAACGCCGGGATAGTCTTCCTGAACGACCTGACGGGCGAAAAAGGCAAAGAGCTGGCCTTTGACGCCGTTCGCTGGCGCAAGATCGCGGCCTCTGGCTCTGGCTATTATGCCGACGGTTTTGACGTGCCGATGGGAACCGCGACCGAGCGCCGCTCGACGAAAGTCTGGCCGGGGAAGTGGGTCGATGCCAGCCCGTTCGCCAAGCTGTACTTCGTCGGCACGCCGAGTCAGGCGTATCATACCGGCGCTGACCTGAATCTGCCCGCCGACGCCGACGCGCATACGCCGGTCTACGCGCCCGCCAGCGGTATCGTGACGTTTGCCGCGCGCCTGCCGACCTGGGGCAACGTCATCATCATCAAGCACGATCCGCTCAAGCCGGGCGGCACATCCGTCTACAGTCGGCTGGCGCACAGCGAGAACATGATCGTCACGCCGGGGCAGCGGGTTACGCGCGGCCAGCAGATTTCGCATGTCGGCAACGCTTTCGGCGTCTACGCTTACCATCTGCATTTTGACATCAGCCCGACGACGATTCTGGAGACAAACCCGGAAAACTGGCCGGCGAAGGACCTGAGTTTCCTGCTCAAGAATTACGTCGATCCCAAACTGTTCATTCTCGCCAATCGGCCCAGACTGTAAGTTTAACCTTCAGTTACGACGGATAAAACCGAGCCGCCCAACTTGAGCGGCTCGGTTATTGGTTCCCTATTTCCGTATGCGGGTGATGACTGCCAGCCCGTGCGGTGTGTCGAAGACCCGCAGGCGTCCGCCGTCGAAGCGCAGGTCGTCGAGCCGCCTGTCAAGCGGGTCGTCCAGCTTGAAGCTTTCGGCCAGCACATGCCGCTCCCAGTGACCGGTACGACTGCCGATCAGCTCCGGTCGATCTTTGGGGATGCTCGGCTTCGGGTTGCACAATCCCCAGCCGCAGTCATGGATGGCAATCGTGCAGGTGTCGAGCGATTTCACCGTTTCGCCGATGACTTCCTTCAACAGGGTGTAGGGGTGCGCGTCCATGAAGATGAACTGCGGCTGACAGGTCTCCAGCACCTTCTGGCGGAAGGCGCCCGTCACGTCGTCAATGATTAATTCGGCCTCATCCTTCGTGAAGAACTGAACATCATCGGAAATATCGAAGCAGCGAATCGTCGTGTCGAGGTTGAGCGCCTTCGTCATGTCGATGATGCGCCGCGTCGATTTGCCGTACTGCGTGCCGATTTCGACCAGCGAAGTCGGGCGGACGAGGCTGAGAATGGTGTAGATGATGAAGGACTCTTCAAAGGCGGTCGTCGTGTATTCGCCGAGCGTTGTCGCGTAATGGTTGTCGTCGTAAAGCTTGCGATAAGCGTTGTAAATCGTTTGCGCCTGCGACGGTGGCAGGGCGAACAGGTCGGCGACGCTGGCGATGAGTTTCTGCTGGTCGATGTTCTGGCCGAAAACCGGGCGGTAAGGGATGCCGAGGCGGGCGCTGAGGTGATCTCGATCCAGCATCCGCAGGCTGCGGTCAGCGGAGCGGGCAGCGGCTTTAGCAGTTTGAATCAGGCTCATAAAATTGACCCTGTGGCGTCTGAAAGGTATTGGTATACGATACCCATTCAGCCGAACAGGGTCAACACATGGCAGGCCGACGAGAGCGCAGAAAACCGAAGGCTAGAACAGGCCCCAATCGTCCGCCGCGCCTTCTTCCATCATCGACGGGTCCCACATCTCCATACTCATCTCAATTGTCGTCGGGACGCTGAGATGTTCCTGTGCCGTGCGCCGCGTCTGCTCAAGAAGCTGCGGCGCGTAGGGGCAGAAGGGGGTGGTCATAATCATGACGACGTGAGCGCGCTCATCCTCAAGCTGAAGGTCACGAATCAGGCCCAGCTCGACCACGTTCATGCCAATTTCAGGATCGATAACAACTCGAAGCGCTCGCGGGATTCGAAGAGCAGCCTCAAGCCCCGGCAGACTGTCCTCGTTGGGTTTCACCTGCTGACTCATGGTCAAGTTCCTTGCCTACAGAGGTCGATAACTGGCAGAATCCTAGCATACTCAAACTCAAAGGTCAATTTTTATCATCCTCATCATAAAAATATTGACTTGCAGCGCCCCGACTGCTATACTCCTCTGTAATTCGTGCCTGCGGGTACGGAAAAGATTTAACAACCATTAAAACCTCCAGGAGCGGACAGCAGTAATGAGCGCAGTATTGGAAATTCGCAACCTGCACGCCTCGATTGACGATAAGCCCATTCTTCGTGGTGTCAACCTGACGCTGAAGCAGGGGGAAGTCCACGCCTTGATGGGGCCGAACGGCTCTGGCAAGAGTACGCTGGCAAATGTGCTGGCCGGCAACCCGACCTACACCGTCACCGCCGGACAGGTGATTTTCGACGGTCAGGACTTACTGGAGATGGAGCCTGATGCGCGCAGTCGCGCTGGCCTGTTTCTGGCGTTTCAGTATCCGGTGTCGATTTCCGGCGTGACACTGGCGAACTTTCTGCGGCTGGCGCTTAACTCGCGGATGAAGGCTGAAGACCCCGACAGCAAGGGGATTTCCGTGTCTGACTTCCGCAAGTTGATGCGCGAGAAGATGACGAAGCTGGAAATTGACTCCAGTTTTGCCGGACGGTACCTCAATGAGGGTTTCAGCGGCGGTGAGAAGAAGCGCGCCGAAATTTTGCAGATGGCTGTGCTCAACCCGAGGATCGCTATTCTCGATGAAACCGACTCCGGCCTCGACATTGACGCGCTGCGCGTGGTGTCGGAAGGTGTGAATACGCTCCGTGGCCCTGACCTCGGCGTGCTGGTGATTACGCACTATCAGCGTATTCTCAATTACATTATTCCCGAACATGTCCACATCATGTACGAGGGTCAGATTGTCGAGCACGGCGGCCCCGACCTCGCGCAGAAGCTGGAAAAGATCGGCTACGATTGGGTGCGCGAGAAGCACAGCACCGTCAAGTAACGTCGCGTTACCCTGAAGGTGGGAGATAGAGACTATGGTCGAAAACATCATTCAAAGCGAGAAGCAGTTCAGCGAGGACGAAGCTAAGCTGACGACTGTCCGCTCGTCCTACGAAGAGAAGTACGGTTTCCGCGACGCTGAAAACTACGCCTTCAAGTCGCGGCGCGGTCTCGATGAAGACGTCGTCCGGCAGATCAGCGCGCTCAAGCACGAGCCGCAGTGGATGCTCGATTATCGGCTCAATGCTTATAAGATTTTTATGAGCAAGCCGATGCCGCAGTGGGGCGGCGGCGGGATGCTGAACGACATTAAGTTCGAGGATATCTACTACTTCGTCCGCGCGGCGGATCGTCAGGGCAAGACCTGGGACGAAGTTCCGCCTGACATCAAGAACACCTTCGACCGCCTGGGCATTCCCGAAGCCGAGCAGAAGTTCCTTCAGGGCGTGACGGCGCAGTACGAATCGGAAGTCGTCTATCACAGCATCGTCAAATCTCTGGACGCGAAGGGCGTGCTGTTCACCGACATGGACTCGGCGCTGCGCGATTACCCGGAGATCGTCAAGGAATACTTTGGCACCATCATCCCGTCGGCGGACAATAAGTTCGCGGCGCTCAACAGCGCCGTCTGGTCGGGCGGGTCGTTCATTTACGTGCCGCCGGGGATTCACGTCGAGATGCCGCTGCAAGCCTACTTCCGCATCAACGCGCAGAGCATGGGCCAGTTTGAGCGCACGCTCATCATCGTCGATGAAGGCGCTTACGTTCACTACGTCGAGGGCTGCACCGCGCCGACTTACAGTGAGGACAGCCTGCACAGCGCGGTCGTCGAAATCATCGTCAAGGAAGGCGGGCGCTGCCGCTACACGACGATTCAGAACTGGTCGAATAACGTCTATAACCTCGTGACCAAGCGCGCGGTTGCCGAGAAGAACGCGACGATGGAATGGGTCGATGGCAACCTCGGCAGCAAGCTGACGATGAAGTATCCGGCGGTCATCCTCAAGGGCGAAGGCGCGCACGGCGAAGTCCTGTCGATTGCCTTCGCTGGCGAAGGTCAGTTGCTCGACGCGGGCGCGAAGATCACCCACCTTGCGCCGAACACCACCAGTCAGATCATCAGCAAGTCGATCAGCAAGGGCGGCGGACGCGCCAGCTATCGCGGCCTGCTCAAGATCGCCGAAGGCGCCGACAACTCGAAGAGCAACGTCGTCTGCGACGCGCTCCTGCTCGACGACCGCAGTCGGTCGGACACCTATCCGACGATGGAAGTTGATGCTAAGAATGTGACGATGGGCCACGAAGCCTCGGTCAGCAAGATTGGCGAGGAACAGCTTTTCTACGCCATGAGCCGTGGTATGAGCGAAGACGAAGCCAACGCGATGATCGTCAACGGCTTCATCGAGCCGCTGGTCAAGGAACTGCCGATGGAATACGCGCTGGAACTGAACCGTCTGATTCAGATTCAGCTTGAAGGGTCGATTGGTTAAACCCTCATCCCTTCTTCGCAGTCTCCCTCAGGGCGAGGGGTGAAAGATGGATGGTGAGGACTATCAGACTTTGCAGAATCGAGAAGACGCCTGTCTTTTCAATCTGCGCTGCTGTCGATCTGCATTGTGGAAATGACCGCGTCCGCCTCTCTCCACTCCCGGTAGAAGAGTGGGGAAGGTGAGGGCGTAAGGAGAATGGATCTGTGGTTGC
>CAZZAO010000039.1:30758-40788 GCA_964652205.1 uncultured Anaerolineaceae bacterium | reverse complement strand
ACAAACCCTCATGACCTTTTATAGCCTGAGTTGCGATTTTGATGCGATTGCCCTGGGGTTTGCGGCTTTTCGTCTGAGGCTCAAAACCATAGATTACTGAATGAAGTTGAACTCTGGCTGACGAAATTAAGGGACTAAAGGATAAGGTCGGGCTTGATGCATCAAAGCGCTACAGACGAAGGACACTGCCCGGCTTTATTCCCCCGGTTTTGACCAGGGCGCGGTCGGCGGGCGCGAAAAATCACGTCTTATAGACGCCAACTTAAGCGGATAAGACTGGAAAATTGCTGCTGACTGTGACCGTTTCCTCTCTCAGTACACGGTGAGGGGTCGGCTCCGGCGCAAACCGTGCCTTCTCAGTACCGGACGAGCCTTTTGATCCCCTGGCGGAGCGGTGACGGTTACGGCTCTGGCTCGCCGAGCGGCATCAGCGGCATCCCGTCGATCTTGGCGCGCAGGTAGGCTTCCATGAAGTCGTTCAGCCGACCGTCGAGGACGGCCTGTGTGTTGCCGACTTCGTGGCCGGTGCGGTGATCCTTGACCATGTGATAGGGATGCAGCACGTAGGAACGGATCTGGTTGCCCCAGCCCGCATCGACGTTCTCGCCCTTGAGCGTGGCGAGCTGCACTTCCTGTTTCTTGCGCTCCATCTCGAACAGCCGCGCCTTGAGAATCTGCATCGCGCGCTCGCGGTTCTGGCCCTGGCTGCGCTGGTTCTGGCACTGGACGACGATCCCGGTCGGGAGGTGGGTGATCCGCACGGCGGTATCGTTCTTCTGCACGTTCTGGCCGCCCGCGCCGCTCGACCGATAGGTGTCGATACGGATGTCTTTCTCGCTCACCTCGATGTCGATCTGGCCCTGAATGTCCGGCCACAGCTCGACTTTGGCAAACGAGGTGTGGCGGCGGTTGGCGGCGTCGAATGGACTGAGGCGAACGAGGCGATGGACGCCCTGCTCGCTTTGCAGGTAGCCATATGCGTAATCGCCCTTGATGCTGAAGGTGACGCTCTTGATGCCCGCTTCTTCGCCTTCCATCCGCTCGATGACTTCGACCTTGTAGTTATTCCGCTCGGCCCAGCGCAGGTACATCCGTTCGAGCATCTGCGCCCAGTCCTGCGAGTCGGTTCCACCCGCCCCGGCATGGATGGCAAGGATGGCGTTTTCGTTGTCGTAGGGGCCGCTCAGGAGCGCCTGAAGCGCGCCATGCTCGACCGCCTCGGATAGCGCGCTGACTTCAGTCGTCAGTTCGTCGAGCAGGTCAGGATCGTTCATCCGCGCGAGTTCCAGCGCGTCGACAATTCGCCCGGCAATCGAGTCCCAGTGGCCGATCTCCGCCTTCAACTTGGCGATCTGCTGCATGACCTGCTGCGCCGTGTCGGGGTTCGACCAGAATGATTGCTCGGTGGACTGCGCCTCAAGCTGGTCGAGCGCGCGCCGTTTGCCGACAATATTCAGCCGCGCCATCAGTTCGGTGATGCGCTTCTGCATGGCAAGTAAGGCTTCTATCAGCGGTTCCATTGACGTCCCGGTTTACAGTCTAATTTTCGTCGAACAGGCTGTTGACGAAGTTTTCGGGGTTAAACAGCACCAGATCGTCCATGCCTTCGCCGAGGCCGACATAATGGACGGGCAGCTTTAATTCGTTGTAGATGGCGAAGACCATCCCACCTTTGGCCGTGCTGTCGAGCTTGGTGACAATGATGCCAGTGACATCGACCATTTCGCGGAATTTGCGCGCCTGCTGGAGCGCGTTCTGCCCGGTCGTGCCGTCGAGCACGAGCAGGACTTCGTGCGGCGCATCGGGGATGACCCGCTGCGAGACGGCCTTGATCTTGGCGAGTTCTTCCATCAGGTTGGCGTTGGTGTGCAGCCGACCGGCAGTATCGACGATCAGAATATCGCGGCCCCGCGCTTTGGCGGCGGCGCTGGCGTCGAAGACCAGCGCGGCAGGGTCGGAACCCGGCTTACCCGCGATCACCGGCACGTCGATGCGCTGGCCCCACGTTTGAAGCTGCTCGATGGCGGCGGCGCGGAAGGTGTCGCCGGCGGCCAGCATGACCTTTCGACCGGCGCGATTGAGGCGGTTCGCCAGCTTGGCAATCGAGGTTGTCTTGCCGGAGCCGTTGACGCCGACGATCAGGACAATCGACAGGGGACGACCGCTGATATTCATCGGCGGCGGCGTTTGCAGCAGCGAGCGCAGCGCTGCCTTGAGCGCGTCATGCAGCCTGTCGGCCTTGCTGATCCCTTCGCGGCGGGCGCGCGCCTTGAGGTCGTCGAGGACTTTCGCGGTCGTCTCTACGCCAAGATCGGCCTGAAGCAGCACGGCTTCGATGTCGTCCCACGTCTCGTCATTGATGTTGGACGCGCCGAGCATCTGGCCGAGCCGACCGATGAACGACTGGCGAGTTTTAGACAGACCACTGCGAAAGATGCCCAAAGGATATGCGCTCCAGAGTGTGTCAACAGGGGGTACGAGCTAACGAGACGGTCGCTCAGTATACATGCGCGCCAGACCCAAAACAAGACTGCCTGCCTGTGGATAAGGTATAATCGCATCCTTAGAAGCGTCTGAGTGCCAGGGTGAATATTCACCGGCAGCCGGTCAGTTCAGGAGCGCTTTCGCCCGGTTTTCGGCGGGGGACAGGAGCCGTTATGGACGAGCAATTGACCCATCTCGACGCGCAGGGCGCGGCACGGATGGTTGACGTCGGCGATAAGCCTGAGACGGAGCGCGTGGCTGTGGCGGGTGGCATGGTCATGATGCAGCCGGAGACGCTGCGCCTGATTCGTGAGGGCGCGCTTAAAAAGGGCGATGTCCTCACAATTGCGCGAATTGCTGGTATCATGGCAGCCAAGCGCACGTCTGAACTCATTCCGCTCTGTCACCCGCTTGCGCTGACGAAAGTGGATGTCGATCTGACGCTTGATGACGCAGCCTGCGCGGTACGGATCACGGCGAAAGCCAGAACGCGCGGTCAGACTGGCGTCGAGATGGAAGCGCTGACGGCGGTATCGGTCGCGGCGCTGACGATCTACGATATGGCGAAAGCCGTTGACCGGGGGATGCGCCTGACCGAGATTCGTCTGCTCGAAAAGCACGGCGGGCAGCATGGCGATTATCAGGCAAGCTGATGCAACTGACCATTTTCCTGTTCGCCACTTTGAAAGAGGCTGCCGGTCAGTCGTCGCTGAAACTGACGCTGCCCGGAACCGGCGCAACAGTCGATGATGTGCGCCGCGCGCTGATGGCTGACCGTCCCGCGCTGGCGCAGCGTCTGCCGTCGGCGGTCGCTGCCGTCAATCAGGAGTTTGCCTTCGCGCACGACGCCGTCCACGAGGGCGATGAGGTGGCGTTCTTCCCGCCCGTCAGCGGCGGCGGCAGCCCTTACGTCGAAATCTGCCGACTGGCTGACGCGCCGATTGATCTGAACGAATTGAGCGCGGCCATCACCACGGTAGATACCGGGGCGGTCTGCGTCTTCAGCGGCATGGTGCGCGGACAGACGCAGATCAGCGGTGAAACGGCTGAGACACAGCGGCTCGAATATGAAGCCTACGGGCCGATGGCCGAGGCGAAAATGCGCCAGATCGTCGGCGAAATCCGGGAGCGCTGGCCGCTGGTGCAGGGAATTGCGCTGGTGCAGCGGGTCGGCCTGCTGAAGGTCGGCGAGAATACAATTATCGTCGCCTGCGCATCGGGACACCGCGATCAGGGTTGTTTTGAAGGGGCGCGCTACGGCATCGACCGGCTCAAGGAAATTGTCCCGGTCTGGAAGAAAGATGTTCGCCCGGACGGTTCGGTCTGGATCGAAGGCCATTACCTGCCGAGCGTGCATGACCGCAGCGCGAGTGGGGCAGAATAGATCTACACCAGGAGAAGCTTGTGACCCGACGTGTTGTTGTGACGGGAATGGGAATGGTTTCGCCGCTTGGTCATAACGTGGATCAGACCTGGGCGGCTATCAAAGCCGGTAAAAGCGGAGTCGGGCCGATCACTCGGTTTGATACCAGTAATTACGCCGTTAAGATTGCGGCTGAAGTCAAGAACTGGGAGCCGGGTGACTTTATGCCGGTCAAGGAAGCGCGCCGCCGTGACCGTTATCAGCAGTTCGCGCAGGCAGCGGGCAAAATGGCGTTCGAGGACTGCGGCTTCAGCATCACGCCAGAAAATGCGGGCCGCACAAGCGTCATCGTCGGCTCGGCAGTCGGCGGTATTGACAGCTACTACGAGCAGGCGACGGTGCTGCTGACGACTGGCGACCCGCGCCGAATCACGCCATTCGGCATCCCGATGCTGATGGTCAATGGCGCGAGCGATGCCATTTCGATTGAGATCGGCTCGACCGGCCCAAGCTGCACGCTGATTTCGGCCTGCGCCACCGGCGGCGACTGCATCGGCTATGCCTTTGACCTGATTCGCCTCGGTCGCGTCGATCAGGCGCTGGCAGGCGCGGGCGAAGCGCCGATCATCCAGATCGGCATCGCGGCTTTCGACCGCACCGGGGCTTGCTCGCGGCTCAACGACGACCCTGAACACGCTGTTCGTCCGTTCGACAAAAATCGAACTGGCCTGGTCTTCAGCGAGGGCGGGGCGGTGATCGCGCTTGAGGAACTGGAGCACGCGAAGGCGCGCGGCGCGAATATTCTCGCCGAAGTGATCGGCTACGGCGCGACGTCTGACGCCTTCCACATCACCGCGCCCGAACCGGAAGGGCGCGGCGCGGCGGCGGCGATTCACTACGCGCTGGCCGACGCTGGAATCGTGCCGGAGCAGGTGCAGTACATCAACGCCCACGGGACGGGAACCGGCCTGAATGACGTGATGGAAACCAAAGCAGTCAAGGAAGCCTTTGGCGCTTACGCCTATAAAGTGCCGATGAGTTCGACCAAGAGCATGACCGGTCACGCGATGGGCGCAACGGCGGCGATGGAAGCTATCTTCTGTATTCAGGCCATCCGCGAGGGCATCGCCCCGCCGACCATCAACCTGACCGAGGCTGACCCGGAGTGTGATCTCGACTATGTGCCGAACACGGCGCGCGCGATGCCGATTGACATCGCCATGAGCAACTCGTTCGGTTTCGGCGGGCATAACGTCTCGCTGCTATTTAAGGCTTATCGTTAGCGAAACCAATGGATCTCGATCAATTTCAGCGGCTGAACCATCTCAAATTCTCGGACGTCGATCTGCTTCAACAGGCGATGACTCATCGCTCCTACGTCAACGAGCACGATGACAACGACCTGATCGATAACGAACGGCTCGAATTTCTCGGCGACGCCATCCTCGATTTCGTCATCGGCGAGATGCTGTTTGAGCGCTTTTCGGCCATGCCTGAGGGCGACCTGACGCGCCTGCGGGCTGCTCTCGTGCGGACTGAGGCGTTGGCCGAATTGGCTGTACAGTGTCATGTCGGCGAAACGTTACGGATGGGGCGGGGCGAGGAAGCCAGCGGTGGACGCGAGCGCACGAACAATCTGTGCGGCGCGTTCGAGGCGTTGAGCGGCGCGCTGTACCTCGACAGGGGGATGGATGCTGTCCGTAAGTTTGTCATGCCGCAGGTTAACGTCATGCTGAATCAAGTGCTGGCCGAGCAGTCCGACAAGGACGCGCGCAGCCTGCTTCAGGAATGGAGTCAGGCGCGTTACGGCCTGACGCCGTCGTACCGCACGGTCTCGGAAACCGGTCCCGACCACGAGAAAGAGTTCACCGTTCAGGTGCTGGTCGGCGATCAGGTGGCGGGCGTCGGCAACGGGCGGAGCAAGCAGTCAGCGGCACAGGCTGCCGCTCGTGACGCGCTCCGCCGCACTGCCCTCGAACAGCCGCAGCACTAGCCTCCCCGCACGAATCAGAAGCGTCATCTGTCCTCTGCTTCCGTAGCGGCACGATTGTTCGCGCCCGCCAGCCCTCACCGCTGACCGTCGAGGACGGTGTGTTGTTCAGTTTATTCGCTCGCGCCGCCAGAGGGCTTTTAGCCTCTGGCGGCCAACGATAAGCTGACTAAAGCCAGCTAAATGCCTGCTGTCTGAGAGTTTTCAAGTATTTAGCCCGCTTTAGCGGCGTGATGACATTCGCCAGCACAATGCTACTGGGCAACGCGGTTGATCAGAATCTCGGCCACTGCCATGCGATGGTCTGAGGCGTGCGAGTCCATCACCAGCGCGCCGAGCGGCAGCACGTTGCGCAGCCAGAGAAAGTCGGTGCGGGCGTGCTGATTGCTGCGCCACAGCGTCGCCGACAGCTCATCCGGGTTGCCAGCGAAGGGATCGGTGAAGCCAGTGGCGCGCATCTGCTCGACCAGCGGTGAGGTAGCGCTGGTGTTGAAGTTGCCGCCGACAACCAATCGCACCTGATTGAGGTCGGTGAAGTCGCGCGCGATCACGCCGAACAGTTCGTTGAGCTGCACCTGCTGATCCTGCTCCTGATCGGAGATCGGGCGTTCGCCTGGCGCGGCCAGCAGCAGGCCGAGCCAGGTGTTATAAAACGATACCGCGCTGACGCCGTCGGTGCTGACCTGAACGTGCTGCGCGCCGGTCTGGTTGCCAACGCTCGTCAGCAGCGTCCCCTGACTGTAGACAATCGGGATGTTCGACAGCACCGCCAGCCCTTGCAGATTTTCATTCGTGCCGAAGAAACGCTTATCCATGCCCAGACGGCGCGCCAGCCACAACGGCTCGTCGATGCCGAAACTGGTCATTCGCCCGGCCTCGGTTTCCTGAAGCAGGACGACATTCGCGCCGCTCTGCTGAATCGTTTGCGCAATTGCTTCCAGATCGAAGTGATAGAACTCGTTGTAGCCCGCGTGAATATCGTAGGTTCCGACGCGGAAGCGGTCGACGCCGCGCACGGCTGTCACCAGCGGCGGGCGGGCCGCCAGCGCGCCGCCGACGGCGAAGATCACCGTCAGCACCAGCGCCGCCAGCGACCACAACGCCGACCGCCGGCGCTCGCCCCACGGAATCCGCCGCTGCGTCTGGATCATCGGGATGGCTGCCAGAAACACGCCGAGCAGCAGCACGCCAAGTCCCAGCCCGCGGAAACCGCGCAGCAGCGGCGGCACAGCCGCGTTGAGAAAAGCCAGATCACCCGTAAAGTTGCGGACGAAAGCGTATTCGTAGGTGAAGTAATCGGCTGCGACCAGCAGAATGAAAACCAGCACGGTCACGATCAGCCACAGGCCGGTAAAACTGTGATCGCGTTCGGTGCGCGGGCGAATCAGCCACCACCACATCAGGCTGGCGACAAACTGCGTGATGACCAGCGCCACCCCGCCGAGGATGCCGGGAAAGCGCGCCCCGAACACCACCAGCAGCGCCATCAGCAGGAACCACGCCCAGCCGCGCACGCTGCCGTCGAACAGGCTGACGAGCGCCCGCGCCTGCGCTCGCACCCACGGCATCAGCGGCAGCATCGTTGCCGCCGCGACCAGCGGGACGAAGATGGTGTAATCGACGCCCGCGCGTCCGGCAATCGCATTGGGGACGGAGAGCAGCGCCAGCTCAAGGAACAGCAGCGCGCCGAGGCCAATTCCGCCCCAGAAGGGCAGCAGCGCGCTGTCGGGCGAGATTCCGGCGCTGTCGCCGCTGCGCTGGCGCATCTGGGCGATCACGCCGATGATGCAGACGATCATGGCAACCGCAGCCAGCACGATCTGGATCGTGAGGTAGTCGGGCGACCATGACGGGTCGAGTGTGTTGCCGACCGCGCGATACAGTTCATCGACGCCGATGCCGAGGATGAAGAAATAGGCGAACATCTGCGCGCGGTGGCGAATCAGCAGGGCGATATAAAGCAGGCTCGCGCCGATGACGACGCCCGATGCCGCGACTGGCGTCAGCACCGTCCCGGTGTTGATGAACGTTCGCGCAAGCGCAATCGCCGCGACCGTCGGGATGAACAGCAGCCGGAAGCGACCGAGAATCAGCGCGATCAGCGGCAGCGCCAGCATATAAATTAGAAAGGTGATTTCCGCGCTGACCAGTGTCGGGTCGATCACCCCCGGTAGTGATGGGTCAATCGCCGCCGGGTCGGATGCCAGCACAATCGACGCTCCGGCGACGCGGCTGTAAAGGATGCCGATCAGGAAGCGCAGCGCCTGAATAAAAAAGACGCCGATCAGGGCGGCTTCGAGAAAATGCAGATGCTGGGAGCGAAGGCGTAAACGCATTGCTAGTCCATCCGGTGTGGGGCGGTTGGTCACACGCTGCTGAGAGTTTACCTCAGCCTGCCATTACAGGAAACCAACGCCCTGTTTGAATTTAGGGCGATGGCCTCTTCATCCTTAATCTATCCAATCGCGGCCTCTGCAAGTCAAAACGGGTGTGACTTCGTAGGGGCGACCCGTCGGGTCGCCCCGTCGGGTCGCCCCTGCCACCCATCCTAGACCTTCCTGGCCCCTAAATTAGGGAATAGGCGATTGCCCTATGCTCAGGTTAACCGCTAACTCCGATTTCGAGCGGCACAGGGTAAAAACTTCAGCGCTCGTACCGTCTGAACAGGATATACCGGGCCGATTGAATTCAGGGATTAACCATGACTAACACCATCCACCCGGCTGCCCGGATGGGCGACGTCGCCCTTCAGGTTGCCGATCTCGATAAGCAAGTCAAGTTCTACACCGAGCGCATCGGCCTCAACGTCCTCGACCAGACTGGCGATCAAGCCACTCTCGGCGCTGCGGGGACGCCGCTGCTGCGCCTCAAGGCGCGCCCCGGCGCGCGCAAGGTCGGCGGCACGACGGGCCTCTATCACTTTGCCATCCTGACGCCGTCGCGCTTCCATCTGGCGCAGGTGCTTCGGCACCTCATCGAGACGCGGACGCCCATTGGCGGCGCGTCCGATCATCTGGTCAGCGAGGCGCTTTACCTTGACGATGCTGAAGGCAACGGCATCGAGATTTACCGCGACCGTCCGCGCGACGAGTGGCCGCGCCAGAATGGCAGTCTTCAGATGAGCACCGATCCGTTCGATGCCGAAGGTGTGCTCGGCGAGCTGGTCGGCCATCAGGACGAGCCGTGGACGGGGATGGCTCCCGGCACGACGATGGGCCACGTTCATCTGCACGTCGCGTCGATCCCGGCGGCGAAGAAGTTCTATGTGGATACGCTCGGCTTTGACCTGATGTTCAATCTGGGATCGGCGCTGTTCGTCTCGGCGGGCGGCTATCATCACCATCTTGGCCTGAATACCTGGGCGGGAATCGGCGCGCCGCCCGCGCCTGAGGAGGCAACCGGCCTGACGTACTACACAGTCATCATGCCGAATGACGACGCGCGCCACGAAGTCACCGACCGCGCCGCCGCCGCCGGGATTACCGTCGAGGCGCACGAGCGCGGCCCGCTGCTGCGCGACCCCTCGCAAAATGCCCTCGTGTTGACCGTCGGGTAGGGAATGCCCTCTCCGCAGGGCGAGGAGCGAAGGCAGCGCCGCGCAGCGGTGGAACGCGCCGATGGCAGCTTCCTGTCGCTTCTATTTCACCCTTCTCTCACCGGCAGAATCAGCGGGTTATACTCCGGCGCGCAACCCTGCTGCCTGCCGCATCGATTTCACCCTTCTCCCACCGGCAGAAGGGCCGGGGATGAGGGAAGTCCTCACTTAAACCGCTCGTCGATCCATGGCGCAAGCAGAGCGTAGTTGGGAACCGCTAGACCCTGCGCCGTCGCTGTAATCAGGCTGCGGTCGATCACCTTGCGGTCGAAACGCCCGGCATTGAGCAGCAGCGTCGGGGCGATCTTCGCCATGTCCAGCACCGTTAAATTAGTGTCAACCGAGCGATTGAGCACGGCGAGTACAGCGGGCCACGTCAGCGGATTGAGCAGCTTGACCGACAGCGCTGAAATCACCTGCTGCTGACGATTGGCGCGCTGGTAATCGTCGTCGCCGTGGCGCGTGCGAGCGTAAATCAGCGCTCGCTCGCCGTCCATCGGCTGCGTGCCGGGATCGAAACGCACGCTGATTGTCCCGCCGTCGAGCGTGGGATACTGATAGTCAACCAGCGCCTTATCGACGGTGATGGTCACGCCGC
>CAZZAO010000039.1:0-30748 GCA_964652205.1 uncultured Anaerolineaceae bacterium | reverse complement strand
GACCGCGTCGATCAGGTCGATGAACGCCTGAAAATTGAGCCGGATGTAGCGTTCGGTCTGGATACCGAAGCTGTTCGCTATCGCCGCGCTCAGGAGCGCGGGGCCGCTGCCTTTGACCTTTTCCTCGCCGAGCATATTGGCGGTGTTGATGCGCTGCAAGCCGTAGCCGGGGACGTCGATGAACAGGTCGCGCGGAATCGAGAGCAGGCTGACGCGCAGATGCGACGGCTGCACGCCGACGAGGATGTTGCTGTCCGTGCGCGCGAGGTAGCCTTCGCCGGGACGCGAATCGACGCCGACCAGCAGAATGTTGAGCGGCGCGGGCGAAAAAATCAGGGTGGCGACCAGCCCCAACCCGCACAGGAACACCGGCAGCAGCAGCAGGATGACGATGAGGACGACCGTGTTGCTCAGGCAGCTTCGTTGGCGCGCGGGCTGGCGCGGTGGCGGGGGAGCCGGATGGCCGCTGGCTGGCGGGGGATAGGTTGGCGGAGTCGATGACTGCATCACGGAAAATTACCCGAAGACGATGCCGAGGTCGCGGGCCATCTGTACCAGCTCGCTGTTCGGATCGACTGCTTTGAGCGCGGAAATGGCATCGCTCATGCGGACGGAGATGAGGGTTTCGCCTTGCAGCGCGACCATGAAGCCCCATTGAGCCTGCGCCGCCAGATCGACCGCCGCCGCGCCGAAGCGGGTCGCCAGCCAGCGGTCGTGTGGCGTCGGCTGGCCGCCGCGCTGGAGATGGCCGAGGACGGTCACGCGCACCTCGACGCCGGTCGCAGCGTTGAGCATGTTGCCGACCAGATAGCCGATGCCGCCGAGCTTGCTCTGGCTGAAGCCTTCGCCCTCGATATAAAACGCCTGCTCGCCGCCAATCGGGGCCGCGCCTTCAGCGACGATAATCAGGCTGTAGCGTCGACCGGACGCCTGTAAGTCGCGGATTTTGTCGCGGATCACGGCGATGTCGAAGGGGATTTCCGGGATCAGGATGGCGTCCGCGCCGCCAGCAACCCCCGTCTTGAGCGCGATCCAGCCCGCGTTGCGGCCCATGACTTCGAGCACCATCGCCCGATGATGGCTCTCGGCGGTTGTTTGCAGCTTGTCGAGCGCCTCGGTTGCGGTATTGATCGCGGTGTCAAAGCCGAAAGTGACGTCGGTCTGGCTCAGGTCGTTGTCGATAGTCTTGGGGACGCCGACGATCCGCGCGCCGAGCTGCACCAGCTTCTCGGCAATCGCCATCGTGCCATCGCCGCCCGCGACGATCAGCGCCTCAAGGCCGAGGTCGTCCATGCGCTCAAGCGCCTCATGCGAGACGTCGATGTATGCGACTTCGCCATTTGGATGCTCAATGCGGCGGTGAAACGGGCTGCCGCGATTAGCCGCGCCGAGGATCGTCCCGCCGCGCGGGAGCAGGTCGCGTACCGACGATTCGTTGAGCGCCAGCGTCGGCAGACCTGCCAGCAGGCCGTCGAAACCTTCGCGGATGCCGATAGTTTCCCAGCCATAACGCCGGGCCGCCGTCAGCGCGACGGCGCGAATGACCGCATTCAGGCCGGGAGCGTCGCCGCCGCCGGTTAAGATGCCAATTCGTTTCGCCACCCGGCCTGATCCTTCCCGCTGCATCTTCAGGGCCAGCGGTGATTATAACACTGCCTGCGGCGATCATCGGCGCGCAGGGAATCGAAAACGGCGGCAGGATGCCGTCGTGACTTCTCCAGTGATCGGCTGTCGAGCGCCCGAACGACCTACAGCCCTCGCGTGTAGAGCCAGTTGAGCGCGTCTTTGCGTCGGGTGAAAACTTCCCACTCGACCGGGTAATTGTATGCTTCCTTCAGCCTGCGCAGCTTACAATCCAGCCGGGCAATATCGACGCTGTCGTTCGGCGGCATGATGACGGCGGCAAAACGTCTCAGCGCGGGGCGCAGGTGAAACAGCCGCTCGAAGTCCAACTGCATATCCGCGCCAAAGGCCAGAAGGCCGCTTCGATGTAAATCATGCAGGAACAAACAGGGGTAGCCAGTCGGCCAGCGCTGAAGCTCGTCCTCGACGGCGAATGCCCAGTCGGCAATGGTTTGCCGGCTTCCATCCTCGACCTCGAAGATGACCATCTCGCCGCTGCCAGAGCGCTCCTTGAGGACGCCGGGCGAGACGTGTTCCACGATAAAACGGCTGCCTGCTGACATGGCGCACACTCCTCGTCAACCAGACCTGAACGATGGTCGGCCATTCCAGAAGAGCCGGGGAGCGCGTCAAGCGGCGGGTCATCGAGCGAAGGGCGCAGCGAGAGTCTGGACGGTTCGCGGGTGGTCGGTCGGCGTCCCCGTCTTTCAGGGTGTGACCGAAAACAACAGATCGGCGGCTCGTGGAATCGAGCGCGTTGGTCTGCGTAGCTATTCAATAGTCTACTCCTGTTTATGTTGCTCTGGAGCAGTCACTATCGGTACATTTCCCAGTCAGAGCCGTCGGCCTTGAGCGCGAAGACCCGGCCTCGCGGCTCGCTGATGTAGATCGTGCCGTCCGTCCGTACCTGGACGCTGACCTGATAGGGCTGCTCGTAGGGGCTTTGCGCCCAACCGATACGGTCGATCATGCCGGGCGTCGTCCGCCAGATCAGGCCGAAGCCGCGATGCGGCTGCCAGTCGGCATAGGGCGGAGCCTGCGCGTCGAGCGCCGGGTCTTTCTCGGGCATCCCGTCAACCCATTTGTCCTGAAACACCTGCCAGCGCGGCGCTTCGTTGCTGTCGTAAAAGACGTAGATCGCGTCCTGCGCGCCGACCCAGATCATGTTGCCATACTCGAATTCCTCGTAGGCCGCGTCGGACGTGACCGCCGGGTTGAGCGGACAATCCGGCAGATGCGGGTTGGTGAAGAACCACTGCGCGCTTGTGCAGGCGGCCTGCGGCACTTCCGGCGTCCCCGGCAGCGGAATCGAGAGGTCAGCGGACGGCTGTGCCAGCGTCGGGTTGGCGGCGACGGCGGCGATGACCTGTTCCGGCGGGACGAACACTTCTGTCGGCACGAGTACCGGCACGATGGTATTGATCGGCTGCGTCGGCGCGGGCGTCACAGTCGGCGCGGGAGTATCGCTGACGGTTGGCGTGATCGTCGGCGTCTTGCTCGGAGCCAGCGTCGGCGTGATGTCCGTCAACTGGACGGCGGCGGTGAAGGTGATGACGGGCGTCTCGGTTAGCGCCAGTATAGTCGTGGTCGGCGTCGGGGTCTGCGGCGTCGGCGAAGCCGGTGTCGGACTCAGATAGCGCGTCGGCGCGCGGGTGGCAGGCGCAATCGTGACTTCGCTCACCAGTCGAGGGCCGTTCGGGATCACGTCGTTCGACTGACAGGCCACCATTAGCGCCGCTGCCACCAAAAGAGATAACCAGGATCGCCTGAAGCTCATTGTCCGCTCGCTCGCTGGTCGGGCCGCGCCAGACCTATCCGACAAAATCAGTTCCATTCTACACTGCCCACAGAAAAGCGCCCGACCAGCAATTGTGAAGGCGGCCATTTGTGCGTATTATATAGGTGTCGCCGCTTCGACGAGGAAGTTTTGCCTGATTACGCCTGAATCTTCGGCTCTGTAGGCCGGTTGTGGAGTTCATTTGAGCGCTGGACAAGTGGTGGTGCGGACGTGAAGCGAAGGTCAGGTTCTGGAACCTCGTCGCGGCGGGGAACCCGGAAAAGTGACGCCGAAGCCCGTGTCGAGCGCATCACCTGGGCGCTGCTCGTGCTGGCTTTTGCGCTGTTTCAACTGAGTCCAGAGAGCGTTTCGAGCCTGCCGAACTGGTTTCTGCCCGCTGCCGGGGCGATTATCCTGCTCGGCTCGGCCACCTATCAGTATACCCGGCGCTGGCGCGTCAGCCCGATCACCTGGATTGCGGGCGCGGTCATGCTCTTTTTTACGTTGTACAATGTGTACATCAACCCGGCGCAGAACCTGCTGGGGTTATCGCTGATCGTCTTTTTTATCGTCATTGTTTTCGGTCTGATTACCGGGGAAACCTAGGCGTTCGGCCTTCATGCGCCTGAATTTGACACATTTGTGCAAAAATGCAGCGAGCAGGGACAAACGCGATGGATGACCTGGAAGAAAATCATAAGGTAACGGTTGAGGAGATTCGCAAGCTGGCGCTGCCGCTCGGCACGCGCGTCGTGGCGGGCGATGGGCTGCTCAACCGGGCCGTGAGCTGGACGACGATCATTTATCCCGAGGAACATACGTCCTCGAAGGCGCTCCAGCGCGGCGAGATGATTCTGGTCGCGCCGTTCGAGAACAACACCGGGCGCGTCACATCCGATGTCGAAGTGGTGCGTTGGGCGACGGATACGCAGGCTGCTGCTGTCGTCCTCAGCGACAGCCCGTCGCCGACGGCGATTGCCGAGGCCAACGCTTATGGCGTGCCGGTGCTGGCGCTGCCGGCTGGAACGCGGATTCGGCTGGTCGAGAAGGCGGTCGTCTCGCTGCTGGTTGATCGTAAGGGCCAGATCGAACGACGCGGCACGCAGATTTACAAGCAGCTCACCCAGATTTCCTCGCGTAATGAGGGGATGCCCGAACTCATCAGCGCGATGGCGCGGCTGACCAATAAAGCGGTTGTGGTGCAGGATAAGCGCCTGCAAATCCTGCACAGCACGTTTCAGCCGCAGTTCGTCGGCCTGTGGGATGAGATCGAAACTTTTCTGCGTAAGGTCGATAATCTGCCGGTCGAATATCAGGATCGTCACCGTGTCAGCGAGGCCGATAACCCGGTGCTGCTCCAGTCGCTGCCGACCGTCGGCATCGCCCGGCTCGTCTCGCCGATCATCACCAAAGATATTGGCCGGGGCTATCTGTCGATCATCGGTCAGGACACCGACCTCGACGACATCGACCTGCTGGTGGCCGAGCATGGCGCTGCCGCCTGCGCGCTCGAAATGGCGAAGGCCAAAGCGATCTCCGACACCGAGAAGCGCCTGCGCGGGACGTTCCTCGACCGCCTGCTGAACGGTGACGTCAGCCAGCAGGAAGCGATCCGTCAGGGCGAGCGCTTCGACCATGATATGACACAGACGCATATCGCTGTCGTGCTGAAGTGGCAGAGCGACAAGACGCCGTCGCTGCGCCGTCTGGAAACGATTGTCAACAGCGTCGTCAGCGCGCAGCGGGTGAGCGCGCTCGTCTGGCAGCGCGAGCGCGAAACTGAGGTGCTGGTGTTCCACGCCTCAGACCCGAAAGATTCAGTCGGCTCGGCCATGAAGCTGGCAAAAGCGATCAGCGCTGAAATTCAGCGCCAGTACCCGAATACGCGCGTGGCGATTGGCTTAGGGCAGGCGGCGCGGGAGATTGCGGGCTGGCGTTCGAGCTACCGTGACGCGGTACAGGCGCTCGACCTCGCCATTCGCCTGCAAACTGACACGCCGCTCTACATCGGCGATCTCGGCGTATATCAGTTGATTCTCAGCCTGTCCGACCGCGAGAAGCTGTCGGCTTTCTGTGAGCGGACGCTCGGCCCGCTGCTCGAATACGACATGCGCCAGCACGCCGACCTGATTAAGACGCTCGAAGCTTTCTTCGCCTGTCATGGCAATCTGAGCCAGACGGCAGAAATGCTGATCGTCCACCGTAACACGCTGCTCTACCGGATGAACCGCATCAACGAGATCGCGCAGATCGACCTCAATCGACCGGAAATTCGGTTGGCGCTGCACCTCGCGCTGACTGTCCGCCGCCTGCTGACGCTGAATTAGGGTGGCCTCAGGGCCACCTTTCGCCTGCCATTAAATGCCTGCTTACGGCCCCTCGTGGGAGCGCTTTCGCCGCTCATGTTGAGTGAAACAGGTCAGGATGAGGGCCTTCCAGCCCTGATTGTGCAAATTATCTCAACTGAGCGTCCGTTAACTATCGTAATCTGCCAGTAGACCGACCTTCGTCAAACGATAGAATTTTAAATATCAACAAAGAAAAACCGTCCAGTTTTGTCTACTCATGACAAGACGACGGTTTTTTCGTCCGGTGGCTCCTGTCGGGAGAAATCGCATGATCGAGGATACGCAGTACCGCCTTCCCCCACACCATCCAATTGATGACCGTGAACGCGACGCCTGCGCGCTCATTTGCTCCGTCCGCAAGGGCGGCGAGGCGACTCACGGCAATGTCAAGCGCACCATCGAAGCGCTCACCCGCATGGGACATCGTACCGGCATCGTCGATGGCGAAGGCGACGGCGTCGGGATCATGACGGATATTCCACGTCAGGTCTGGGCGAAGATTCTGGCGCGTACTGGCCTGCGCTCGTCGATTGCCGCTGACGGGAATTTCTGGGTCGCGCACCTGATGATTCCGGCGAAAGACCGGGCGCGCGCCTCGACGCTGGTCGATATCATCTGCCGCCAGATTTGCGACGCGGGCCTCGACGTGCTGATTGACCAGCCGGGCAAGGTCAACCGGCTGGTGCTTGGGCGAAATGCCGAAAAGACCGAGCCGGTCTTCTGGCAGTTCGCCGGCGTCAACGGTCATGTGCCGTCAGAGCGGCTCGAAAGCACGATCTTCAACCTGCAAAGCACGATTGAGCGCGAACTGGGCGTGCATTTCCCCTCGTTCTCGTCGCGCAGCGTGGTCTATAAAGTGCAGGGGACGGTCGAGATTCTGCGCCGCTATTACCCTGAGCTGCGCGATACCGAATATGCCTCGACGGTCACGCTCGGCCACGCGCGCTACAGCACCAACACCAACTCAAACTTCGAGCGTGTTCAGCCGTTCAACGTCATCGGCCACAACGGCGAGTTCAACACGATTGGGCGCGCCCGGCTGGAAGCGGCGATGGCCGGCATCCACCTTGATCCCGGCAACTCCGACTCGCAGGACGTTGACCGCATCATCGACGCGCTCTGTATGCAGTTCGGCCTCGATCTGATCGAGGCGATGGAGTTTATTTTCCCGCCGTTCAAGCATGACCTGATGGACAACGCGGCTGACCTGCACGCCATGTACGATCAGATTCGCCGCTCATTCGGGCCGTTCGCGCAGGGGCCAGCAGCGGTGGCGGCGCGGATGGGTGATCAGACGGTTTTCAGCGTCGATGCCCTCGGCCTGCGCCCGCTCTGGTTCGGCGAAACCGAAAAAGAATTCTTCGTCTCATCCGAGCGCGGTGTCTACGCGCTTGACAGCATGGTGACGGACGCCAGACCGCTCGCGCCGGGCGAGAAGATCGCCATGATCCTCAAGCCGGGGCGTCAGGCGGAAGTTATGGACTACACGGCCATTCAGCGCCACGTTTACAATCGCTTCCGCGAGCGCGGCCTCGGCAGTACGCCGCCGCAGTCGATTGAGTCGTGGTCGCTCGGCGGCTTCCAGACCTTTATTCAGCCGCCGCACGGCGGCCTGTTGAACGGCGGCGG
The DNA here is from genome assembly GCA_964652205.1 of uncultured Anaerolineaceae bacterium. Taxonomy (GTDB): domain Bacteria; phylum Chloroflexota; class Anaerolineae; order Aggregatilineales; family Phototrophicaceae; genus ZC4RG36. The sequence goes on along the minus strand of CAZZAO010000039.1, from coordinate 23,371 downwards.
CGCGCAGGTCGCGCTGGCCGAAGCGCCGGTCGCCGTTGCGGAAAGCATTCCCGCGCCCGCCGTTGATGTCCCGGCGCTGCCGTGGCAGACGCGCGTCGCGGCCATCAACACGACGACCATGGCGGCGCTTGGCTGGGAACGCTATCACCTCGGCATCATCGAGTCGATCTCGGAAGACAAGAAAGAGCAGATCAGCTCGCTCGGCTGGGACGGCCCGCTGGCTGCCTTCAGCCAGACGCGCGTCAACCTGTCCGATTACTTCAAGGAAACTGTCGCCGTCGTCACCAATCCGGCCATCGACCGCGAACGCGAACGCGCGCAGTTTTCGACCACGACGCTGCTCGGCGCGCGTCCGGGCATTGTCCAGTCTCCGCAGCCTGACGATACGCTGGTCGAGCTGCAAACGCCGCTGCTGCTCGGCGGGCATCCTGACCTCGGCTCGCTCGACGAGCTGCGCGTCGTCGCCGATCATCATGGCACGATGACTCTTGAGGACGTCGTGACGACGTTCGGGGATAAGCTGGCGTTTATCTCGATGGCTGCCGAGGCTGATGAGCTGATTAAGGCTGCCGTCCAGCGGATCAGTGAAGAGGCCGTGCGGCTGGCGCGCGGCGGCATCCAGTGTCTCGTGCTCGATGACAGCGACGCGCTCGACGGCTATCATCTGTGGGTCGATCCGCTGCTGGTGATCGCCGCCGTCGATCACGCGCTCCGCCACGCGAAGCATGAGCCTAATCTGCGCCGCCGCGTCGGCCTGATCGTCCGTTCCGGCGCGATCCGCGATATGCATGACGTCTCGATCCTGATCGGGATGGGCGCGAATGCCCTCGTGCCGTATGCGCTCTACGCCGTCGGCCTCGGCATTGCTCCGCGCGCGCCTAAGACCCGACTCGAATCCGAGCAGATCATCGAGCGGCTGTCCAACACCGTGCTGACCGTGACGGCGGGCCTCGAAAAGACGACCTCGACGATGGGCTGTCATGAACTGCGCGGCTTCGGCAAGGCAGTTAGCTCGATTGGCCTGGCGAGCGACGTGGCCGCCCTCTTTGGCACGACTAACTACTTTGGCTCCGAAGGCCGTGGCACGACCTGGACGGACATCCGAACCGAAGCTGAAACCCGCGCTGCCGAACTGCGCGGCGAGAAGCCCAACCGCCTCGACAACCCCGACCGCTTCTATCCGAAGATGTGGAAGAAGATCGAGGATATGGCGCTCGGCGAGTTGACGCTCGATCAGTACACCGAGGAAATGCTGGAACTGGAACGCGCGATGCCGGTTTCGCTCCGTCACCTGCTCGGCTTCAGGGCCAGCGAGACGCCGACCAACCCTAAGGCCGTGGACATCTCCATCGGCGATTATGACCTGCCGGTTTACATCGGCGCGATGTCGTTCGGCTCGCAAGGCGAACTGTCCTATAAGGCCTATGCTGAATCGGCGGCGCGGCTCAACATCCTCTGCATGAACGGCGAGGGCGGCGAACTGCCCGACGTGATGGGCAAATACTGGAAGAATCGCGGCCAGCAGGTCGCGTCCGGTCGCTTCGGCGTCAATATCGAGTTCCTCAACTCGGCCTGCGTGCTCGAAATCAAGGTCGGGCAGGGCGCGAAACCGGGCGAGGGCGGTCAGCTTCCCGGCTACAAAGTCACCGAACAGGTCGCGCGGGCGCGCGGCACAGTTCCCGGCGTCACGCTGATCTCGCCGAGCAACAATCATGACGTCTACTCGATTGAAGACCTGGCGCAGCTCATCGACGAGTTAAAGACCGCCAACCCGAACGCGCGAATTTCGGTCAAAATCCCGGTCGTCCCCGGCGTCGGCATCATCGCCGTCGGCGTGGCGAAGGCGGGCGCGGACATCATCGCCATCAGCGGTTATGACGGCGGCACGGGGTCGGCGCGCTCGCACTCGCTTCGCCACGTCGGCCTGCCGTCGGAAATCGGCGTCTGGCTGGCGCACCGCGCGCTGATCGAAAGCGGTCTGCGCGACGATGTCGAAATCTGGGGCGACGGCGGCGCGAAAAGTGGCCGCGACGTCCTCAAGCTGATGCTGCTCGGCGCGAATCGCGTCGGGTTTGCCACGCTGGCGATGGCGGCGATGGGCTGTACCATCTGTCGTAAATGTCAGGAAGGCACCTGTCACGTCGGCATCACCACGCACATCAAGACCCGCGAAGAGGCCGCCCTCAAGGGCATCAAACATTTCGACCCCCGCGACCCCGAACAGGCAGTTCAGAGCATCGTCAACGTCTTTAACCTGATCGGCGAAGACATCCGCCGCCAGACTGCGCTGCTCGGCTTCAGCCGCGCGCAGGACGCCGTCGGTCGCGCTGATCTGCTCGAACAGATCGCCATGCACGACCGCGTTGATCTGAGCTACCTGACGCACCGCGCCCCGAATACCACCCGCCGCGCGCTTCAGCCCGGCGTTGGCCGTCGGCTGGCGCGCCCGCGCAACACCCTGACCAAGCAGATCACAGCGACGATTGCCGAGCGGGTCGAGCGCGGCGACTATGAGCTGACTTACGACGACGAGCAGGTGATGGCGATGGATCGCGCGCTCGGCACGCATCTGAGCGGCGCGCTCCAGCGCGGCGACATCCCCGGCGCGGAGAACGTCACCGCCGTTCACCTGAACTTCAGCAATTCCGCCATCCCCGGCAACGGACTGGCGGCGTTCCTCGATGCCCGTGTCGATGTGCTGGTCGAAGGCGGCGCGCAGGACGGCGTCGCCAAGTGCGCTAAAGGCGGCACGGTCAACATCCTCAAGGGATTGAACCACGACGGCAAGCGGCTCGATGGCTCGGTCGGCAAGAGTTTCGCCTATGGCGCGCAGGGCGGACGCTTCATCGTGCAGGGGAACGCCGATACGCGCGCCTGCATCCGCCTGAGCGGCGCGGACGTCATCTTCGGCGGTGAGATTACGCAGCCGCTCCGTGACGAGCTGGGCAACATGGCCTCGCGCGCTAACCTCAAGGGCTATGCCTGTGAGTACATGACGTCGGGCCGCGTCATGGTGCTCGGTGATCCCGGCCCGTGGATGGCGGCAGGGATGTCTGGCGGCGTGATCTACCAGCGTGTTCAGCCGGAAATGGGGCTGACGGTCGATGCCATTCGCCGCCGCATCGCTATCGGGGCGACGGTCGATATTTTCCCGCTCGACGAGCAGGGCATCGAGGATGTCCATCAGATGCTCGGTGACTATATCAACACGCTCGAATCGAACAACCAGTCTGATGCGGTCGCGCATCTCTACCCGCTGCTGCGCCGCCCGCAGGATTACTTCGTCAGGATCGCCCCGCCGACGCGCAAGAACTGATCGGCTCGCGCCACATCAACCTGAGCGCCCTGCCGGAAACGGTGGGGCGTTTTGCTAGCCTGCCGCCGGAATCACCCGAAACGCGGCTGATCGGGTATGATTGAAGCGATCAGCCGTCGTCTCGCGCGAGGATAAAATCTTATGGTTGATCCATCCGCTGGAAAAATTGCCCGCCCCGACCAACTGACCAACATTCCGCGCCTCGTCAGCGCCTATTTCGCCAACCAGCCTGATGCTTCCGTGGCGGCACAGCGCGTCTCGTTCGGCACGTCGGGGCATCGCGGCAGCAGCTTCCATTCCTCGTTCAACGAGTGGCACATTCTGGCGATCTGTCAGGCGATCTGCGATTATCGCGCTGCCAACGACATCACTGGCCCGCTGTTCCTCGGCATCGATACCCACGCGCTCTCGGAACCGGCGTTCGTCACGTCGCTCGAAGTGCTGGCGGCCAATAACGTCAATGTGATGATCGACGCTGACCACGGTTACACGCCGACGCCGGTCATTTCGCACGCCATCCTGACCTACAATCAAGGTCGCGCGGCTGGCCTGTCGGATGGCGTCGTCGTCACGCCGTCGCACAACCCGCCGACCGACGGTGGCTACAAATATAATCCGATCAACGGCGGCCCCGCCGAGAGCGACGTGACCGGCTGGATTCAGAAGCAGGCCAACGCTTACCTCGAAAATAAGCTGGCGGGCGTCAGGCGGATTTCCTATCAGCAGGCGCTCAAGGCTGCGACCACCCACCACTACGACTACGTTACGCCCTACGTCGATGACCTCGGCAGCGTCATCGACTTCGACCTGATTCGCGCCTCGAAGCTGCATCTCGGCGTCGATCCGCTGGGCGGGGCGGGCGTCAGCTACTGGGGGCGCATCCGCGAGAAATATGGCATCGACCTGACGGTTGTCAGCGAGGAAGTTGACCCGACCTTCCGCTTCATGTCGGTTGACTGGGACGGTAAAATCCGCATGGACCCGTCCTCGGTTTACGCCATGCAGCGGCTGATCGGCCTTAAGGATCAGTTTGACGTCGCCTTTGCCTGCGATACCGATCATGACCGGCACGGCGTCGTCGCCAAATCGGTCGGCCTCGTGCCGTCGAATCACTATCTGGCGGCGATGATCGACTATCTGTTCCAGCATCGGCCCGACTGGCCGGAAGCTGCGGCTGTCGGCAAGACGGCGGTCAGCAGCGGCATCATCGACCGGGTGGCGGCGGGGATCGGGCGCAACCTGTACGAAGTGCCGGTTGGCTTCAAGTTCTTCGTCGATGGACTGCTCAATTCATCGCTCGGCTTTGGCGGCGAAGAGAGCGCCGGCGCGTCATTCCTGCGCCGCGATGGAGCCGTCTGGACGACCGACAAGGACGGCCTGATCGCCGCGTTGTGCGCCGCCGAGATGACCGCGCGGCTCGGCAAAGACCCCGGCCAGATTTATCAGGCAATTACCGACCAGTTCGGGCAGTCGTACTACGCGCGCGTCGATGCGCCTGCCTCGGCGGCGCAGAAGAAAATCCTGTCCGGCCTGTCGGCGAGCAGCGTGAAGTCGAGCGAGCTGGCCGGCGACCCGATCCGGCAGATGCTCACGTCCGCGCCGGGGGATGGCAAGCCGATTGGCGGCCTGAAAGTCGTGACCGACAATGGCTGGTTCGCCGCGCGACCTTCCGGCACCGAAGACGTGTACAAGCTTTACGCCGAGAGCTTCGTCAGCGAGGAACATCTCAAACAGATTCAGGCTCAGGCGCAGCACCTTCTGACGATCACCTTTCAGGGTGCATGATCGGTGAGGGCAAATCATGCCACTAAGATCAATAACGAAATGTGAAGGATTTTAGTGGCATTCTGTCTTCGAATCGGAGCAACACAATTCAGACAATAACTTGCTTTTGCGACCAGGATTCCATATCAACGATTTTGGCTCGATTAGCTACATATATCTGATTAGCTTTTATCAATTTCTCTATAACAGAGTCCGGCGTCACTGAGTACGCAGAATAGAAGATGTAAACTGCCTCTCTTGCACGTGTTAAGGCTACATACATTAGCTTGACTTCGTCTGCGGTTTCGTCGGCAGCGGCGTCAAAGCCTTCAGCGCCTAAAACAATAACAACTGGCGCGTCCATTCCTTTGGCAGAATGGACTGTCGAAATCTTGACCGTATCTGCACTCCAATCAAATTCTCGTTTAGCAATCTCATCTTCGCTGATCCAATCAGTAGCGATGTTGTTTTCCCTCAATTTTTCAAGAAGTCGCTCAACTAATGGGAACTCACGAATTCTTTTGCTTCTATAAAGTATCAAAACATTCCGGTAGGCATATCCATTTTGACCTAATTCTTGAATCAGATTTGCAACGCGCTCAATCTGATTATCTAGATCAGTACATTCGACCAATTGAGGATCAAAGCCCCGCTTTGGCGCAAAAGAAAGCTTCGAATTTGCTGTCCCATCTTCCACTAAGTATTCCGCAGTTGGCCCAAAGAAGAACCGAGCAAATGACCATACTCGTACGGAATTTCTGTAAATACGTCGAAGAATCTTTGAGCGCCCCTGCATTGGTATATTCAGCGAACTCCAGCTTGTGCGAGACCTGTAAATATGCTGCATATCGTCTTTTGCAATAATAAAATTGCGAGCCTTTGGATCGGCTTCCTTCATACAACGGTGGAACAAATATTCAATCCAGTTATCACGAAAGTCCTGCGCCTCATCAATATAAATCGCGTCATATTTATCCCACTCATTGATGATGGTATTTTTGAGAAGTTCAGTAATCATGTCTTCGAACAGTGGATCGCTTGCGCTTCGTGTTATCGCTTTTTCTCCGCGATAACGATGAATCATGTTTCGTGCCCAACGCATAAAATGGGCAATTTCCACATCAGCATCGTCAGGAACAGGGATATTGATACTATCGAAAGCTTGTCGCAGATAGTTTGCAAGGGCGATGTTCCAGCACAGGACTAAAATCCGTTTTTTTTCTCCTTGATAGTTGGCATTTGATACCGCTAGTTTCGCGCGCATGAGCATAATTAAAGTCTTGCCTGAACCTGCCAAACCGCGCAAAAGACGTGGCCCCTCACCTAATTCTTTGGCGATCTTTTCTTGCTCGATATCGAGGGCAAATTCTTTAATTAGGCTTTCCGACACAACCAACGCTGAATCTTGGACATACAAGCCATTAGCGTTAGTTTTCGTGCTTGCTATTGTGATTTCTGGTTTGAGCGTCCTATGAATATCCTTTGCCTGTTGGGGAGTCACTGGTTTAGACAAAAGCGGGAGGCGACCTAAAAAGTTAGCAAGAAAGTCTGACGAACGTCTCACATCGTCTCGAAAGAGAATGTGATCTTTGTCCAATACTTTGCTTAACCCGACAGTATCGAACTCAGCCGAACTTAAGTTGGGGAGGACAAGCCAGTAATCAATTGGAATTAGAAGTCGGAGTTTCTCATCAACAATTGAATCGCTAAATGCTAGCTTTCCTTTTGTATCACCTACGTATATCTGGCATTTCATGTTTGGATTGAGCGTCCGCTCTGGTTGTGTTTTGCTATTAAACTTAACGACAAACCATTTAGGCCCCGCTTCAACAATTGCTTTTATATCCCAGTCTTTGACCTCGATTACAAAGATGCCGCGTTTAGGATCGAGGACAATAAAATCAGGTCGAAAATTTCGTTCAGCCAAAACAACTTCGTACCAAACATAGCAATCGTCAGGTAATTGTTTCAGCATGTTGAAAATATATTTTTCACCTTCCGCGTGATAGTAGTTATCAAGCGATGCCGGAATGCAGTTAGCCATATAGCCTCGATGTGATTTGGGGAGAGCGCATAAACGATGATAATAGGAATTCGTTCCCTAAACTAATTATTGATTGAAATGTCGAAATGAAACTAAAGATATGTCTGTTCCAGAAATGCAAACGGGCGGCTCATGCGAGTCGCCCGTTTGCATTTCTGCAACGTGATGTCTACCGCGCCAGCAGCGTTAGCTCGCCGTCGGGTTCCTTCTCGGCCATGATTTGCTTCAACTCGATGACCTGATCGCGGAGCAGGGCGGCCTTCTCGAATTCGAGCGCCTTCGCGGCGTTCTTCATCTCGACTTCCAGTTCCTTAATCATCTTATGCAGCTCTTCCTTCGGCAGGGCTGCTGCTGTGAATGTTCCGCTTTCTGGCAGGGTTTCATCTTCCGAGACCATCGCCTTGACGCGGTCGGTCAGGTCGCGCACCTGCTTGACAATGCTGCGCGGCGTGATGCCGTGTTCGGTGTTATAGGCTTCCTGAATGGCGCGGCGGCGATTCGTCTCGTCGATGGCGCGCTTCATCGAGTCGGTCATGACGTCCGCGTAGAGGATCACCTGTCCATCGACGTGACGCGCTGCGCGACCGATGATCTGGATCAGCGCCGATTCCGAGCGCAGGAAGCCTTCCTTGTCGGCGTCGAGGATCACGACCAGCGAGACTTCTGGCAGGTCAATGCCTTCACGGAGCAGGTTGATACCAACGACGACGTCGTAGATGCCGAGGCGCAGATCGCGCAGAATCTCGATCCGTTCGAGCGTATTGATCTCGGCGTGCAGGTAATGAGCGCGAATGCCCATCTCGTTGATATAACCCGCCAGTTCCTCGGCCATCCGCTGCGTCAGTGTGGTGACGATAGCGCGCTGGCCGTTCTTGACACGCAGCGCGACTTCCTGAAGCAGGTCGTCGATCTGCCCCTTCGTCGGGCGGACGCTGACTTCGGGATCGAGCACGCCGGTCGGGCGGATGATCTGCTGCACGACCTGTTCGCTGACCCGCTTCTCGTAGGGGCCGGGCGTCGCCGTGGTGTAGATCGTCTGGCCCATCCGCGCCTCGAACTCCTGAAACTGGAGCGGGCGATTGTCCATCGCGCTCGGCAGCCGGAAGCCATAATCGACCAGCGTTAGCTTGCGGGCGTGGTCGCCGTTATACATGCCGTTCAACTGCGGAATCGTCATGTGGCTCTCGTCGATCACCAGCAGATAATCGTCGGGGAAGTAATCGACCAGCGTGTACGGCGGGCTGCCCGCCGGACGTTGATCGAGGTGGCGCGAATAGTTCTCGATGCCGCTGCAAAAGCCCATTTCGCGCATCATCTCAAGGTCGTAGTTGGTGCGCTGTTCGAGCCGCTGCGCCTCGACGATCTTGCCTTCACGCTTGAAGAAATTGACCTGTTGATCGAGTTCTAGCTGGATGTTGTGCAGCGCGACCTTGAGCTTGTCCTGATCGGCGACGAACTGCGCCGCCGGAAAGACGACGACGACTTCATGATTGGCAATGATCTCGCCGGTCAGCGGGTCAAACTGGGCGATCCGCTCGATGTCGTCGCCGAACAGGTAAATGCGGAAAGCCGACTTCTCGTAGATCGGGTAGATTTCCAGCACGTCGCCGCGCGCGCGGAAGGTTCCCGGCGCGAGGTCCATCTCGCCGCGCACATACTGAATGGCGACCAGATCGCGCAGGATGGTTTCGCGGCGCACCTGCGTGCCGACGCGAAGCTGCACCATCGACTTGCCCCAGGTTTCCGGGTCGCCCGTGCCGTAAATGCATGACACTGACGCGACGATCAGCACGTCACGGCGCGAGACGAGCGCGGCTTTGGCGGCGATCCGCAGTCGCTCGATCTGCTCATTGATCTCGGTCTGCTTCTCGATGAACAGGTCGTGGCGCGGGACGTAGCTTTCCGGCTGATAGTAGTCGTAGTAGCTGACGTAGTATTCGACCGCGTTCTTCGGGAAGAACTCCTTAAACTCAGAGTAAAGCTGCGCCGCCAGCGTCTTATTATGCGCCAGCACCAGCGTCGGCTTCTGGGTCTGCTGTATTACCTGTGCTATGGCGAATGTCTTGCCAGTTCCCGTGGCCCCTAGCAGCGTCTGGTTGTGTAACCCACGTTCGATCCCATCGACCAACTCGGCAATGGCCTTCGGCTGATCGCCGGTTGGCTGGAACTCGGAGACTAATTCAAAAGGAGGCATGTCGGCTCCTTAAATGCTGGAACATCAGTTCGATTCTCAATGTGATTATACTCGACTTTTGAGTCGGTTTCACGGTTCAATTGCTGGATGTGAGGTGCGTTTATTCCGCCCACGACGAGGGCGAATTAGGGCGACCGGGCTGGTCGTTCGAGCGGTTGTTGTTTCGCGGATCGGCCAGCTCCCCGGACGACGGCGGGGGAAGGCGCTTGATTTCAAAGCGCTGCAGAATTGAAAGGATGAACCAGATGGCAAGCGTGACACCGAGCGCCAGCAGCCACGCGCCCGTGCCGACGGCCATGCCGACCGCTGCCGTTGACCAGATGCTGGCGGCGGTGGTCAGCCCCCGAACGCGGCGCTTTTCCTTGAGGATCGCGCCTGCGCCGAGAAAGCCGATCCCCGCCACAATCTGCGCAGCCACGCGCGAGGTATCGGCTTCCTTGAAAGCATGGGCCGAGAGCATCGTGTACAGGCAGGCTCCCACGCCTACCAGCATATGCGTTCGCAGTCCGGCGGGGTGGTCGCGGCGCTCGCGGTCGATGCCGATAATCATGCTCAGGCCCGCCGCCAGCAAAATCAGGAAAATGGCTTCCGCCTGCTCAAAAAGTGACATGCTCGCCCTCAGGTAGGTATCCCGCAGTCTTATCTTTCAGGGGCAGCCGGCAGGGGTTAATGGTGCGCTCCAGGGCGCTGCTGCGCGGCACGAGAGGTAGGGTGAGGGTCTATCGCTCCATCTCCTCGATTGCCTTCCGCAGCGACACAATGGCTTCACGATGCTTGCGCAGCAGCGCCTGTTCCTGCTCGTAGCGGCTCGACAGCACGCCGAGGCGGCTGTAGATCGGCGTCAGTACCTGATTGCCGTACTGCGTCAGCCGGGTGCGTTCCTTCTTCGTCAGGGTGTCGAGCGCGCTATGGTAGGTTTCTTCCAGCGCGTCAACCCGATTATTGAGTTCTTTGCGGGCATCGGCGGTCACGCGCTTGTAGTAGCGGTAGGCGACCACGCCGCCGATCACAGTCACGGGCGCGCCGACGACGAACGCCAGCGAGGCCAGCGGCAGCGCTCCCAGCCCGATGACTGGCCCATGCGCGGCAATCGCCGCCAGTGTCACCAGCAGCCCGCCGACTGCCGCCACAGCGCTGGTCGTGAAGCCGCCCATATTGGCCTCGAAGTTGGCCTGAAGATCGGCCAGCACGCGCCCGCTCGAATAGCTCTTAAGTTCACTCTCGGCCATGCGAATCGCTTCTTCGAGCGTCTCGCGCTGCTCGGCGTAGATGCCGGAGTCGAGGCCGCCGAGTTCCTGTTCCATCAGGTCGCGGATCTGATTGAGCCGGTCGATGACGCTGCGCCAGTACAGCCGGCTGTTATCGACCACGGCATTGATATAATCGCCGGTCGCCTCGTTGATGTCGCGCAGCGCCTGACCGATAACAACCTGTTGAAACTCGGCCTGAAGCGCATTTTTGTCCAGCGAACGGCCAATCTGCCGAATCGAGAGATGTGCGCTGATGAAATCCTGCCCGCGCTGGCGCAAGCCGTCGAAGACACGGTCGACTTCGGCGCGCGCGCCGCGCAGTTGCGCGTCCAGCCCGACCGCCTGCCGCTCAAGCTCGGCCTGCACGTCGCGGACTTTGCCGGTGTCGGCGCTGACGACGTCAGCGTGACTCTTGACCGTCTCGACGTAACGCCGGATGACGCTGTCGGCCATGTCGAGCTGCGCCAGCAGCTTGGTCTGAGCCGGGGGAGCCTGACTGAAGACGCCGCGCAAGTGCGCCCGAACGGCGTCAATGCCGCCGGGATCGCCGGTCGCGCTGCCGCTCTTCTGCGCGTTGAGCGAGTTGCGCGCCGAAACCATGAACAGCAGCGGTTTCAGATCGAGGAGTTCCTGCACCTGCCGCTCGACGAAACGGCGCACCTCGGTCTGCTCCTGCGGCTGGAGCAGATCGACCTGATTGACGACCAGGATGATCTTCTTGCCATAGTCGCGCGCCAGTTCAAGGTACATGCGCTCGGTTTCCGCCAGCGCGCGTTTGGCCGACAGCACAAAAATGACCAGATCGCTGCGATGCAGGAACGATTTAGCCGTCTTTTCATGCTTCTGAAAGACCGAGCCAGTCCCCGGCGTATCGACCAGCGCCACGCCTGGCGCGCCGGTATGCGGATGCTTCCACTCGCGGATGCCGTCCGCGCGCATTATCGGCTTGCGGTCGGTCGTCTCGCCGTAGCGGATCAGTTCGATGGCTTCGGTCGTCGGCGTGATGCCCATTGGCAGCAGTTCGTCGCCGAGCAGGGCGTTGACGAAGGATGATTTCCCGGCGTTGAACTCGCCGATAATGACGACCAGAAAAAATGCCTCGCGCAAGTCCTGCGCGACGTCGAGCAGACGCTGGCGGTCATCGCTGGCATTTTCGCCCATCTCGCCGAGCGTAGCAGCAATGTCGGCCAGCAGGCGCGTCTCGCGCTCGCGCAGCGCTGCCAGCGGCCCTTCTAACGTGGTGATCGACGTGCTCAACTTCGCCTCACATTTCTATCCGGTTGTCTGTCATCAGGATGCGGCTGGCAGGGACATTTCACTGCTGGTACGGTTTAGACCCTGACGCCAAGACCGGGAATTTTTCGCTTGCCGAGCGCCGCCAGATCACCTTCGAGGCGCGTCATCTGCTGCTGCGCCGATTGCAGCCGCGCGAGCTGCTCGGTCTGAATCTGGGACTGGGCTTCGACCAGCCGCATCAGCGGGGCCAGCGCGTCCCGGCGCAGTGTCATGCTGTAGGCAATCTGTTTGTCGGCGGCGCGGCGCAGCGCTTCGAGATAGCGCGCCTGCAACTGGAGCATACGCGCGCTGTAGGCGGCTTCAAGCGCGCGGCCCCGCAGCGGCATAATCAGCAGGCCGAGCAGAGCCAGCACGATCAGCCCGACGAGCAGAATGACCGGCAGAGTCGGCGTCTGCGTGCCGACATTGCCCCAGAAGTTGAGCAGCAGAATGACGGCGATCACCATCAGCACTTCCCAGAAGGCCAGGAACAACAGGCTGTTAGCGAGGCGCTGTTCCAGCTTAGTCGTCTCGATGACGCGGGCCTCATTCTCAACTGTGACCAGATCGGGACGGACGGACTGGAGCATCGTCCGGTCGTATTGCAGTGGAGCCTGAATCGTGCCGATGACCTTGCCTTGAATCACGTCCGGCAGCGTCTCGACTTCACGCCGCGCGTATTTCACCAGATCATCAATGTCCTGCACATCCTTGCCTTCCAGACGCGGGCCGAGCTTACCTTCGACTTCCGGCAGCTCATTGATTGGCTCGAAGGCTTTGTGACGCTCGAAGGCCGCGCCAATATAGGAGCCACCCTGACTGCGCCGCGCCAGCCCGCCGAGGCCGACCAGCTCGATCAATCCGCGCCCAACCGAGCCGAGCGCGCGCGAGAAGCGAAAAATATCGCGGATCGCTTCGCTGCCACGCAGCGCCGCCGCGCCGAAGCGCTCGCCAACGGCCTCGCTGACTTCACGCGCCGTTTTATCCTGATCGCGCTTCTGCGCCGCCAACTGCTGCTCGACGTTGTCGGCGATGCTGTGATAGTGGTCGAGCGCCGCCTGATTGGTTCTGAGCGCGGTCAGCGCCGCGCTGGTCGCGTTCTGGGTGATCTGGAGCGGCGTTTGCAGCTTCTGGCGCAGGCGAGCGACGTCGCTCAACTGCTCATCGACGTAGCGCTCGATCTGGCTCAGGCCGCTCGCTTCCCACAGGGCCGGATTCAGGCCGCCGTCCGCGCGGGCTTCTGCGCCCTGACGCGCCGAAACCAGCCAGACGTCCGGCTTGAAGCCGAGCTGCGTCTGACTCTGATCGACGACGTAACTACGGACGGCCTGCGCCTCTTCCGACGTCAGCAGGTCGGCCTGATTGATGACGACGATCACCTTTTTGCCGAAGTCATTCAGCATTCGCAGATAATCGAGGTTGCGCTGCGTCATCGCCTGCGTCGCCAGCATGACCAGCAGCACTGCGTCACTGCGGTGCAGGAACTGGCGCGTTGTTTCCTCATGCGTCTTAAAGACCGATTCGAGGCCGGGCGTGTCGACAAAGCTGACTTTTTTCAGCAGCGGCGACGGGTAGAAAATTGTATCGACGTCGCTGCCGCGCATGTGACCCTGCTCGTCGCCGTAGCGCAGGATGCTGATATGGTCGGTCGTCGGGATCGGCCCGACCGGCAGCAGTTCCGGCGCGTTCAACAGGGCATTAATCAGGCTCGATTTTCCAGCGCTAAACGGGCCGGTAAAGACGACCATGAAGGGATGGTCAGCGTGAAACAGGGCGTCACGGACCTGTCCGATTTGCTCGTCGCTCAGGCCGTCGATCCGCGGCAGCACTTCAAGCAGGTCGGTCATCAACTCATGTTCGCGGCGGCGAAGCGACTCGTACTCGGTTGCCACGCGGGCTTCGAGATTATCTGCGGTCAATCAGTTTTACCTCGGCGGATGCCGATAGAATTGGGCTATACTCCCTTACAGAATACCGCCTTTTGATGAGCCGGACAATAACGCGCTGGCTCGTCGGAATAGGCATCGTAATGTCCTGATCGCAAAGGAAGGCTATGCGGAACGACACGTTTCATTATCTGGACGGCGCGCTGTTCTGTGACGGCGTGCCGGTCGAAGAAATTGCGGCTCAGGTCGGCACGCCAGTTTACCTCTACAGCCTGCGCCGCGCGCTGGCGAACTACCGCCATCTCCGCGCTGCCTTCGCGCCGCTCAGCGCGCAGATTCACTACAGCGCAAAGGCCAACGCCAATCTGTCGATCCTGCGCGCGCTGATCGAGGCAGGCGCGGGGATCGACGCAGTCAGCGGCGGCGAGATTTTCCGCGCGCTTAAAGCGGGCGCGCAGGCATCGGAAATCGTCTACGCAGGCGTCGGCAAGACGGCGGCGGAGCTGCGTTACGCGCTCGAACAGGGCGTCGGCTGGTTCAACGTCGAGAACGTCGATGAATTGCGGCTGCTTGACGGCCTGGCTGCCGAGTTGGGAACTTCGGCGCGTATTGCGCTGCGCCTGAATCCTGACGTCGTCGCCAGTACGCACAAACATATCTCGACCGGCCACAGTGCGGCCAAGTTCGGGCTGTCGGCCCCGGTCGTGACGGACATCCTCGACCATGCGCGTGAGTATCGGCATCTGCGCTTCGACGGCCTTCACATCCACATCGGCAGCCAGCTTCACGACGTCGAGCCGACTGTCCGCGCCGTCCGCGCTGCGCTCGACGTGATCGCGCCCTACGAGCAGGTTCGCGTCGTCAATATCGGCGGTGGGATTCCCGTCCCCTATCAGTCATCTGACGACCTGCCGACCGTCGAGGATTTCGCCGCTGCTCTGATTCCGCTGCTCAACGGCTTCGAGCTGCTGATCGAGCCGGGGCGCTCGATCATCGCCGACGCGGGGGCGTTGATTACCGACGTCCTGTATGTCAAGCAGCAGGGCGGGCAGACGTTCGTCGTCTGTGACGCGGGCATGACCGACCTGATTCGCCCCGCGCTCTATGAGGCGCATCACGACATCATCCGCGTCCGGCAGGTCGAGAGCGGCGGCCCTGCTCAGGTCGTCGGGCCGGTCTGCGAGACGACCGACACGCTCGGCCATGACGTGCCGATTCTGCCGATCTCGACCGGTGAGCGGCTGGCCGTGCTGACGGCAGGGGCTTACGGCATGGCGATGGCGAGCAACTATAACGCCCGTCCGCGCCCCGCCGAGGTCGTCGTTTCCGAGGACGGTGAGGAATGGCGGATTGCTCGCAAACGCGAAAGCTGGGCCGACCTGATCGCCGCCGAAGTTGACGCAGACGGCGACTCGACAGTGTAGGCTGCCCCCTCTCCCGCCGGGAGAGGGAACAAAAAGACCCTCGTCGCTGAGGGTCTGATTTGTGATCGGTGGTGGCGACGACTGGGATCGAACCAGTGAACCTCACCATTATGAGTGGTGCGCTCTAACCAGCTGAGCTACGTCGCCGAGAATAGCGGGGGTAGGATTCGAACCTACGGCCTCCGGGTTATGAGCCCGACGAGCTACCACTGCTCTACCCCGCATCGAATGGTGACATGATAGCAGTCGGGGGATGGGGCGTCAATGGTGACTTTGAGCGCTCATCAGGAACTCATTGACGCGGATTTACGGCAGCAGTTCGAGAAACGCGCAGTGTTTCGGCCTGAAGATGCTGAAATCGCGCTGGTCGAGCGTGAAGACCTGCGTCACATCGAGCCGCTCCGACAGCGCCATGAGGCAGCAGTCGACGAAGTCGAGCCGCGCGCCGATAAACTCAGCCGTGATCTGACGCGCGCGAGTCAGATCGCCCTTGTTGACGACTTCGTATTGTAAGCTGGCGTTGGCAAGCGCATCCAAGAACTGGATGACACCACGCACGCCACCATCACGATTGAATAAATACGCCGCTTCTGTGAGGGCGACGTAAGGCACGATTAACGTGGCATCGTAGGATTCTACTGCGTCAGCGACTCCTTCGTGATGCGGCTCGTCCGCCGAAAAGAGTGAATATAAGAAGCCGCTGTCAACCAGGATTTTAGGCCGCGCCATGAGTGTCATTCACACGAGGGAGAATATGATCCGCAAATTCTCCGGTCAGGACATCGTCGGCCTGGCTGGCATCGATTGTGGTACCGAAACGGATATTTGCCTGACGCGCAATTCTTGCCACATAGGCTCCCGAACCGGGCTGCGGCTCAAAATCGGTCACTTCCGACTTTAGCCGGGGGATACCTTCCTCGTCGAACCACTGGAACTGATCGTCCAGCTCCTCATCACTCAGGGATGCTTTCGTATCGTCACCCACTGACTGCCAGTAACGACGAGCTTTCGCGTAGATTTTTTGGCGCACACGGCGGACTCCTTCGCTCGGCTCCGCCTTTTCAGTCGTGGCGACCCTTTCTCGCGGATAATCCGTTTGCGATTTCAGAAAGTCCTCGACCGAACGATTCTGATTTTCTGCCCGCTGTTGAAGCCAGCGCGCAAATTCTTCATCATGGATTTCGATGTTTGCCATGAAACCCGCTCCTGATAGGCTGTTCCTGTCTTTCAGTATAGTGGCGAATGAGCCTCACGTCAGCCCGTGAATCTGGCGCACGCGCTCGATCAGCGGCGTGATGTTCGGTTCACGGTCGCTCGACGGGCCGAGCGGGTCTTCGATCCGGTCGTCGCCAAGCAGCACGCGCGCAATATTCGCCCATCCATAGCTCAGGGCGTCGAGGTCATAGCCGCCTTCCATCAGGAAGACGATTTTGCCGCCGCACAACTGCCGCGCCATCCGCGTCAATTCCTGCGCCAGATGGGCGTAACCTTTCAGGCTCAGGCGCATCGACGCCAGCGGATCGCGCCAGTGGGCATCGTGGCCGACTGAGACGAGGATGATTTCCGGCGCGTAACGCTGCGCCAGCGGCCAGATGACCTGCTCGAAGACGGCGGCGTAATTGCCATCGCCCTGTCCAGCGGGCATCGGGATATTGACGTTCAGGCCGCGCCCCGCGCCTTCGCCGATGTCGCTCAAGGCGCCTGTTCCGGGGTAGAGCGGCCATTGATGGGTGGAGACGAATAGACTGCCGCCGTCGTCGTAGAGCGCCGCCTCAGTGCCATTGCCATGATGGACATCATAATCGACGATCATGACGCGCCTGAGGCCATGCACCTGCTCGGCGCAGCGCGCGGCGATAGCCATATTGCTCAGCAGACAGAAGCCCATCCCGCGATCTGGCATAGCGTGATGTCCCGGCGGGCGGACGATGGCGATGGCGTTATCGGCAGCCCCCGTGATAACGGCCTCGACCGCATCGACTGTCCCCCCGGCGGATAATCGCGCGATTTCATACGACGTCGGACAGAGGTAGGTATCGGCGTCGAGGTGAAACAGCCGATCCCGTCCGGCGGTGCTTTCGAGCAGATTGAGATAAGCGGGCGTGTGAACAGTTTCCAGCAGCGCGCGCTCAATCAGGCTGGCCTCAACCGTCTGCATCCGCGCGGTCAGGCCGTCGGCGTCGAGCCGTTTCCAGACCGCCTCGATCCGTCCGGCGTGTTCCGGGTGGCCGGGCAGATCGTGTTCGATAAAGCGGGGATGAGTCAAGTAGAGGGTTGCCATCGCAAGTCAGCTCCTTATCTCAGGTCAGATTGTGATGATGAATGCGCGTTCTGGCAAGCGGGTGGGGCTGCCTGAAAAGCAAACGGACGGTCGCTGTGAGGTTGCGTACCGTCCGTTTGAGTAAGTTGGTTCGTCTTTGCGGCTGTCTGGCGGGGGAGACTGACGAGCTTCGGCGTCACCGTGGGAGTCTCAGGCGAGCGCGTCAGTTTGCGCCCGCCCATCTGAATATCGAAAGGCTTAATCATCACCCAGTCCCATAATGGCCGTGATTTCCTGAGTGGCGCGCTGAATCGCCTTCGCCACGCGGCCTTGAGCGCGAGGCTGTTTCTGGCGCGCGCTGAACTGCGACAGGCCCTCGTGGACAGTCACCACCAGCAGCACGCCCGCTGCCGGGAACATCAACATGACGATCAGCATGTAGAACAGGAACATGATTACACTCTCCGCTGTTTCTGCCTGTATAAAGTCGATTGTCGCCGAAAGCGCGCGGGCGCTCATCGAGCGAAAGCGCGATCTTTCGGTCAGACGAAAGGCGGAGTGAGTTTTCGGACGTGGCTAGGGCGAGGTGGGTTTGGGTTGCATGAGGATGTAGCTGAAGCCGTTCATTCGCACGCTGTCTGTCTGCGCGTATCCCGTCGCAATCGCGCGCAGGATGTCCGGCGGGTAGAACTGCGCCCGCAGGATAATCAGGCCGAAGGTTCGGTCGTCGATCATCTTCAGCAGCGCGTCGCCGCGAAACCTGCCGTTCTCAGCCAGATTGAGAAGCTGCGTCGGGTTAGTCAGCACCGGCTTGCCGCCGAGCAGGGTGAAGGCCGCTTCTTCGCTCAACACGGGCGCGCTGGTTGAGCGCACCCTGTCAACGATTTGCCATCCAGCGTCGATGTCGGCCCGCGTGGTGAAGTAGCCGATGTCGGCGTAGCCCCCGGCGATATGGCCCGCCGAGTCGTAAAACGGATGTTCCGGGTCGCGGGCGTTCGACTCGATGCCGAGTGCCTGCGCGACCGGCCCGAACACCGCGCCAGTTGTCGGCAGGTGCAGCACGGCGCGTCCATAGCCGAGGTAGAGCAGGGGGATGACGATCAACCCTGCCGTCGCCAGACCGGGGATGCGGCGCAGCGGATCAATGAAAAGGCGCGTCAGATAATTGCGCGGGAACGTCCAGCGCTGCGTCAGCGTCCGCGCTGCGAACAGCCCGCTCAAAAGGCACAGCGCGGCGATAGCGGTCGCAAAGTAGCTGTCGCCCGCGCCCCATTTTCCGGCGAGAATGCTGTTCGCGGTCGCGGCTACGAACCACAGGCTGAAGATCGACAGCCTGTCGAAATAGAACTCGTAGAGGACGTACAGCGCCGCCGGCACGAGCAGGAAGCCATGCAGGCTGAACCACAACCGGAACAGCCCGATGGCCTGATCGGGATAGAAGGCGTTGACGTTGGCGGTCACGGTTTGCAGCCACCACTGGCCGTCGGTCGCCACATTCATGCCGACGAAGATTGCCGCGCCGACGACGGCGAAGCCCACGCCCCAGACGAGCGCCCGGCGCGGGCTGCGGATGAACAGGAAGGCAAAGGCGGCAATCGCCGTCGCGTAGGCAAGCTGCTTGGTATACGCGGCGGCCAGCAGCAGGATCATGCCTGTCAGCAGCGTTCGGCGGCGCGCCTGTTTGTCGGGAATGTCGCTGGCATGGGCCAGCACAACGACTGCCAGCGTCTCGAACAGCACCATCGTCATGTGCTGGCGGAACAGCGGGCCGATGTGGTAAATGGTGTTCGAGGCCAGAAAGGCCAGCCCTGACAGCACGGCGACGCCGCGATGCCTGCCGTCTCGATAGACGGCGTAGCCAATCGCTGCCGCGCAGATCAACGTGCCGAGGAAGCCGAGCAGCCGCCCGTACCAGTAGGCCGGGCCGAACAGCCAGACGAACGGCGCGGCGATAATGTGGAACAGCGGCGGATAATTGCTCGAATAGAACGGGTAGACTTCGGTATCCTGATACGGCCATTGTCCGCGGCTGAACAGGATCGTATCGACCAGCTCGAAGCCTTCGCCCTGATCGTAGTCGAATGGAAAGCGCAGCAGGTTGGCAGCGTAGGCCGCATAGACGACGAAATAGCCCGCCAGCACGACCAGCGCCGCAGCCATCAGCGCGCGATGAACTGGCAGGAGTGATTTCGGCATCGGGGGGATTTGGTTCAAAGAACCTCGAACGTACCCCCTCAGCATATCGTTCACCCCTCGCCCTGAGGGAGAGGGGACGGGGGTGAGGGTACTCACGCGGGGGCATTGCCCAGCGGGAGCAGCGTCGCGCCGACCAGCGCTAGCCCGACCATCAGGCCGAGGCCGATGCGCTGCGCTGGCCCAATGCCGCCCTGCCGCCCGGCATCGAGCGCGTCAATTGCCAGAATCGCCACAAAACCGGCTGCTCCGGCGGCGATCAGCAGCAGGCCAAGCTGTCGTTTGCTGAGGATGAAGTCATTTCTGAACATAGCGACGGCAGTATAGCCACTGTTTTCCGAGGCTGCAACTCCGCCCGTCAGGCTGCGTATAGTCTGGAAATGAGACGCCATTCTCTTTCTCCAGAGCAAAACGCCATTCCCGCGCAACCCTGCGGCGGACGAAACCGTATAGTACGGTATTGGGCATGAGGTAAGGACAAGGATTGTCTGATGACTGATGAGCAAACGCGCCAACCGGCTGATGATGAGCGTGTCTCACGCCTGTCTTCGTCGTCGCTCAGTGTTCCCGCCGATCCGACGGAGAGCAAGCCCGGCGATGATGAGGTCATCCGCGAGTACGAAAAACGTTATCACGGCCAGCGCGAGGAGAAAGGGAAGCGTCGGGAAATGCCACGGAGCTACAGTACCCTGCGCGTCTCGGAAGACGAGAAGCTGTGGGCTGCCGTCGCGCATGGCAGCGTCTGGATTACGCTGCTGACGATGGTGCTGTCTTACGGCTTCCTCGTGCCGGTCAGCATCTTCATTCCGCTGGTGATCTATTTTGTTTTCCGCAAGCGGTCGGACTACGTCGCCTTTCACGCGCTTCAGGCGTTCGTCATCCAGTTGCTCGGCACGGTCGGCGCCTTCACGCTGCTGACGGTCGGTGGGGCGGTCTGGGTGGTCGGCCTGGTGATTGCGCTGCTGGCGATGGTTATCCTGATCGGCTTCATCCTCGTGCCGGTCTGGGGGCTGGTCGGCATAGCGCTGCTGCTGCTGACCTTCGGCCTGCCGCTGGCGATGGTCTTCTACAGCACGGTCGCCGCCGTCGAAACCTACAACGGGCGCGACTACCGCTATCCCTTCATCGCCCGCTGGGTTGACCGGCAGTTAGCGGGTGGCCTGCTCAACGCCGTCTAACTTCGCCTTAAAGAGAGCGATCAACGGCGGTCATTCGACCGCCGTTTTGATTCTTCCTGTCTGGATATCTCAGGAAGTGAGGCTTATAATAGGTCTTTAAGGGCCTCTAAGTTTTATCCACTGGCGAGAGACTTGCTGAAACGTCTCGTGGCCTGTATTCCTGCGCTTTATTTGCGAGTACGAACGTGCTATCCTTCAGCGCGTTCTCTCTAACTTTGACACCAGATTGTTTCGGCAGGAGCGGCGGAAATATGTTGAAGACGCGGAACTGCGGCGAACTGCGCCCGCAGGACGACGGTCAGGCAGTGGAGCTGGCAGGGTGGGTCAACCGGCGGCGCGACCAGGGCGGCGTCATTTTCATCGACCTGCGCGACCGCTGGGGCATTACGCAGGTCGTCGTCAATCAGGAGACTTCGCCCGAAGCGCATCGGATTGCCAGTGACGCGCGCAATGAGTATGTGATTCAGGTCAAGGGTAACGTGCGTATCCGCCCTGAAGGGACGGCTAATCCCGACCTGCCGACCGGCGATGTCGAAGTTGTCGCCCACGAAATTACGATCCTGAACACCGCTAAAGTGCCGCCGTTCTACATTAATAAGGACGAGAAGATTGACGAACTGGTACGGATGAAGTACCGCTATCTCGACCTGCGCCGCCCGCACATGCAGGACAATATCATCCTGCGCCACCGCGTCACCAAGCAGATCCGCGATTATCTCGACGCGCGCGGCTTCATCGAAGTCGAGACGCCGATCCTCTTTAAGACTACGCCCGAAGGCGCGCGCGACTTCCTCGTGCCGAGTCGCCTCAATCCCGGCACGTTCTACGCCCTGCCGCAAAGCCCGCAGCAGCTCAAGCAGTTGCTGATGGTCGCGGGCTATGAGCGTTATTTTCAGATCGCCCGCTGTTTTCGGGACGAAGACCTGCGCGGCGACCGTCAGCCGGAATTCACCCAGCTTGACCTCGAAATGAGCTTCGTCCAGCGCGAAGACATCATGGATCTGATCGAAGGGCTGATGATCGAGCTGGCCGAGAAAGTCGCAGGCAAGACGCCGATCTACAAGCCGTTCCCGCGCATCAAGTATCAGGATGCCATGGAGAAGTACGGCTCCGATAAGCCGGACATCCGTTACGATCTTCAGGCGTGGGACATCAGCGATCTGGCAGGCAGGAGCGCCTTCCCGGTGTTCGTCAATAATGTCGCCGCTGGCAAGCCGGTCAAGGTGATTCGCGCGCCCGGTATGGGCGCGGCCTACAGCGGAACCGCGCTCCGAAAAGTCACCGAAGAACTGGAGACGCTGGTGCGGGCGCAGGGCGCGAAGGGTCTCGCCTGGATGGCGGTTCCCGCCGATCTCAACGACGAGGTCAAGGGGCCGGTCGGCAAGTTCTTCACCATCGACCAGAAGGCTGAGTTGTTCGAGCGTATTAGCGTCGAGCCGGGCGACCTGCTGCTGTTCATGTCGGACACGCGCGAGATCGTCTATCTGGTTATCGACGCGCTGCGCCGCGAACTGGCACAGCGCCTCAACCTGACTGATCCGAACGTTCTCGCCTTTTGCTGGATCATTGACTTCCCAATGTTTTACTGGAACGAGGAAGAGAAGCGTTGGGACCCGTCGCAGCACCTGTTCACGCTGCCGCATCCCGACGACATCCCGCTGCTTGACACTGATCCCGGCGCGGCGCGCGGTTCGCAGTATGATCTGGCCTGCAACGGCTATGAAGTTGCGGGCGGCAGCATCCGTATTCATGACCGCGAGATTCAGGAAAAGATTTTCCCGCTCATCGGCCTGACGCTGGAACACGCCAAAGAGCAGTTCGGCCACATGCTCGAAGCCTTCGAGTACGGCACGCCGCCGCACGGCGGCATCGCCAGCGGCATCGACCGTCTGGTGATGGTGCTGGCCGGAGAACCGAATATCCGCGAGGTGATCGCTTTCCCCAAGACGCAGACTGGCTCGGACGCGATGGCGCACGCGCCTTCCGAGGCCGAGCCGCGCCAGCTTGAGGAACTGCACATCCGCGTCGTGCCGGTCGAAAAGCCGGAAAAGGCTTAGCGGCTGCCTGTCGCCTTTCCCGTTACTATTCGTGCTACGGGAGACGAAGTGGTTAGGGCCTCGCTCGTGCCGCGCAGCGGCATCTCGACCGCAGGGCGAGCGGGCCTAACCAGAGGCCGGGGGTGAGGGAAGCCGCGCTCGGTTTCCCTTACAGACCCTTCAGCCGACCCTCATCAACTGACTCTTTACAGTCGCAAAGCTGGCTGGTATAACAGGCTGCAACCTGCCGTGTTCGTGATGTTGCGCCCACCGTTTTGAGCCAACACCCAAAAAACGGGAGTCGCCATCTGAGGGAAAGGTGATAGGCTTCGGCCAAGACCCGGACTTCAGGAGGACTTCCATCCTGCGAAAGCAGGTTCAAAACACCGCACACACGGCATGGCAGGAGTCTTAAGTGATAAAGAGCGCCCGCGAATTCTCGCGGGCGCTTCGTTTTCCGGTGCGCGTGAACCCTTGCGGCGGGCGTAAAAAGTCGCGCCCCATAGGCACCAAGTTTAGACATGAACGGTCTCAAGCCAAAATTGAAACGT
>CAZZAO010000038.1:34955-41061 GCA_964652205.1 uncultured Anaerolineaceae bacterium | reverse complement strand
ACCCTTTATACAGCCGACCCTCAAGGAGCCTTTTCCATGCAAACTGACCTGCGCGGACGTGACACAATCGCCCCGGAACTTGACTGGACACGCGACGAAATCGAGACGCTGCTCGATGTCGCCTGGGACTTGAAGCGCAAACGCGCCACGGGCGAAGCGCACCCGATCCTGCGCGATAAGGTGCTGGCAATGCTCTTCTTCTTCACCAGCACCCGCACTCGCGCCAGTTTTGAGGCGGGCATGGCTCAGCTTGGCGGCCACGCTATGTTCATCGACAGCGAGACGACCCAGATCAGCCACGGCGACACGGCGAAGGAAATTGGCGAGATCATCGGGCGTTACGCTGACGGCATCGCCATCCGCCAGTGCGACTGGAAGTTCGGCAATCAGTACATCAACGAGGTGGCGAAAGCCAGCCGCGTCCCCGTGCTCAATATGCAGGACGACATCTATCATCCCTTCCAGATTCTCGCCGACCTGATGACGATCATGGAGCGCTTTGGTCGCAACCTGCGCGGCAAGACGATCAACGTCAGCTACGCCTATGCGTCCAGCTATCAGAAGCCGCTCTCGGTCCCGCAGAGCCTGATCCTGATGATGACGCGCTTCGGCATGAACGTCCGTATGACGGCGCCGCCGGAATTCGGCCTGATGCCGCAGATCGTCGATCAGTCGCGCGAGAACGCGAAGAAAAGCGGCGGCTCATTCGAGATGCTGGACGACTTCGACGCCGGCTTCAAGGGCGCGGACATCGTCTATCCCAAGAGCTGGGGCTGCTGGATGACGACCGAGGACAAGAACGAGTCGTCAGTCATCGGCAAGAAGTACACCGACTGGATCACCGACGACCGCCGTATGGCGCTGACCAACAACGCCTACTACATGCACTGCCTGCCCGCCGACCGCAACATCGAAGTGACCGACAGCGTCATCGACGGCCCCAACAGCATCGTCTACGACGAGGCTGAAAATCGCCTGCATGTCGAGAAGGCCGCCATGGCGCTGACGATGCGCTAGGGCGTAGACGAAAAAACCCGTTTGAGCATTGGGCAGAAGGGATGCCTCTGCCCAATGCTGAAGATGCTCTACCAGCTTGAGGCATTGTCGTAAGGGTACCCAATTCGCCGGTTGGCGCTGCGCAATGACTCCCGTCCCGATGGCGACCTCGATAGGCTGGCCGAATTCGAGACGAACGTCCACGTAACATTATTAGATATGAACGAACTTCAAACCTGCTGGGCCGCGAGGCGGATCAAAAATGCCGGGTTTCCTCAGTCCATTTCAGAAGGAGTGTTATTATGGCATCCCTCACTGTGGTTTTGACAGCTCTGCTACACTGTGAGGCTGAGGTTTACTAATAGATTCAGGAAGATGCTCCAGTGTTAATAATGTGGTAATAGGTATTAGTTTGGGATTAGAAGGTTTGAACTTCTGCCCCAAGGTCTGAGAGGGAGTCAAATGGAGAACGAACCAATAAACCTTGTACGTCGCAGGACTCGTATGTATCAGTATTGGATTCCGATTTGGGGTGATCGAAGAGTTTTTTCGACGGGAGAAGGGCCAGTAGTTATGAGTGAACTACAGGAATATTTTACTCTCATGGATGCTGTATTCATAAAGAAATTGCTAGCTTTAGACTGGGAGCAGCTTTATATACAAGATACTGATGTTTTTAGGTTGGGTAATCACAGCCGCTTCTCCTCAGATGAAAAATACCGATATGCCGAGGAGAAAGTTAGTAGACTTGACTGTGTAATAGTAGGACGTACCAACTTTAATCAAGATTTCCTGCGTTTTCTTTTGCCACGCGCTTCAAAGAATAAGAATATTGTCGTTATATCTCAGGAGGATTTCTTCCTTAGTTTGGCTCAATTCTCTGAACCTACCCCATATCATAGCGCTCACCTAAAGGTAATTCGCCAGCACGAAGGACTACAATTCTTGGCTAGCATTGGGTTTGAGTGGCCCAAACAATATTGGCCCGGCAGCAGTAGTGGGCGTCGAGATAACGATTGGGCCGAACAATCTGAATTAAAACGGCGCTTCGGGTATAACGTCGCTTCGGAAACGACAATTGATGAACGGCACGATTCGCTTAGGCGAGCGGTTGGCGAAATGGGGCTTAAAGATGTTGCCTCTTATATCGTGAATCACCTAATAAGAGTGCATCGAAATGATGATCGAATGTCAGGGGCGTTAGAGCGATGGAACGAAGATGTTCTATGGCTAAAACGAGTTTATTATGATCGCTCGATTTATAGGTTCTCCTGGCCGCCAGAGTAATCTTTGTCTACTTATCGATGTCGCGTGAGGAGAAATATAACTATATGGTCGGTAAGCTTGCAGTCGTCGCCATTGGCGGCAATAACCGCATCCAAGACCTGAAACAGTCAGACATTGAGCCATGCCGACGCTAATGCCAGTTGACCAGCGTTTGCGCGCGCGGCTGCGGCTTGACGATCCTGCGGTCGAAGCGGCGCTGCTTGATTTTGTTGAACGCCATCACCTGCTGAAGCTGGCCGTCTTTGGCTCTGTCCTGCGCGATGATTTCCGCGAGGGGGGCGATGACCCCAGCGACATAGATATTCTGGTTGAAATTGCCCCCGACTATCATCCAGGTTGGGATTATTATGTTTGGGGCGATGAGCTTGCACCTCTTTGGGGACGAAAGACGGAAGTATTGACGGTAGAGGAATTGAGCCTGCATTTTGTGCAGAAAGTCCTCCAGCAGGCAGTTACATTATATGAACGAGAACGATCAGGCGTTGCTGAATGATATGCTGGATTACGCGAGGCGGACTCAGCGGCGTGTAGACGGAAATACGCCGGATGACTTGGTGCGCAACGATTACCTGTTGGGCGATGCTATCCTTCGTTCAATAGAAATTGTGGGGGAAGCAACCAGTCGCGTAAGCGGTGAATTTCAGGCGCAACATTCGGAGATAGCATGGTCAAAAATTATTGGGATGCGAAACCGACTCATTCACGGGTACACTCGCATTAACTGGGGAATGGTGTGGGATACAGCCGTGCAGGATATTCCCATTCTGGTTCAGCAACTTGAGCATATTCTTTCTAAAGAAAGCTAACACAGATGGTCGGTAAACTTGCAGTCGTCGCCATCGGCGGCAACAGTCTCATTCAAGACCCGAAACAGCCGGACGTCCAGCATCAGTGGGATGCCGTCCACCAGACCTGTACTTTCCTCGCGCAGATGATCGCCGATGGCTGGGCGGTCGTCGTCACGCACGGCAATGGCCCGCAGGTCGGCTACATCCTGCGTCGCGCCGAGCTGGCCTCGCGCGAAGTCCACACCGTCCCGCTCGACCTGATCGGCGCGGATACCCAGGGCAGCATCGGCTATATGCTCCAGCAGTCGCTCGATAACGCGCTGCGGAAGCATGGCCTGAACAAGACCATCACGACCGTCATTACCCAGGTGCAGGTTGATGCCGACGACCCGGCCTTCGAGAAGCCGACCAAACCCATCGGCGGCTTCATGACCGAAGACGAAGCGCGTAAATATGAGTCCGAGGGCTGGAGCGTCATCGAGGACTCCGGTCGTGGCTGGCGGCGCGTCGTCGCTTCGCCCAAACCGCGTGTCATCCATGAGATCAACGCCATTCGCATGTTGATCGTCAACGACTACACGGTGATCTGTACCGGCGGCGGCGGCATCCCGGTTGTCCGCGACGAACAGGGCAACCTCAGGGGGACGTTTGCCGTGATCGACAAAGACCGCGCCAGCAGCCTGCTGGCGCAGAATCTGCGCGCCGACCTGCTGATGATCTCGACCGGCGTCGAGAAGGTTGCGCTCAATTTCAATCAGCCGAATCAGCGCGTGCTCGATCAGCTCACGCTTCAGGAAGCTCGCCAGTACATGAGCGAAGGCCATTTTGGCGTTGGCAGTATGCTGCCGAAGGTCGAAGCCGCGATTGAATTCGTCGGCAATGGCGGCCCGCAGGCGATCATCACTGACCCGCCCAACCTCGCCCGTGCCTTGCGCGGCGAGGCCGGTACGCGCCTTATCCCAGGATAAATATGGCCGAGATTAAAACGCTTCAGTGTTCGGTTTGTGGTCGCCGCTATACGCCCGATGAAGTCACTTACACCTGCCCGGTCTGCGGCCCGGTCGGGACGCTCGATGTGCTGTTTGACTACGACAGGCTCAGGACGATGCTCGACCGCGACTTCATCTCGGCCAGCTATGAGCCGTCGATGTGGCGCTACCGCGACCTGCTGCCGCTCGGCGCGGACAGCGAAGTGCCGCCGCTGCGTGTCGGCGGGACGCCGCTCTACCACGCGCCGCGACTGGCTGTTGATCTCGGCGTCCGGCAGGCGTCGGCCAAGGATGACGGCGCAAACCCGACCGGCTCGCTCAAAGACCGCGCCAGCGCGCTGGTCGTCGCTCGCGCGCTGGAGCAGGGGATTCGCATCGTCAGCACCGCCAGCACCGGCAACGCGGCGGCGGCGCTGGCGGGAGTCGGCGCGTCGGTTGGCAAAGAACGGATCGAGACGATCATCTTCGTCCCGGCGTCCGCGCCCGAAGCCAAGATCGCGCAGTTGCTCGTCTATGGCGCGACCGTGCTGCTGGTCGAGGATAGCTACGATGTCGCCTTCGATCTGTGCGTGGCGATGTGCGAATCCGAGGGCTGGTACTGCCGCAACACCGGCATGAATCCCTTCACCGTCGAAGGCAAGAAAACGGTTGCCTTCGAGATCGCCGAAGCGCTCGACTGGGACGCGCCGGACGTGGTCGTCGTCAGCGTCGGCGACGGCAATATCATCGCCGGAGTCCACAAGGGCTTTACCGATCTCTACAGGCTCGGCTGGATCGAGCGGATTCCGCGCCTGATCGGTGTCCAGGCTCAGGGGAGTTCTCCGCTCGTCCATGCCTGGGAAACCGGCATGGATGCCCGCGCTATGCAGCCGGTCGAGGTTTCGACGATTGCCGACAGCATCTCCGCCGGGCTGCCGCGCGACCGCGCCAGAGCGCTCCGCGCCGTCCGCGAGACGAACGGCGCGCTGATCGCCGTCGCTGATGAGGCGATTATTGCCAGTATCCCTCAGGTGGCGCGGCTCACCGGCGTCTTTGCCGAGCCGTCGAGCGCGGCAGTTTACGCCGGAGCGCGACGTGCTGTAGAATTGGGGGTTATACATCCTGATGACCACGTTCTGCTGCTGCTGACCGGCAGCGGTCTGAAGGATGTCCGGCGCGCGCAGCAGTCCGTCAGCGGCGGTTTGCGCGTCCCGCCCGACCTGACGGCCATTCGCCAGGCATTACGATTGAGGCAAAATGACTGACCGCCCGCAGTATTCCATCGTCGCGCCCGTCTACAATGAAGAGGGCAACCTCGATGTCCTCTACACGCGCATCACCGAAGTCATGAACGCGACTGGCGAGCCGTGGGAGCTGGTGCTGGTCAACGATGGCAGTCGTGACCGCTCGATGGAGATGATGGACGCGCTGGCCGAGCAGGATTCGCGCGTCAAGGTGATTCACTTTGCTCGCAACTTCGGCCATCAGACCGCGGTTACGGCGGGCATGGACTACTCGACCGGTCACGCCGTCGTCCTGATTGACGCCGACCTGCAAGACCCGCCCGAATTGATCCTCGAAATGATCGAGCGCTGGAAGGCTGGCTTTCAGGTTGTCTACGCCGTCCGTGCCTCGCGCAAGGGCGAAAGCTGGTTCAAGCTCTTCACGGCCAAGCTGTTTTACCGCGTCATCTACCGAATCACCGATGTCGATATCCCGGTTGATACCGGCGACTTCCGGCTGATGGACGAAAAAGTTGTCCAGGTGCTGCGCGACATGCGCGAGCATAACCGCTTCATCCGCGGCATGACCAGTTGGGTCGGGTTCAAGCAGACCGGCGTCCGCTACGAGCGGCAGGAACGCTACTCCGGCGTGACGCATTACCCGTTCAGCAAGATGCTGCGCTTCGCCCTCGACGCCATCACCAGCTTCTCCTATTTCCCGCTCCAGATCATGATCTACGTCAGCCTCGTGCTGGGCGTCGCCGCGCTGCTCGGCATCCCGATTGTGGCGATTTTGCGGATCGTCGCCGGTGTCCACTTCTTCGGCGGGCAGGCGACGACCATC
>CAZZAO010000038.1:3527-34880 GCA_964652205.1 uncultured Anaerolineaceae bacterium | reverse complement strand
GGCCGCTGTATGTGGTGGCATCGACCGCCAACAGCGACCGGGCTGCGCTGACGGCCCGTAACGCCGCGACCGGCGCTCCGCCGCTTCCGTCGAAGGAACTTGAGGCACAGGGAGATGGCGAGTATGGTGGATAACCAGCAGGACGTGCTCGAACAGATCCAGGCTTATCGCCAGATCGTCGAGCTGTATGAGGCGCTCGACGAGGAAATCGACGCCCTGATTATGCGCTACGCTGGCGCGACTGAGAACATGCCGAGCGAGGAATTTCATCATTACCGCCAGCTTGCCGAGCGCCGCGACGACGCCTACAACCAGATGCGCGGCCTCGAACAGAATCTGCTGTTGGACGACGACAGCGTTACCGAATAAACGGAGTTGCTATGATTACCGGCCCGACCTTTGAAGAAATGCTCCATCCGAGCAAGATCGACCCTGCCATTCGCGCGAAGGCGCTCAAGGCGCGCAGGGAAAACCCGCTCGACCCGATCAACCTGTTCAACATTACCTGGCGCGACGGCGACGACCAGATTTATCACATCGTCTTGCCGCCGGAGCTGACCGGCGTCGAGACGCCGATTGCCGTGCTCTATGGGCGCGAGTTCCCGTCCGGCAGTCACAAGGTCGGCGCGGCTTATTCGGTGCTGCTTGAACAGGAGTTGTTCGGCGAAGTCGATCCGAAGGTCAATATATTTGTCTGGCCGTCAACCGGCAATTACGGTATCGGCGGCGCGTGGGTTGGCGGACGGATGGGCTGCCGCAGCTACGTCGTCCTGCCGGAGAACATGAGCCGCGAGCGCTTCGAGATGATCCGCAGCTACGGCGCGGAAATCATCAAGACGCCCGGCTCGGAGAGCAACGTCAAGGAAATCTACGACGAGACCCACCGTCTGCGCGCCAGCGACCCGAACATTCGCATCCTCAATCAGTTCGAGCAGATGGGGAACTATCGTTTCCATTACCACGTCACCGGCAACACGGCTGCCGAGCTGGCCGGTCAACTGGCACAGCAGGGCATCGGCTCCGGCAAAGTGTCTGCCTGGGTCGGCGCGATGGGCAGTGGTGGAACTAACGCCGCCGCCGACCGGCTCAAGCAGTTGTTCGACGGCTGCAAGCACGTCGGCCTTGAGCCGACTCAATGCCCGACGCTCTATAACAACGGCTACGGCAGCCACGATATTCAGGGAATCGGCGACAAGCACGTGACCTGGATTCACAACGTCCTCAATATGGACGCCATCATGTGTATCGACGACTGGGACAGCAAGAAGGGCCTGCAACTGCTGGCCGAGCAGGGCGGTCAGGAAACGCTGGTCAGGCGCTACGGCATTGATCCGGCGACGGTCGAGCGCATGGCGACGCTGTTCGGCATCAGCGGCATCTGCAATATCCTTGGCGCGATCAAGACGGTCAAGTTCTACGGCATGGGCAAGGATGATCTGGTCGTTACTGTGGCGACCGACTCGCTCGACCGCTATCACTCGGTCATGAATGATATGGCCGCGAAGTTCGGCAGGCTGGACGAGGCCGCGTCGGTGGGCCGCGTCGAAGGCATTTTCCACGGCGTGAGAACGGACTGGATCGGCGAAGGCACGCAACTCAACCGCGAGCGCTGGCACAACCTCAAGTATTACACCTGGGTTGAGCAGCAGGGCAAGACGGTCGAAGAACTGGACGCCCAGCGCGACCCGGCCTGGTGGCAGGCGCATCAGGCGCGCGTGCAGGAAATCGACGCCCGACTCAACGCGCTCCGCGAGGCCGAACTTAGCAAAGCCTAGCGTGAAGAACCGAGAAACCAGCGCCGAGAGCCGAGAAAAAGCAGAAATACCGATTGATCCTGCCATCGGCCTTTCTGCTTTTTCACTCAGTCCTCGGCTCTCAGTCCTCAGTCCTTTTTGCTCGGCTCTGGTGTTCTGTGGAGCCTGAAGATCGCGTCCTCGTCGGCGTCATCAACCGCAAGCGCGACCTGATCGCCGCGCGCGACGGACACTGGTATCGGATTCCGCAGGCGCGGCTGGCGCGCGGCGTCTACTTCGAGTATCTGGCCTTTTTCCTGAGCGGCTCCCCGTTTGGGGCTGAAAGCGGGACGATTCGCTATTTCGCCGAGCGGACCGGTCATGAGCTGGCCTATCGCCGTGACCTGCTGCCAGCGGAAACGAGCCACCGGCGCGCCAGCGAGGTCTACTACCGCATCGGTCTGGGGCCGCTGATGGATAAGCTGCCGCCGGTTCGCAACGCCACCCGGCGTCCAGTCAGCTTCATTTACACCACCTGGGATCGATTCGTGGTGGCGCGCGAGATCGTCGATCTCTACAGCAAAAATGATTATTACGTGGATCGTATCTTTCACGCGCTGCGCGACTCCGGCGTCCGCGCAGACCGCTTCTGGGACGCCGAACGCCGGGAAACCGGGCGGGGCGCGCATCTCCGGGTTCTCTATGACGGCGGCGATTTTGTCAGCGACCCGGAGCGGCGCGGCGACTCGCTGCTGATGGACGAAGGCCAGCCTGACGATGCCATCCTCAGCGCCATCAAGGCCGAGATCGCGCGGCGCAGCGGCCCGACGACCATCAACATCCCGTTCGACGGCGAGTAATAGGCCAGTTTTCAATCGGGCGGTGAACCAGGACTTTGCAAACCCGGGTAAGCTGTGCTATTGTTTAGTCGGCAAATAAACTTGAGGCTGGCGATGGTATCGTGGGAAGACAACATTGGTGTGCTGCTTGCGCAGATTTGTAAGGCACAGCGAAACTTGGCTGAAGCTGAACTCAACAAGCTCGGTCTGCACGTCGGGCAGGAGCTTGTGCTCTTAAACTTAGCCATTGAGGACGGCGTCACCCAGTCAGACCTGATGACGTCTCTGTGCGTCGAGCCACCCACGATGACCAAGACGCTTCAGCGAATGGAGAAAGCCGGGCTGGTGAAACGCCGCCCTGATGATGTGGACGGGCGGATATCGCGTGTCAGCGCAACGCCGGAGGGGCGGGCGTTGCAGCAGTCGATTCTGGACCTCTGGAACCATTTAGAAACCCGAATGCTCACGAATATGACCCTGACCGAACACGCGCTCTTGCGACGTTTGTTGATGCTGGCTTTGTCTAACCTAAGCGAAATACAGGAACAGCCCTGATCGGTTTTTAATTTGAAGATCATTTAGTCGGCTAATTGATATAGGGCCGGAAGGAGAATGTGCCAGGATGATGAAATGGATTTTCAGGCTGTTCAGCCAACTGCAAATTTTTCTATATCGACGCAGTAGTGGCAAAACAATGGGATCGCTTCGGGGAATGCCGCTGCTCCTGCTGACGACCGTGGGGCGCAAAACCGGCCAGCAGCGCGTAATGCCTGTCATGTACATTACCGACGGAGACAACTACGTGATCATCGCCTCCAATAACGGACAGGACAAAAATCCGGGCTGGTTTGCGAATCTCCAGGCTAATCCGCAGGTCACAATTGAGGTCGGCGACCGGATCCGAAGCGTGGTCGCGCGTCAGGCAACGGCAGGCGAAAAAGCTCGGTTGTGGCCCCAACTGGTTGCCCGCGCGCCCTTCTTCGATGATTATCGCAAGAAAACGACGCGCGACATTCCAATGGTGATTCTGGAACCTGTAGCGAAACCGTAGCCATTCAATGAGCAGGATGAGAGGAGCGCATGATGGGTGTATTTACAGCGGAAGAAATCAGGTATCTGCAAAGCCAGCGCCTGGCGAGGATCGCCACGGTTGGCCCGAATGGACAACCGCACGTAGTGCCAGTGGGTTTCCGCTACAACCCCGAGACTGATACGATTGATATCGGTGGACACAATTTTGCGCAGCGCAAGAAATGGCGCGATGTTAAGAAGAACCCGCGCGTCGCCTTGGTCGTTGACGACATTGCGTCGGTTTCTCCCTGGACGGTACGCGGAGTCGAGATCCGTGGGGAAGTTGAACGGTTCGGGGTGGGCGGCGAGACGGTCAACCCGCAGTTCGACGCTGCGATGTTCCGCATTACACCCAAACACATCATCAGTTGGGGACTCGACCCGAATGATCCCTGGAAGCCAACCGGGCGCTCGGTGAATACATCGGAAGGGTCACGCTAAGCCGTCACCAGGCAAATCGAGCAGAGTGCTGAGTCGAAGCAAATGAAGTCATGACGCCAATTTTGTATTAAACTCATCACTCATTACTCGTCACTCATGCCTTTGGAATTTCCATGCTCATCACCCACGCGACCCTCATCACCCCCGACGCCATTCTCGACGATGGCGCGCTCTTTATCGAGGACGGCCTCATCCGCGCCATCGGTACGACGCGCGCCCTGACCGAGCGCTGCCCCGCCAGTATCGAGACACTCGACGCGCGCGGGCAGTATGTCATGCCGGGAAATATCTGCGCCCATACCCATTTCTACGGCGCCTATGCGCGTGGTATGGCGATCCCCGGCCCCGCGCCGAAGGACTTCCCGCAGATTCTCGAACGGCTGTGGTGGCCGCTCGACAAGGCGCTTGACCGCGATGCCGTTCGCCTGAGCGCGCTCGTCTCGCTGGTCGATGCCGTCAAGCACGGCACGACCACGCTGATCGACCATCACGCCAGCCCGAACTTTATCGACGGCAGCCTTGATGTCATCGCCGATGCTGTCGATCAGGCCGGGCTGCGGGCGGTGCTGTGCTACGAAGTCACCGACCGCGATGGCAAAGCCAGAGCGGAAGAAGGCATTGCCGAAAACGTCCGCTTCATCGAGGCCAGCAAGGCGCGTCCGCGCGTTGGCGCGGCCTTCGGCCTGCACGCCAGCCTGACGCTCGACGACGATACGCTCCGCGCCTGTGCCGACGCGCTGCCGGATGGCTCCGGCTTTCACGTCCATATTGCCGAACACGAGGCCGATCCTGAAGACAGCCTGCGCCGTTCGGGCAAGCGCGCTGTCGCCCGGCTGAACGACTTCGGCATTCTGGGCGATAAGACGATTGCGGCACACTGCATCCATATCGACATAGCCGAACGGGCGCTGCTGGCGCAAACCGGAACGTGGGTGACGCATCAGCCGCGCTCGAATATGAACAACGCGGTCGGCGCGATGGCCTTCGACACGATGATCGAGCAGGGAGTCAGGGTCTGCCTCGGCAACGACGGCTTTTCCAACGCCATGTGGGAAGAGTGGAAAGCGGCCTACTTCCTGCACAAGGTCACGAGCCGCGACCCGCGCCGCGCCAATGGAGCGGTCATCGCGCGGGCGGCGCTGGAAACCAACGCGCGGCTGGCCGAGACGTTCTTCCCCGGTCAGCGGCTCGGCGCGTTGAGCGAAGGCGCGCAGGCTGACCTGATCTTCATCGATTACCACCCGTTTACGCCGCTGACGACCGACAACCTGCCGTGGCACGTCATCTTCGGCTTCGAGTCGTCGATGGTCACGACCACTATTGTCGATGGGCGCGTGCTGATGCGCGACCGCAAGCTGCTCACGCTCGATGAGGCGGCGATTAGTGCCGAGGCGCTGGCGTTGGCTCCGTCGGTTTGGTCACGCTATACTGCCAATGTTCAGGCGGTTCTCGATGCCTGAAACCCACCGCGAAGGATTCGTTAAATGACTGATCGCCCCACCATTGTCACGATTGCCGTTGTCGGCGGAACTGGCAAAGAAGGAACCGGCCTCGCGCTCCGCTGGGCGCTGAATGGCTACCGCGTCATCATCGGTTCGCGCGACGCCGCCCGCGCCGCTGAACACGCCAGAGCGCTCAATGAGCGGCTCGGCAACGACTTCATGACCGGCCTGAGCAACGCCGACGCGGCTGAGAAGGCCGATTTTGTCGTCCTCAGTGTGCCCTACAGCGCTCATGCCGATACGCTTGAAGGCATTAAGGAGCAGCTCGCGGGCAAAATCCTGATCGACATCGCTGTGCCGCTTCAGCCGCCGAAGGTGCGTACCGTTTTTATCCCGCCGGGAACGTCGGCGGCGCAGGAAGCGCAGCAGCAGGTCGGCAGCGGCGTGCGCGTGGTCGGCGCCTTCCACAACATCAGCTCCGGGAAGATAGCCGAGCCGGACACCGAGATTGACTGTGACGTGCTCGTGACTGGCGACGACGCCGAGGCGAAAGCTGACGTCATCAAGCTGGTCGAGGCGACCGGTCTGCGCGGCATCGACGCCGGATCGCTGGCGAACTCGGTCGCCGCTGAATCGCTGACGGCGGTGCTGCTCTATATCAACAAAAAGTATGGCGTCAAGGGTTCCGGTATTCGCATTACCGGACTGTAAAGGTTCAGCTACGGACACCGTTTCGATGACACTGATGGCGCTGCCGGGCATTCCGCTCGTGCAGCCGGGAGACGACCTGCCGCGTTTGATCCTCGACGCGGTCGAACGGGCAGGGCTGACGCTCCAGACGGGTGACGCGCTGGCCGTCACGTCGAAGATTATTTCCAAATCCGAGCGCCGCTTCGTCCGCCTGTCGGACGTCACGCCCGGCCCGAAAGCGCTTCAACTTGCAGTGGAAACCAGCAAAGACCCACGGATCGTCGAGCTGGTGTTGGGTGAGAGCGTGGCGGTCGTTCGTCAGGCTCCCGGCGTGCTGATCGTCCGCCACCGGCTCGGCTTCGTCTCGGCCAGCGCCGGCATCGACCAGTCGAACGTCGAGGGCGGCGATGAGGGCGTGCTGCTGCTCCCGCTCGACCCTGACGCTTCGGCGCAGGCCATCCGCCAGCGGCTGCGCAAGGCGACCGGCGTCGAAGTCGGCATCGTCGTCAGCGACTCGCATGGCCGACCGTTCCGTATGGGCAACGCCGCTGTCGCTATTGGCGTCGCCGGGCTTCCGGCGCTGGTTGACATGCGCGGCCAGACCGACCTGTTTAATCGCGTCCTCAAGATCACGGTGCAGGCCTATGCCGATGAAATTGCGTCGGCGGCGAACCTGCTGAGTGGCGAAGCGGCTGAGGGGCTTCCGGTCGTGCTGGTGCGCGGCCTGCGCTGGCCGGAGGTCGAGGGCCGTGCCAGCGACATGATCCGCCCGCTCGAAACTGACCTGTTCCGCTAATGCGCCTTCATCCCCGGCCCCTGCGCGGCCTGCGGCTGCTCCCGAACAATCAGGCTGTTCGGGACGCTCCGCCCCGAGGGCGGGGGGTGCAGCAGACCTTATAAGTGAAGTTCACGGGAACAACGGTGTTTCTATCAGGTGTCCCAGACTGGCCTCTGCTGCCACATAAGTCCCCAATCGCAAAGCTTTCTCCCCTCGCCTTGAGGGAGACGAAGTGGTTAGGGCCTCGCTCGTGCCGCGCGGCGGCCTCACGACCCGCCGAGCGAGCGGGCCTGACCGGGGGCCGGGGATGAGGGCGATGGAAGCCATCTACGCCCGCCGCTCGATCCGGCGCTACCGGCCTGATCCGATTCCGCGCGCGCTGATCGAGTCGCTGCTCGACGCGGCGCTCTGGTCGCCGTCGACTCATAACCGCCAGCCGTGGCGCTTCGCCGTGGTCGAAACTGCCGAACGCCGACTTGGGCTGGCGCGGGCCATGAACGCGCAGCTTCGCCGCGACCTCGAAGCCGACGGCCTCGCGCCTGAAGCGGTCGAGGCCGATGTCAGCCGCTCGTATCGCCGCCTTACCGGCGCGCCTGTCTTGGTCGTCCTCTGCCTGTCGATGGTCGATATGGACAGCTATCCCGACGAGCGCCGCGCCCGCCATGAGTGGGTGATGGCGGTGCAGAGCGTGGCAATGGCGGGCGGCAATTTCCTGCTGGCGGCGCATGAGGCCGGGCTGGCAGCCTGTTGGATGTGCGCGCCGCTGTTCGTGCCGGATGTCGTTCGCGCCGAGCTTGACTTACCGGACGACTGGGAAGCTCAGGCGCTGCTGACGGTTGGCTACGCTGACGAGGCGCGGACGAAAACCCGAAAACCCCTGGAAGCGAGCGTGCTGTGGCGTTAAATAAAATCGTGATCCTCGTTGGCGGCGTTGGCGGCGCCAGGCTGGCACACGGGCTGGCACAAGTTCTGCCCCCCGGCGCGCTGACGGTCATTGTCAATACCGGCGATGATTTCTGGCATTACGGCCTGCGCGTCTGCCCCGATATGGACACCGTCATGTACACGCTCGGCGGGCTGATCGACCCGCTCAAGGGCTGGGGCGTGACTGGCGAGACGACCAACACGCTCGACGCGCTCCGCCGCTATGGCGAGGAGCCGTGGCTGATGGTCGGCGACCGCGATATGGCGACTCATCTGCTGCGCTCGCTGTGGCTGCGTGAGGGCGTCCCGCTGACCGAAGTCGCGCACAGGTTGACAAAAAGGCTCGGCATCCTTCATGCGCTTTTGCCGATGACCGACGCCACTGTCTCGACGATGATTGAGACGGTCGAGCAGGGGACGCTGCCGTTTCAGGAATATTTCGTTCGCCTGCGCTGGCAGCCGACTCTGAAGGCGATTCACTTTCAGGGCGCTGAGGCGGCGTCCCTGTCGCCGCAGGTCGCGCAGGCGCTCGCTGAGGCCGACGCGATCCTGATCGGGCCGTCGAATCCCTATCTCTCGATTGCGCCGATTCTCGCTGTTCCGGGGATGCGCGCGGCGATCATGCGCCGTGACGTTCCGCGCGTTGCCCTCAGCCCGATTGTCGCGGGCGCGGCCATCAAGGGGCCGGCTGCTAAGCTGATGCAGGAACTCGGTTTCGATTCGTCGGCCCAGACAGTCGCCAGCTATTATGGCACGCTGATCAATGGCTTCGTATATGATCGACAGGACTCGGACTTGCGGATCGCGGAGCCACGGGCGACAATGTTTGACACGATGATGGTGACTGATGGCGACCGGGCGCGCCTGGCGAGGGATATTCTCGATTGGCTCGAAAGCTGGCATTAATATGAGTCTGTGGGCAATTATCCCGGTCAAGCCGCTGGTGCGCGCCAAGTCGCGGCTTGCGCCCGTGCTGACGCCGGAGCAGCGCGCCGAGTTGGCTCAGAATCTGCTCCGCCATGTGCTCCAAACTGTCCGCGCTGTCCCGCAGGTCGCCGGAACGCTCGTCATCAGCCGCGATAATAAAGTCCTGGCTATCGCCCGCGATTTCGGCGCGCATACCATTCAGGAATCCGGCCACCTCGAGCTGAACAGCGCCCTGATGCGGGCGACGCAGGTCGTCGCTGGCTGGAAGGGGTCGGCGGTGCTGATTTTGCCCGCCGACCTGCCGCTGCTCGCTGAGGATGACCTCAGCGCGATGATCGACCTGGGGCGTGCTGGCGCGACCGTCGTGATTGCGACCGATCAGCACAATGACGGCACGAATGCCATGCTCGTCCGCCCGCCGGGGTTGATCGCCTACACCTATGGCCCCGGCAGCTATGAGCGGCATAAGCTGGCGGCCCAGGCGGCGGGCGCAACGGTTAAAACCTTTACCTCGGAGCGAATGGCGCTCGATATCGACCTGCCGGACGACCTTGAACGTTATTATCGAATCATCGGCAAGGACGCGCAGACCTCGCCGCTCAATGTACCCTGACCAACCAGCAGGAGAATAACTTTAATGGCTGACCGCGTTGCCCTTTATTTGCAGGACGCTCACCCGCTTCAGGATGCCATCAAATACGTTCAGTACGCCGAGGCGCGCGGCTTCGAGGCCGTCTGGCAGGCGGAAAGCCGCCTTGTCCGTGATGCCATTGTGCCGATGGCCGCCTTTGCCGCCACCACCAGCCGGATCAAGATTGGCTCCGGCGTCATCAATAACTGGACGCGCAATCCTGCCGTCATCGCCTCGACCTTCCTGACGCTCGATGATCTAGCGCAGGATCGCATCATTCTCGGCATCGGCGCGTGGTGGGACCCGCTGGCGCAGAAGGTCGGCATCGACCGGAGCAAGCCGCTGCTGGCGATGCGCGAAGTGGTCACGACCGTCCGCGACCTGCTGGCGCGTAAGCGAGTCACCTTCCACGGCGAATTTGTCCATCTGACCGATATTGAGCTGGACGTGGTGCATGGTCGCAAGGAAGCCCGCAACGTGCCGATCTACATCGGCGCGACCGGCCCGCAGATGATGGCCCTGACCGGCGAGATCGCCGATGGCGCGGTGCTCAATTACCTCGTCTCGCCGAGCTACAATGAGAACGCTGTGGCGCAGCTTGAAGCGGGCGCGAAAAAAGCCGGGCGCAGCATCGACCAGATCGACCGACCGCAGCTTGTCGTCTGCTCGGTCGATTCGGATCGCAAGAAGGCGCTCGACGGCGCGCGCAAGCTGGTCACGCAGTATCTCGGCCAGCAGCCGCACATTATGAAGGCGTCTGGCGTTAAGCAGGAACTGCTCGACGATATCGCCCAGGTGTTGACGTGGCCCGCGACCGAGGAGCAGATCGAGGAAGCCATGCGCCTTGTTCCCGATGACGTTGTGCAGATGATTACCGCGTCCGGCTCTCCCGCCGAGGTCAAGGCGAAAGTGCGCGAATACATCGCCAACGGCGCGACCTGCCCGATCCTCTACCCGCTCGGCCCGGACGTGCGCTTGATGATCGACACGTTTGCGAATGGCTACAGCAGTTAAAGACGCCCTCACGCTCAGCCCCTCTCTCAGAGGGCGAGGGGGGCAGGGTGCGCGCCGCACTTGTTTTCGTAAGGGCATGATGCCTCATACCTGCTTTTGCATCCGTAAACGCCAGTTTGGAGCGGGTACTCGCCGCGCCTTGCCCGGCGGGATGCTGTGACCGCCCGAACCACGCTGACGCTCGTCAACCGACCGAGCGTTTCGCATCGGCGCGCGCTGGTGGCCTGGACGCTGTGCTGCGTCCTCGCCGGACTCGTTTTTCTGACCTACGCGCTGGCTTCGCTGGCTGCCGGGCGCGGTCAGTACACCATGCCGCTCGACGACGTTTACATTCACTTCCAGTACGCCCACCAGATCGCCGCCGGTCAGCCCTACGTCTACAATCCCGGCCTGCCGCCGACGTCGGGCGCGACCAGCTTTCTCTATCCCTACCTGCTGGCGGTCGGCGACCTGATCGGCTTCAAGGGCCTGAATCTCGGCATCTGGGCGATGGGCCTCGGCGCGGTCGCGCTGGCGCTCTCCGGCTGGATCGTCTTTCGCTTCGCGCTGACCTTTGAAGCGCCGTTCTGGCTGGCAGCGCTCACTGCCGCGCTGTTCGAGGTCAGCGGGCCAGTGTCATGGCACTTCATGAGCGGGATGGAAACCGGCCTCGTCGTCCTGTTCACGCTGCTGACGCTCTACGCCTTCGTTTCGCGCCGCCTGAGCTGGACGATTGCCGGAGCCGAGCTGATCGCCCTGATTCGTCCCGAAGGCGCGATCCTGACCGTGCTGGTCGTTGCCGCGCTGGCGCTGCGTCTCTGGCGCGGGCCGCGCGTCGGCTGGGGACGCCTGCCATGGCTGTTCGCGCCGCTGCTGGCGATTATCGTCCAGCCGCTGGTCAACCGGGCCGTGACTGGTTCCTTCGTCGCTTCTGGCAACGCCGCCAAGTCGATCTTCGGCATCGTCCCCTTCTACCTCGATTACGTCGTCATGCGCGTGCTGCAAAACGCGGGTGAGATGCTGCTCGAAATCGGCGCCGGCATCAGCCCGCGTGAAGGCGTCTATTTCCCCTTCCTGCTCTCGCTTCTGGCGCTGGTCGGCCTCGGCGCGCTGCTCTGGCGCAAACACTGGCGGCTGGCGGGCGCGGTCGTTGTCCTCTGGCTGATCGGGACTGCGCTGGCGATCAGCACGCTCGATACCGCTTTCTGGCACTTCAAACGCTACCAGATGCCGCTGATCGCGGTCGTCTTTCCGCTGGCGGCGCTCGGCGCGACGCGCGTCAATCTTCGCGGTTTCCGCCTCGGCGCGGTCGTGATGGTGCTGGCGGCGCTGCTCTCGCTTCCCCCGGCGCTCGACTTCCTGCGCAGCTATGCCCTGAATGTCGATTACGTTTATCTGCAACCGCTGGCGATGGCGCGCTGGCTCAACGCCAATACGCTGCCGAACGCCGTCGTCGCCGTCCATGATACTGGCTCGCTGCGCTATGTCGGCGACCGGACGACCATCGACATTGTCGGCCTGACGACGCCGGGCGCTGCCGACTGGTGGCGCAATGGCCCCGGCGCGGTGGCCCAGTTCCTCGTCCGCATGAGGCCGGACTATATCGCCTCGTATGGGCGCGGCCACGGCTACGGCCTCGGCTATCTGGCCGATACCGACCTCTATAAGACTGTCCTCGGCTTCTACCCGGTCACGCTTGATAATCAGAAGAATGTCGCCCTGGCCGCCGACTCGCAGGGGATTTACCAGCCGGATTGGACGGCGGCTGACCTCGCGCGGCAGGGCGCGCTTCAGCCGAGCATTCGCGCCTACGTCGGCGCTGCTGCGCCGCTGGCCGCGCTCGACGTGGCCGACGTGATCGCCGAGCGTGCCGATAACTACCGCTGGTCGAACCGCCAGCGTCTCGGCGGCTTCCCGACCGACGTCTACGAGATGGATTACGTCGGCTGTATTCTGGCGTCGTGCCGCGTCATGGACGGCGGGCGGCATATCAACGGCGAAGAGGCATTCACGCTCCGCGTCGGCGATGACGGCGGGGACACCGATCTTGTCCTGGTGACTCGTATTCATCCGGTCAACGCCGGGACACTGGCGATCTCTGTCGATGGAACGCCGGTCGGGACGCGCGTGATTCCGGCGCTGCCCGGCTCGTGGCTGGAAATCGCTACGCTGATTCCGAAGGCCCTGGTGCGCCCGACAATGGCTATTCAGATCGCCGCCGATACACCCGGCGGTTACTACATGCCCTACTATCACTGGCTGTTCGCCGCCGACTACGACCCATCGCTGCCGTCAACCGTGCCGCTGGCGACCTTCCCGAACGGCGCAGCGCTCTACAGCGCGACGCCGCAGCTTGACCCGCAGACGCATCAACTGGCGCTCCATCTGCTCTGGGGATCGGACGGCACGGCGCAGGGCGATTACAAAGTCTTTGTCCACGTTCTCAACAGCGACAGTCAGACAGTCGCGCAGGCCGACGTCCGCCCCGGCGGCAATACGCTGCCGCCGGGGAACTGGCTGCGCGGCCCCCTGTCAGACACAATTATGGTAGACTTGTCGCAAGCTCCGCCGGGGCAGTATCGGCTGGCGCTCGGCCTGTACGACCCCCTATCGCAGGCCCGGCTGGCCTCATCTGGCGGGGATACCGCTCAGGGCTTGATCGTAGGGACAGTGGAGATCGGCACGAATGGATGATCTGCGCGCCGTTTATGCGGCGATTCTCGATATCCAGCAGCGCGGTGAGGCGGCGGCGCTGGCAACGATTATCAGCGTTCAGGGATCGATGCCGCGTCACGAAGGCAGCAAGATGCTGGTGCGCGCCGATGGCTCGATTGTTGGCACGATTGGCGGCGGCGCGATGGAGTCGCGCGTCATTCAGGAAGCGCTGGCGTCGATCCGGGACGGCAAAACGCGGATGCCGTCATACACCCTTAACGATCTGGCCGCAGGCGATGCCGGAATTTGCGGCGGAACCGCGCAGATTTTCATCGAGCCGCTGCAAACCGCCCCGACGCTGCTGGTCATCGGCGGCGGACATATCGGCAAGGCGCTGGCCGAGCTGGGCAAGTGGGGCGGCTATCGCGTCATCCTCTCTGATGATCGCGCAGCCTACTGCAATCCCGACTACGTCGCCGGACTCGATCAATACATCGTCTGCGCGCCGTCGGAAGTGCCGGAGCGCGTGACCATCGACTCGCGCACTTTCATCGCCGCCGTCACGCGCGGCCTGCCTGTTGACATCAACCTGATCCCGGCGCTGCTGGCGACCGACGCGCCCTACATCGGCCTGATCGGCAGCCGCCGCCGCTGGGCGCTGACGATTCGGGCGCTCCAGCAGGAACGCGGCCTGACCGACGCGCAGTTGACGCGCGTCCACGCGCCGATTGGGCTGGAAATTCAGGCTGAGACTCCGCGTGAGATCGCCGTCAGCATTCTGGCGGAAATCATCATGGCTCGTCGCGGCGGAACCGGCCAGCCGATGAAGTGGATGGGCGAAGCCGCTGAAGCCTGAAATAACCTGCGCGCGGTCAGGTCTTCCGTAGGGGTGCGATTTTTCGCCCCTGCTGGCCCTCACCCCCGTCCCCTTGGCGGCCTGCGGTTGCTCCCGAACGATCAAGTTGTTCGGGACGCTGCGCTCGGAGGGCGAGGAGAGAAAAACGCGGCGGAGAATTTCGTAGGGCTTGATCCATCAGGCCCGACTTTATCTCCTGAATGAGTCAGACGGTTTCAAGCCTCTAAGATGCCAGCTAGGCTGTACGGTTGATGCAGGTTCCGAGTGAAAATTCTCTGTGTCAGTGACACCGTGGTTCAACAGATGGAAAACGCCGCGCACTTGCGGCGGCGCTATCATGACATTGAGTTGATTATTAGCTGCGGCGACCTGCCTGCCTACTATCTGGAATTTATCACGTCGATCCTCAACGT
The DNA here is from genome assembly GCA_964652205.1 of uncultured Anaerolineaceae bacterium. Lineage (GTDB taxonomy): Bacteria > Chloroflexota > Anaerolineae > Aggregatilineales > Phototrophicaceae > ZC4RG36. Next base: position 20,487 of record CAZZAO010000038.1, on the reverse strand, counting down.
CCCGTTGTTCTACGTGCGCGGCAATCACGATGAGGGCTACGACGAGCGCCCGCCCGGCGGCGAAGACCTGCATAACCGGGTGATGAAATACAGGGGACTGACCTTCGTCGGGCTGGAAGGCTCGATCAGCTATAACCGCGGCAGCATCCAGTATTCCGAGTACGAGATGCTGAAGAAGGTCATTAAACTGGGGCCGAGGCTCTTTTATCGTCGCTGGCGCCGAGGACGCGGCCTCGACGTGCTGGTGGCCCATTCCCCGCCGCGCGGCATCCACGACCTGCCTGACCCGACGCACACCGGCTTCAGGGCGTTTCTGACGTTCATGGACTGGTATCGGCCACGCTACCTGCTTCACGGCCACGTCCATACCTGGGATCGGCGCAGCGTCGTTGAGACTGACTACGGCATGACCCGTGTCATGAACATCAATCCGACCACGGTGCTGGAGATCGAGCCGGAATAAGACCAGAGCGTTTGGTTAATTGAGCCTGAAATGGTAAAATAACAGGAATCCTTCGCCTAAGCCGTGACGGTTACAAAAATTAGTGACAGCTTTCCGCAGGAGATTTCATCAGGGAATAATCCCTTTAGGAACGAGCGGGACATAATTGAGCCGAGGACAGACGCGGGCATGTGGGACAACTACTACAGCGTAACGACGCTGAACGAAGCACTGGAATACCTGAACGTTCACCGCGAGCGCGCGCGGGTCATTGCCGGGGGAACCGACATCCTGCTCGAAATTGAGCGGGGGCAGCGACCGGGCCTCGACGCGCTGATCGACATCACGCGCGTCCCCGGTCTGGATCAGATCACATTCGACGGCGAGCGCATCCGACTGGGTGCGCTCGTCACGCATAACCATGTGGTCGGCAGCGCGCTGATCGTCGAGCGGGCGCTGCCGCTGGCGCAGGCGTGCTGGGAAGTCGGCGCGCCGCAGATTCGTAACCGGGCGACGGTCGGCGGGAACCTGATTACCGCCTCACCGGCTAACGACACGATCAGCCCTTTGATCGCCCTCGACGCGGAAGTGACGCTGGTCTCGAAGCGCGGCGAGCGCGTCGTCCGGCTGCGCGAGTTTTATACCGGCCTGCGTCGCTCGGTCATGGAGCCAGATGAGCTGCTGACTGAGGTCAGCTTCAGGGCGCTCCAGCCCAATGAGCGCGGTATCTTCATCAAGCTCGGTCTGCGTCGAGCGCAGGCTATCTCGGTCATTAACGTCACGGCGATGATCGCGCTCGACGGCGACAGCGTCAGCCGCGCGGTTATCACGCTCGGCTGCGTCGCCCCGACCGTTGTTCGCGCGCCGGATGCTGAGGCCGCGCTCGTCGGCGGGCCGCTGACGCCGGAGCGGATCGACGCGGCGGCGCGGCTGGCTGCTGCCGGCGTTAAGCCGATTGCCGACGTCCGCAGCAGCGCCGAATATCGCAGCGAGATGACGCGCGTGCTGGTGGCGCGGGCGCTCAGGACGCTGGCGGCCAGCGAGCAGGCGGCGATTCCGCGTGAACCGGCGATGCTCTGGGGGCCGGACGAGGCGCATACCGCCCACGGCCTGACGACAGCGCAGACGCATCACGACGGCCAGCCCATTGTTACGACCATCAACGGTCAGACTTACGCTGTCCCGACCGGCTACGATAAGACGCTGCTGCGTTTCCTGCGTGAGGACGTCCACCTGACCGGGACGAAGGAAGGCTGCGCCGAAGGTGAGTGCGGCGCCTGTACTGTCTTTCTTGACGGCGCGGCAGTCATGGCCTGCATGGTGGCCGCGCCGCGCGCGCATGGCGCGGATATCGTGACGGTCGAAGGTCTGGCTGGCGACGACCAGCTTCACCCGATCCAGACAGCCTTCGTCGAGTGCGGCGCGGTGCAGTGTGGCTACTGTACGCCTGGCTTCCTGATGGCAGGCGCGAAGCTGCTCGAAGAAAAACCGGAGCCGACCGCCGATCAAATTCGGCAGAGTATCACCGGCAACCTGTGCCGCTGTACCGGCTATTATAAGATCGTCGAGGCGTTCGAGCGGGCATCACACCTGGGTGTACCATAAGTATCAGGGGGATAGACGATGGGCTTTCCGCAGGCGCGTAACAACAGTGGCATTCGCCGTTACTGGCCGGTGTTCGGCTTCCTGATGATTATTGCGCTCGGCGCAATTGCCTGGTTCCTCGCGCCCGGCGCGCAGGCCATTGCCCGCCAGCTCATTCCCCGGTTCCACGGGACTGAGCTGCCAAAATTGCAAATGCAGCTCGTCTTCACGGGGGTTGTCTTCGTCATCCTCGGCTGTATTGCGGCGGCGATTGTCGCCGTTTTCGCCCCTCGGTCGAAGATGCGCGTGAGCGAAACCGACCTCATTAAGGAGCGTGAAGCGATGCTCAAGGATCGTCTCGAACAGAAGAAGCGTCAGCAGAAGATCAATCGGCAGATGCGTAATCAGTAAGTAAGTCGTGTCATCGCGCAGGTGGATTTCCCGCCTGTTATGAGTGACTGGAAGATAGGGAAGGGGGCCGCATGGATCGCACGGTACCCAAGACAGGCACGGAAGAGATCGAGCTGTACATGCGCACCTACTATTCGCTGCTGCGCTCGACTCACACGATTCAAATCGAAACACTGGTCGAGACGCACATGGGCATGGAATCGTCGATGCACGTCAAGGCGCGCGACCCGATGCCGGATACCTCGGCGCTGGTCTACAGCAGCCTGCGCCTGCCCGCCGTCATCACCGAAGTCGATTACGTCCTGCTCGGTCAGGTCGAAAAATCGTTCCTCGACGCGGGCTACCCGGTGACAGACTGGGAGCGCGTCTCCGCGCCCGGTCGCCGCCGCCGCTCGCACTTCGACGGCGATCATACGCTGGCGGTTTTTATCGCCAGCCGCTCCGATATTGATGACCTGATTCCGATGCTGACCGCCTACCAGATCGAGTGGAACAAGCTCCACGCGCTGCTTCAGGGCGAAGTCGCCCGACTCTTTCTGGCGCAGAACGCCGAGCGCCGCAGCCCGCTGACCGAAGGCGAGCTGACCATGCTCTCGAACGCGCTCCAGATCGACCGGGCAGATTTGCAGCGGCTGGAGATCATCTGGGGCGGGCGCTTCATCGCCACGCTGCTCAGGATGTCGCAGTCGCGCAAACAGTTCGGCCTGCGTCTGATCGCTGGCTCGCTGGCCGATTACCGGCGCGGGACGGCATCGTGGTGGTCGGAGCTTCAGACGGCGATGGATGGCATCGTTGACATCGGTCAGCGCCCGGTCTACTTCGTCTCCAGCAACACCCACTCACTGGCGAATCTGCTGACTGGCTTTCCCCGCCGCGAAGAAGCTGCGCTGACCCAGTTCATCAAGAAGCGCGGCCACGAATCGCTGCTGGCCGAATACAACACGATTGAGCAGAATAAGCGCCCCGGCGACCTCGACAACTTCTACTACTACGTGCTGAAAAAGTATCTGGCTGAGAGTGGTAATGGCCCGTTCCAGCAAATCCTCGACGACGAAAGCGCTATCGGCATCCACCGCGTGCCGAGTCGCCACGGCTTCGAGATTGAGACGCAGATTATCGAGGTGGCGAAACTGCGCCCTGAATGGCTCGATGCCCGCCTGACGCCCGGCCTCGACGTCGCGGCGCTGGCGCACAGCGAAGCGCTCATCATCAATATCGACTATCCGCTTGGTCTGGCGGCCTACGAAATCCTCGCCCGCCTGACCGAGCGTGTCAGCCGCCTGCTCGGCGTCTACGTCATGGGCAAGGCGGCGACGCTCAATGGGCGCGTCGGCGACGTGACCATTCCCAACGTCGTCCACGACGAACACTCGAAGAACACCTACCTGTTCAACAACTGTTTTCAGGCGACCGACGTTGCGCCCTACATGACCTTCGGCATGGTGCTCGATAATCAGAAGGCGATCAGCTCGCTCGGCACGTTCCTGCAAAACCCGCGCTACATGAGCGTCTTTTATCACGAAGGCTACACCGACATCGAGATGGAAGCCGGGCCGTACCTGTCGTCGATCTATGAGGCTGTGCGTCCGCTCCGCCACCCGCAGAACGAGATCGTCACTCTGCACGGCGCGCCGTTTGACATCGGCTTTCTGCACTATGCGTCAGACACGCCCTTGAGCAAGGGCAAGAATCTCGGCGCGGGCAACCTGAGTTATGCCGGCGTCGAATCGACCTATGCCACTGCCGTCGCCATCCTGCGGCGCATCTTCCTGCACGAAGCGCAGCGCCTCGGCACGCAGGCGACTGCCGCCGAGCCAGCCGAGTTGGTCACGCCGTAACACGTCATGAGTGAGCATTTCGACTTCCGCAATCAGAAGCAGCAGCCTGCACTTTCTCCCCTCTCCTGCCGGGCGAGCGAGCCTAACCAGAGGTCGAGGGTGAGGGCAAATAGGGTATTTGAGGAAAGACTGTGGTCGCTGAACAGACTGTAGCAATTGGGCAAAATCTTCTTCGCATCGACGGCGTCGGCAAGGTAACAGGCGACGCGCAGTATCCCGGTGACATCGATATGGACGGTCAACTGTGGATGAAAATCCGCTTCAGCGACCGCCCCCACGCGCGAGTGCTGGCCGTCGATACGACCGCGGCTGAAGCGCTCCCCGGCGTCGTTCGCATCCTGACGGCCAAAGATGTCCCGCACAACGAATACGGGCTGGTGATGAAGGATCAGCCGGTGCTGTGCGGCCCCGGCAGCAGCAACCCGAATGCCGACACCGTCCGCTGCTACGCCGACTATCTCGCCGTGGTCATCGCTGAGACTGAGGCGCTGGCCGCCGACGCGGCAGCCAGGATTCAGGTCACTTACGACGACTTGCCCGGCCTGTTCGACCCCTTCGCGGCGATGGCCGACGGCGCGCCGCAGTTGATCCCCAACTATCCGGGCAACCTGATCGCGCACTATCGTATCCGCACCGGTGAGATGGATGCCGGTTGGGCGGCAGCCGATGTCGTGGTCGAAGGTGAATATTCGACTGGCTATCAGGAACACGCCTATCTCCAGCCGGAAGCTGGACTCGGCTACATCGACGAGCAGGGCCGCGTGGCGGTTATCGTCGCCGGGCAGGACGCGCACGAAGACCGCGAGCAGGTCTCGCACGCGCTCGGTCTGGAAGAGGCCGAAGTCCGCATCATTTACCCGGCCATCGGCGGCGCGTTCGGCGGTCGTGAAGATATGTCGATTCAGATCGTGCTGGCGCTGGCGGCGCAGGCGGTCAGGCGTCCGGTCAAGACCATCTGGAGCCGCGAAGAGTCGATCCGTTATCATCACAAGCGCCACCCGATCACCATTCGCACCCGCTGGGGCGCGACGAATGACGGCAAGCTGGTGGCGGTCGAAGCGCAGGTTGTCGGCGATGCCGGAGCCTACGCCTACACCTCGACCAAAGTTCTCGGCAACGCCAATCTGTGCGTCGTCGGCCCCTATCTGTGCGATAACTGCCACATCGACAGCTACGCCGTCATGACTAATAACATCCCCTGCGGCGCGTTCCGGGGCTTCGGCGCGCCGCAGGCCTGTTTCGCCGCCGAAGGTCAGATGAACAGGCTGGCTGACGCGCTCGGCCTCGATCCGGTGGAAATCCGCCTGCGTAATTCGATTCAGGAAGGCAGCATCATCTCCGTCGGCACGCCGCTGCCTGCGGGCGTCTCGATGCCGGAAGTGATTGCCGCCTGCGCCCGCGAGAGCTTCTGGCGCGAGCAGGACGGCCAGTTCAGGCGGATCTTCGCAGCGCAGCCGCAGCCCTCGAATCCGGCGCTGCGGCGCGGCGTCGGCTTCGCCTGCGGCTATAAGAATGTCGGCTTCAGCTTCGGCTTTCCTGAACAATGCTGGTCGATCATTGAGCTGCATGGGAAGGCCCGAATTGAGCAGGCCATTTTACGGATGGGGGCGGCGGAAGTCGGGCAGGGTTCGCACACCGTCCTCACGCAGATGGCGGCTGAAGCGCTCGGTATTCCCTTCGAGTGCGTCCACTTCATCGGCCCCGATACGGCGGAAACGCTCAACGCGGGCAGCGTCTCGGCCTCGCGCATGACCTTCATGGCCGGGAACGCCATTCGCGGCGCGGCGGCGGCGGCGCTCCAGGCCTGGAACAACGAGGAACGTCCGGCCAGAGCGACCTATCAGTATCGCCCGCCAAAAACCTCACCGTTCGACCCGTTGACTGGCAAATCAGAGCCGAATTTCGCTTATGGCTATGTGGCCGAGGCGGTCGAAGTCGAGGTTGATATCGAGACCGGCATCGTCAACGTCCTGCGCGTCATCTGCGCCGATGACGTCGGTCGGGCAATTAATCCGAAGCTGGTGCAGGGGCAGGTTGAAGGCGCGGTCGTCCAGGCGCTCGGCTACAGCCTGATGGAAAATCTCCAGTCGAATCAGGGCAAACTTCGCAACCCGTTCCTCTCGACCTATCTGATTCCGACCATCCTCGACGTCCCGGTTGAGGTCAAGTCGGTGATTCTCGAATATCCTGATCCGATTGGCCCGTGGGGCGCGCGCGGCATGGCCGAGATGCCGTTGATTCCGCTCGGCCCGGCGATTGCCGCTGCGATCCACGACGCGACTGGTGTCTGGATCGACGATCTGCCCTTCATTCCCGACCGCGTCGTTAAGGCGCTGCGGGAACACAGCGTCGGCGGCTGAGGCCGTCGTCACGCGCCGATTATGAAGCTGCATCAGGCGCTCGGCGTCGTTTCGGGGGACGTCGTCGCCTTTGTCGGCGCGGGCGGCAAGACGATGGCGATGGTCACGCTGGCCGATGAGCTGGCCGCGCAGGGCTGGCGGGTGCTGGCAACGACCACCACGCAGCTCGACCGCTCCGAACTGATGCTCTTTCCGCGCGCCGCCACGCTCGATCAGGGCGCGGCTTTCCTGTCCGACCGGCTCAATCAGGATCGCTGCGTCTTTCTGCGCGACGACCTGCGCGGCCATGCCGTTTACGGCCCGTCGCCAGAACGGCTGGCGTGGCTGCTCGACGCGGTCGATTCAGACGTGCTGCTGGTCGAGGCCGACAGCGCGCGCGGTCTGCCGTTCAAAGCCCCGCTTGAACACGAGCCGCTGATTCCGCGCGAAGCGTCGCTGGTCGTGCCGATGGCCTCGCTGACGGCGCTCGGCCAGCCGCTCGACGCCGATCACGTCTATAATCCCGAAGCGATGATCGAGCGTTACGGCTTCTACGAGAACGATCCGATCAAGTCGCCGTGGATCGCTCAGGTGCTGCGCGATGAGGCGCTTGGCCTGAAGAACGTGCCGCCGAAAGCGCGGGTCGTCAGCCTGCTCAACCACTGTCCGCTCGAAGGCTGCTCGCTCGCCCGCGCGCGGCTGATTGCCCGCTTAATGCTTCGCGCGCCGCGCGTCAGCGGGGTTGCGATTGGGGATGTCATCATGGATGAACCGATTCAAGAAGTACAGCGGCCCGTCGGCGCGATTGTGCTGGCTGCCGGGATGTCGAGGCGCATGGGCCAGTTGAAACTGCTGCTGCCGTGGGATCGCGGGCAGACGATCATCGAGCACATCCTGACGCAGTTATTTCTGGCGCGGGTCGATCATCCGGTCGTCGTCGTCGGTAACCGTGCCGACGAGGTCAGGCCGCTGGCTGAGGCGATAGGCGCGGACACGGTCTTCAACGCGGATTATGAAACCGGGGATATGTTGTCGTCGGTCAAGGCGGGGCTGCGGGTGATGCCGCCCAACGTCGCGGCGGCGCTGATCGTCCTCGGCGATCAGCCGCGGATTCAGCCGCGCGTCGTCCAGCAGGTGATGACGGCTTACGCAGAAGGGAAGGGCGAGATCGTCGCGCCGAGCTACCAGATGCGGCGCGGACACCCGATCCTGATCGACCGGCGTTACTGGAAGGAACTGCTCGATTTACCGGACGGCGCCGCGCCGCGCGATGTCCTCAACGCCCACGCCGAGCGCATCGCTTACGTCAATGTCGATAACGACAGCGTCCTGCACGACGTCGATACACCCGACGACTACCGCTCCGAGCGCCGCCGCGCGGGCCTTAACGAGGATTAGCGCCCTCGGTCTTGCTGAACCAGTCCACCAGCCGCTGCGTTGTTTTCTTCTTTTCGGTGGTCGTCTCGGCATACTCGCGCTTCAGCCCGTCTGTCAGGCATTGCAGGCTGGTCGCGTTGACTTCCATCCCGTTGACTACCACCCATGTCTCGTCGATGATCCGAAGCTCGTCCGGCCAGCGCTGATAGAGGCGCTCATAAGCGCGCGTAAACTCGGTAATCAATTGGCTGATAGTTGGCTCGGTCATGGGTCTGCCTCGACAGCGAAATGGCCTGGGGCGTTCAGATCGTTGACCTTATTCAATCACAAAACCCTTGTGAGTCCGTTAATTTGACAAGAAATTCATAAATGAAACTTGTGAATCGGCGAGGTGGGGCGATTGGGCAGCGGTCGGTATAATAGAGGCGCGCATCTGACTCAACGAGGCTGGAAATGACCTTCACCCGCAACGACTTCGACCACGCCGCCGACATCATTCGCAGCTACACGGTTCAGCAGCCGAAAGTCGGGCTGGTGCTTGGCTCTGGCCTCGGCGCATTAGCCGACCAGCTTGAGAACCGCGTCGTCATTTCGACTGAGGAGATTCCGGGCTGGCCGCGCTCGACCGTCCCCGGTCACAGCGGCAAGCTGGTCGTCGGCACGCTTGAAGGCCAGAGCGTGATCGCCCAGCAGGGGCGCGTTCACTACTATGAAGGCTATACCATGCAGCAGGTCACGCTGCCGATTCGCGTCATGCGCGCGCTCGGCGTCGAGACGCTGCTGCTGACCAACGCCGCCGGGGGCTTGAACCCTGCCTATCATGTCGGCGACCTGATGATCTATTCCGACCACATCAATCTGATCGGCATGGCGGGCGCTAATCCGCTCGTCGGCCCGAACGACGACTCGCTCGGCCCGCGTTTCCCCGGCATGGCGCAGACTTACGACGCCGCGCTGCGTCAGACGGCGCGCGCGGTCGCGCTGACGGAAAAGCTGCCGCTGCGTGAAGGCGTATTCGTCGCGCTGTCTGGCCCGACTTTCGAGACGCCCGCCGAAATTCGTATGCTGCGGATGCTTGGTGCGGACGCCGTCGGCATGTCAACCGTCCCCGAAGTGATCGTCGCCCGTCACGGCGGAATGCGCGTGCTGGCCTGCGCGGGCATCACCAACGTCACTATCGACCAGACCGATACCGACCGGGAAACCAATCACGAGGAAGTCCTCGATGCCGGTCTGGTGCTGGTTCCGCGTCTGGCGGCGCTGCTGCGTAGAATTTTGCGGTCGCTTCCGACATGAACGGCGTCGTCTTTTTCGTCGAGCAGATCGCGCTCGGCCTGTACATCATCCTCGGCGTGGCGATGGTGCTCTGTCTGCGCGCGCTGTTCAAGTCGAACAGCGCCTACCGCAGCACCTATTTCGAGCTGGAGCGCGATATTGCCCGCTATCATCGCGCCAACTCGCTGACCATCCTGATCTTACTGGTCGAAGCGGCGCTGGTCGTGCTGGGGATTCAGCGCGTGGTCGCGCCGACCGTCCGCGAGAACTCGACGCAGGCGGGGATTACCTTACAGACGATTGCCAGCGATGGAATCTTCATCACGCCGACTCCCTCGATGCTGACCGGCGCGGTCATCGACGCCAGCGGCGTCCAGCTTGAGGAGCAGGACCCGGCAGATCGCGTCCTCGTCACGCCGACGCTGACGCCGACTCCGGTCGGCACGATTCGCCCGAATGCGCCTGCGCCAGTCGGCTGCGACACCGACAACGCCGTGATGCAGATTCCGGCTAACGGAATGGTCGTGTTCGAGCCGATCACCGTCATCGGCAAAGCCTATGTCGATAATTTCGCTTTCTACCGCTTCGAGATCAAGGGGCCAAGCACCTTCGGTAATTTCGCCCCGCGCGAGGATCACTCGATTCCCGTCCAGAGTCAGGGGCCGCTCGGCCAGTTCGTCCCGTCGTTTTATGAGCCGGGGGAATACCAGTTCCGGCTGGCGGTGTTTGATATCACGAACGCGCTCAAAGCCTCATGTACCGTCACGATCTACATTAGCGAGCCGATCCCGACGGCAACGCCGATTGGGCAGGGCTTGACGACGCCGGTGGCCTATGCGGAGCCAGTTGCGCCGTTAGGGTGAGGTGAGGGATGAGCCTGCCGGAACAGCCATCCATCGGGTTGATCGGCGCAGGTAAGGTCGGCGCGACTCTGGCGCGTCTGCTCTCTGCGCGGGGCTGCGCCATGCGGATGGTTTTCAGTCGAACCCCCGGCCACGCCCGCGCCCTGGCCGATGCTGTCGGCGCCTCGGTGGCTGACCGGCCTGCCGATGTCGTCGCGGCCTGCGACCTGACGCTGCTGACCGTTCCCGACGACGCGCTGGCGTCCTTAGTCGGCGATCTGGCTCCGGCAGTCAACGCCGATAGGGCGGTCGTCCATACCTCAGGCGCGCGCAGCGTGGACGTACTTGCGCCGCTGGCGGCGCGCGGCGCAATGGTCGGCAGCCTGCATCCGGCCTTTCCGTTCGCCGATGTCGAGGCAGCGGTACGGCGGCTTCCCGGCGCGACCTTCGCCATCGAAGCTGGGACGGACGCGCTGCGCCGCTGGCTGATCGCGCTGGTCGCGGCGCTCGACGGGCGCGTGCTGATCGTCCCGCCGGGGAAGAAGGCGCTCTATCACGCGGCGCTGGTGTTCGCCAGTAACTACACGGTCACGCTCTACGCGCTGGCCGAGTCGCTGCTGGTCGGGATTGGGGCTGAACGCGCTGCGGCTGACGGCGCGCTCGATACGCTGCTGGCCGGGACGGTCGAAAACCTGCGCGCCCAGGGCATCCCCGCCGCCCTGACCGGGCCGCTCGTCCGTGCCGATACGGGTACTATCGCGGCGCATCTCCGCGCGCTTGGTCAGGTCGATGGTCGGCTGGTCGAGGTTTATACTGAGCTGGCGCGCTTGTCGCTGTCGATGCTGGCGGCGCGCGGCGTTGAGACGGCGGCGATTGAGGATTTATTGCAGCAAGGACATGATGATGCGTTTGAACATCCGTGACATTCAGAAGATGAAGGCAACTCATGAGCCGATTGCCATGCTGACCGCTTATGACGCCACTAGCGCCCAACTGAGCGAGGCCGCTGGCGTGCCGATGCTGCTGGTCGGCGATACGCTCGGCATGGTCATTCAGGGGCATGACTCGACCATTCCGGTGACGCTCGACGACATTATTTATCACGCCCGCATCGTCTCGCGTGTGACCAATCACGCGCTGGTGGTCGGCGATCTGCCCTTCATGACTTACAGCATCAGCCCGGAGCAGGCGCTCACCAACGCCGCGCGGTTGATGCAGGAAGCGCGCGTCAGCGCCATCAAGCTCGAAGGCGGCGAGTACATTGCCGGGACGATTGCGCGGATGGTACAAACCGGCATTCCGGTCATGGGCCACATCGGCCTGATGCCGCAGAGCGTCAACAAGACCGGCGGTTTCCGCGTGCAGGGCAACGACCTCGAAACCGCGCGCCAGCTTTTGCGCGACGCGCAGGCCATTCAGGACGCAGGCGCGTTCGCCATCGTGCTGGAGCTGGTTCCCGCGCCGCTGGCCGAGATCATCACCCGTAAACTGCGTATCCCGACCATCGGCATCGGAGCCGGGCCGCACTGTGACGGTCAGGTGCAGGTCTTTCACGACATTCTCGCCCTGTTCGAGTCGTTCGTCCCCCGACATACGCACCAGTACGCGCAGGTCGGTACGGTCATCAAGGACGCCATCACTGCGTATGTTCTGGACGTCAGCACACACGATTTCCCAAAGGATGAGAACAGTTTCACCATGAAGGAAGAAGTTCTGGCGGCAGTACGCGCGGACGGAGTCGATCACGGTGCAGGTGATTGACTCGATCCCCGCGCTCCGACAGGCCCGCGCGGCGCTCCGGGGCAGCGTCGGGCTGGTGACAACGATGGGCGCGCTCCACAGCGGCCACCTTGCGCTGGCTGAATCCGCCCGCGCTGACAACGATCACGTCATGGCGACCATTTTCGTCAACCCGACTCAATTCGGGCCGAACGAGGATTTCACCGGTTATCCGCGTGATCTGGCGCATGATCTGGCGTTGTTCGAGGCCGCTGGCGTCGATCTGGTTTTCACGCCGACGCCGGACGTCATCTATCCGTCCGGTTTTCAGACGACCGTCACGGTGAAGGCTGTCAGTCAGGGACTCGAAGGCGCGCGCCGCCCCGGTCACTTCGATGGCGTGGCAACGGTCGTCGCCAAGCTGTTCAATCTGGCGCAAGCCGACCGCGCCTATTTCGGCCAGAAGGACGCGCAGCAGGTCGTCGTCATCCGGCGCATGGCCCGCGACCTCGATTTTCCGCTGGAGATCATCGTCTGTCCGACCGTTCGTGAAGCCGATGGGCTGGCGCGCAGCTCGCGCAACGTCTACCTGTCGCCAGACCAGCGCCTCGCGGCAGCGGTGCTGTCGCGGGCGCTCAAGGCGGCAGGCGCAGCCTACGACGCGGGGGAGCGTTCGCCGACGTGCCTGCGTGAGCGGGCGTTGTCCGTCGTCCGCGCCGAGCCGCTGGCCGCTGTCGAGTATGTTTCGGTGGCCGACCCGCGCGCGCTGACCGAACTGGATGCCCCGACCGAGACGCCGCTGCTGCTCTCGCTGACCGTCGCGTTCGGCAGGACACGCCTGCTCGATAACTGTCTGCTGCCGCTTGCCCTCAACGACCGCGCTGGCCTCACGGCTGTCCTCGGCGCGCCGCCCGGTCTATGACGCTGCTCACGCAATTCTGAGATAGATCAGATGAACGTCTGCTATAGTACAGGCGACTCAGTAGAAGGAGCCTGCCGCCTATGTTCTTCGACCCGACCTATCTGATTTTTGTCGCTTTACCGGCGCTGCTGCTCTCGCTGGCGGCGCAGGCGTTCGTCAGCAGCACCTACAGCAAGTGGGGCAAGACGCGGAACAGCGCTGGCCTGACGGGTGTTCAGGTCGCCGAGCGGATTCTCGACCGGACTACCGTTCGCGGCGTCCAGCTTCAGGGTGTGCCGGGGCGTCTGAGCGATCATTACGACCCCGACCACAATGTTGTCCGCCTGTCGGAAGATATTGCCTCGACGCCCTCAGTGGCGGCGATGGCCGTCGTCGCTCACGAGCTAGGCCACGCCCAGCAGTATCAGGAGCGCTCGCTGCTGATCTCGATGCGTAGTTTCCTGATCCCGGCTGTGAAGTTCAGCCCGCAGGTCGGCATGGCGATGATTTTCCTCGGCCTGTTCCTGCGTATCACGGGCCTGTTCTACCTCGGCATCCTGCTCTTTGGCGTGATGGTCGTCTTCATGATTCTCACCCTGCCGGTCGAGTTCGACGCCAGCTTTCGCGGCCTGCGCCTGCTCCGTCAGGCCGGGCTGCTCGCAACCCCGACCGATCAGCAAGGCGCGAGCCGCGTTCTGACCGCTGCTGGCCTGACCTACGTGGCCGCCGCCATCGGCGCGATTCTGCAACTGGCCTACTTCCTCAGCATCGGTTCCCGCCGCCGCTAAAAACTGCGGCCCTGAATCAAAAGCCGCTGGCCGATCTGGTCAGCGGCTTTTCGCGCCCGCCCTCACCCCCGTGTCGGCTGCTCCCCAACGATCAAGCTGTTCGGGACGCTTCGCCTCAGGGCGCGAGGAGAAAGATAGGGCGACTTTCGCAGGGGCATGATGCCTCATACCCGCGCTTGTAATCTTTCTTCCCATCCCGCCTGTTGGGACGGGGAAGGTCGGATTTACGACGCCAGCACGTTGGCGGGCATCTGTGGCAGCGGCGGATGCTCAATCTGGTGGTAGTAGTCGTCGTCCACCTTCCAGACATAGTCGAACTGGTCGCGGAAGACCAGCTTGAGGTGCGGATCGTCTTTGGCGCGCTTGTTGAAAGCCGTATGATCCTTGCGGCTGACGGCAAACTGCGTGTGCATCTGCACCATCACCGACGACGGATCGACCTTGCCGTTGATAGTCGCCCAGTAGTCATCCCATAATTTCTGGCTGTAGAGCGACAGATAAGTCGGGTCGAGGCCGACCAGATAGGTATTTTTCTGGTCGTAGAAGAACAGGCGCGAGAAATCATTGAAACCGACCGCAAAGACCATCGAGCCGGGCGCTGAGTTATTCTGGAGATAATTCCCCGCGCCCTGGAAGTCACGCATATCGCGCGTGTTGACCGCCAGATCGTGTGTTTGCTTCAGCGTTGACCAGCCGAAAAAGGCGACGAAAATCGTCAGCAGCGCCACGCCGCCCCAGCGCTGGAGATACGGCGCGACTCGCTCGAAGGTTCGTTGAATCCAGGCTTCAAAGCGCTGCCACTTGCCCGCGAATAACTGGAAGTTGTGCGGCCAGCTCAGGGTGAAGGCGCGCTCGCGGCCCCAGGCGGCGGCGAAATAGAGCATGACGAATCCGGGCCAGTACTCGAAGAAGCGCATCGACTGGAAGGCCATAAAGCCGGTCGTCAGCGCGCAGAACATCAGGAAAATCTCGACCCGGTCGCGCTTGCCGCCGAAGATCGGGCGGATGAACGCCAGCACCAGCGCGATCATCATGCCGGAGAAGCTGACCAGCAGCGTGCGCGTATTGAATGGACTCCATTCCGCGCCGAGCAGCGGCGTCTCGTTGAAGTTGGTTTTCGCCAGCAGATGCTCGGTCACGAAGATGATATTGCGCGGGAAATAGGGATTAATCACCAGCCCCGCGACCGTGCCGATGGCGCAGTAAATCAGCGCGCTCCATTCGAGCTTGCGCTCGGCGATGAACGTCGCTATGAAATACAGCACGACGAATACCGGCAGTAAAATCCAGCCGTTGTAGAGCCAGACGTAAGCGAACGAGATCGGGATCAACCATTTATAGCGGCGGCTGAATAACGGGACGAACGCCAGAATCAGGAAGAAGGCTGACGCGCCGTTCGTCCGAATCATCAGCATTCGGAAAATCCAGGTTGCGCCCATGCCGAACAGGCCGAGCGTCCAGATCGTGGCGAATTTGACGCCGATCTGCCGGAAAACCAGCCATGCTGCCAGAAAAATTCCCGAAGCCAGCCCAATCGTCACCAGCTTCGCGCCGAGCATCCCCCACCAGTACACCGCCGGAGCGAGCATCATGTGATACAGCAGATGATGGTCGACATAGCTGTTGGCGTTGAGAATCGTATCCGGCAGCCAGGGGAAATTGAGCGCCAGACGGCCCTGATAAATCATCTGCTCGGAAACGCGGGCATGGTAGTAATCGTCGGTGCTGAAGAAGGCCGGCGTGGCGAACATGACCCAGCTCAGCAGCGCGAAGCACACCAGAAACAGTGTGGTGCCTTGCAGAAAAGTGGTCGCATCCCGTTCCCAGAAGGTCGTGATCCGTCCAGTGACGTTCTGGCGGGTTGCAGCAGCCGATGTCATGCGCTTATCCCTTAAACCTGCACTCACAAACGAAGGATGGCAGCCTGCCATCCCCCACCGCCTATTTTCACGCTTTGTTCGGCGCCGCGCAAGCAGCGAGTTCCCTGACGAGGATTACGCTTCGTCGTCGCTGTTTTCAACTTTGTGGCGCAGTCGCTCCATCCGCCCGCTGTTCGGCCTGACGCGCCGCGTCATCGCGTCGAAGCGGCGGCTGAAGCGATTGAAGCGCGCCTGCCAGCTCGCCAGAGTGTAGATGATCTGTCGCCGAGTCCGGTTGATGATGCTGCCTGAGGGCCGCTCGTCGGTGCGGCTCACCCCCCACTTGATGACCATCGACGCCCACGACAGCCCGGCGCCGAAACCGACCAGCACAATGTTGTCGTTTTGCTTGATGCGCCCCTGCTGAATCGCTTCGCACAGCGCAATCGGGATCGACGCCGCTGAAGTGTTTCCGTATTTCTCGATGTTGTTCATCATCCGGCTCTCGTCGAGCTTGAGCGCGCGCGCCGCCGCTGCTGTGATGCGGGCGTTGGCCTGATGCGGAATGATGAGTTCGATGTCGGTCATGGCGAGACCCGCGTCGGCCACCGCTTCCTGCACGCTCGATGCAAATACGCGCGAGGCGAACTTGAACACTTCGCTGCCGTTCATGAACATCTTGCCCAGGCTGTGTCCGTCCGCCAGTTCCGCTCCGCTGCTGCCAAATGAGGGCAGGCTGAGCAGGTCGCCCCCCTGACCGTCGGAGCGCAGAACTGCCGAAAGCACGCCGCCTTCGCTGTCGCTGGCCTGAAGCACAACGGCTCCCGCGCCGTCGCCGAACAGAATACAGGTTCCGCGATCCTGCCAATCGACGATCCGGCTCATCGTCTCCGCGCCGATCACCAGCGCGGTTTTCGCGCTGCCCGAGCGAATCATCTGCGCCGCCATCTGCACGCCGTAGACGAAACCGGAGCAGGCCGCGCTCAGGTCGAACGCGCCCGCCTTCCCCGCGCCCAGCCACGCCTGAATCAGGCTGGCCGAACTGGGAAAGACGCTCTCTGCCGTTGAGGTCGCCACGATAATCAGGTTCAGTTCGGCGGGCAGCACGTCGGCAACTTCGAGTGCCTTTTGCGCTGCTTTCAGGCCGAGCGTGGCCGTAGTTTCCTTGTCGCCAGCGATGCGCCGCTCGCGGATGCCGGTTCTCGACCGGATCCATTCGTCGTTGGTTTCGACAATCGCCGCGAGGTCATCGTTGGTCAAAACTGCTTCTGGAACCGCCATTCCCCAGCCGACTACATGGGCGTATATCGGAGTTGTGGGCCGGGAAGACGGAGCATCCCGATTAGCCATGACCGTTCTCAGTGTATCTGCCGAAAATGATGACGGCATTATGGCCGCCAAAGCCAAATGAGTTGCTCATGGCGATGTCGATCTGCTTCGGCACGCCGACATTCGGCGTGTAGTTCAGGTCGCACTCCGGGTCCTGGTTGACGAGATTGACGGTCGGCGGGATGAAGTTATTGAGGATCGCCTCAATCGTGAATACGGCCTCGACCGACCCCGCTGCGCCCATCAGATGGCCTGT
>CAZZAO010000038.1:998-3517 GCA_964652205.1 uncultured Anaerolineaceae bacterium | reverse complement strand
CTCGCTCTTGTCGTTGTGCGGCGTGCTTGTGCCGTGCGCGTTGATATAGTCGAGGTCGGCGGCTGTCAGCCCGGCATCTTCGAGCGCAAAGATAATCGCCTGCGCCGCGCCTTCGCCAGTCTCCAGCGGGGCAGTCACATGGTAGGCGTCTGAGGTGTGGCCGTAGCCGAGAATTTCGGCGTAGATTTTTGCGCCACGCGCTTTCGCATGGTCGAGGTCTTCGAGCATCAGCATGGCCGCGCCTTCCGCGATGACGAAGCCATCCCGGTCGACGTCGAACGGACGCGAGGCCAGCGACGGGTCGTCGCTGCGACGCGAGAGTGCGCCCATGTTGTTGAAGCTGGCGATGGCAATATCGACCACGCCCGCCTCAGCGCTGCCTGCGAGAATCGCCCTGGCTCCACCCCGGCGGATGATCTCAGTCGCTTCGCCGATGCAGTTGTTGCCGGTCGCGCAGGCCGTTGAGATGGCGAAATTCGGCCCGCGCAGCCCGAACTGCATTGAGATTTTGCTCGAGGGCGCGTCGGGCAGCATCATCGGGATCATCAATGGGCTGACGAACTTCGGCCCCTTTTCCATGAACTGGCGGATGCTCTCGTAGACCGACGAAATGCCGCCGATGCCGGAGCCGATAATCGCGCCGACCCGGTAGCGGTTGTCCGGCGTGATCTCCAGCCCGGCATCTTCCATTGTCTGCTTCGCGGCGACCAGCGCCATCTGCGTGACGCGGTCGGTGCGGCGGGCTTCGCGGCGACCGAGCAAGGTTTCAGGATCGAAATCCTTGACCTCGCCGCCGAAGTGATTTTCCAGATGGGTCGTGTCAAAGCGCTTGATCTCGTTGATGCCAGTCTTGCCTGCGGCAGCGTTGCGCCACGCTTCCTCTACAGAGTTGCCCGTCGGGCAGACAATGCCCATCCCGGTTACGACTACGCGCCGTCGTTCCACGTTCCCCTCCATTGAGCAGCTCCCCGAAAGGATGTTGTTTGCGAAGTGCCTGCCAAGCGTACTGGAGTTTGGACTCCTTTTCAAGAGAACACAATCTGGGGCAATCGGTTGCTGTTTCGCCCCTAAAAGGCCGTATTCAACCGGGAATAGGCCCGTGCTATAATCGTGCATTCACCGGAGAGACCCTATGATTCTTGTGACCGGCGCAACCGGGTTTGTGGGCCGCCATGTCGTCACCCGGCTGATCGAAGAAGGTCGTCCGGTGCGCTGCCTGCTGCCCGAACATAAGCAGCACCATCTCCCCTGGCCGACTCCGCCCGAAATTATCACCGGTAACATCCTCGACGAGGAAGCAGTTTTCCGCGCCATGACCGGCGTCCATACGGTGATTCATCTGGAGAACGCCCAGTGGTGGGGCCGACCGTTCGACCTGGAGCGCGTTGAGCTGGGCGGGACGCGCAACCTGATTACGGCGGCGCGCGCCGCTCGAATCGGGCGCATTATCACCCTCAGCCATCTCGGCGCAGCCCCGGCAGCAGCTTACCCGCTGATGAGTTATAAAGGGATGGTCGAGGAAGCGGTACGGTCGAGCGGGCTGGCCTTCACTATTATCCGCTCCGGGCTGGCCTTCGGCGAGGATGATGCCTTCATCAACCATCTGGCGATGCAGCTTCGCGCGACGCCGCTGGTCTTCCTGATGCCGGGACGCGGCGAGGTTGTCGTCCACCCGATTTACATCGACGATCTGGTGACGGCGATTGTCCGCAGCCTCGACACGATTGATACCGTCGATGCCACGGTTGAGATCGGCGGGCCGGAGTACATGACGCTCGACGATCTGGTACGGACGGTTATGCGCGTCTCCGGCGTCCATCGCTTCATCATTCCCGTGCCGCCTTACGCCCTGCGCTGGTTAATCGCCGTCTACAGCCTGATCCTGCCGCGTTCGTTCATCACATCGCAGTGGCTCGACATTCTGGCGACCAACCGCACGGCGCGGCTCGGCAACATCTTTGAATTTTTCGGCATCCGCCCGCGCCGGTTTGAGGATACGCTGCTGACTTATATGCGCGGGCGGCATTATTGGCTGGCGATGCTGCGCTATACTTTGCGCCGTCGGCCACGGGCCATCTGAACAGGCGGGGTGAATGGAACAGGCGCTGCAAATTCGAGCGATACGTGACCTGAGCGACATGCGCGCGGCGGTCGAGCTTCAAAAGACCTTCTGGGGCAGCGATATTGAGTCGGTCGTTCCGGCGCATGTGCTGTTCTCCTTCGCCAATCACGGAGGGCATGTCCTTTGCGCCTTCGACGGCGAACGCATGGTCGGCGTCCTGATCGGCTTTCTGGGAACCAGCGAGGAGAATCGCAGCCGTCCGGCAATGGCGAATTTGCAGATCGTGTCCAAGCGGATGGTGGTGCTGCCGGAGTATCGCAATCACGGCGTCGGCTACCGGCTGAAGCTGGCGCAGCGCGATCAGGCGATTGCACAGGGCATCCGTCTGGTGACGTGGACGGTCGACCCGCTGCTGGCTCCCAACGCGCATCTCAACATCCGCAAGCTCGGCGTGACC
>CAZZAO010000038.1:0-988 GCA_964652205.1 uncultured Anaerolineaceae bacterium | reverse complement strand
CGAAGATCCGTGCGCTGTATCAGCGATCGAAGGGGCGTGACCTGTTCGACCTATCTTGAGAACTATTACGGAACCTACGCCGAGAGCGGCCTGATCTCGCTCGGCTCGTCGGATCGTCTGCTGGCGGAATGGTGGGTGACGAACCGCCGCGTTGAGGAGCGAATCAAAGGCGGGCGCGCCGACCTGACCCTGAGCCATTATTTGCAGGCCAACGCGCCTATCGTCAACCCGACCACCGTGACGGACGATGGCCTGCTGCTGCCGCCGGAGCGGCTGGTGATGCCGACTGGCTCGTTTGCGCTGGTCGAAATACCGCTCAACTATTCGGCGCTGGCGGCAGGCAGCCCGACGCTCGGCCAGCTCTGGCGCGCCCGCTCGCGCGAGACGTTGAAGCGGCTGATGGACGAATCGGGCTACGTTATCACCGATTTCCTGCGCGACTCGCTCGATGGCCGTGAGAGGGCGTTCTATCTTCTCAGCTATAATGGCCCCGGTTTTGACAGCAGCAACGGCGCATTGAATTAAGGGCGAAGAGGAGAGATCAGAATGATCAAATTGGACGACCTGTTCACTCTGGTAGATCAACTTCCTGCTGCTGACAAGCGGCGCTTGATTGAGCATATGCAGGAGTCGATGAAGCGGAGGAAACCATCTCCAATTGACGATGATGATTACCAGAAATTCCTCACTGACACTTATGGGAGTCTACGTGATACACCGATTGAACGAGGCGATCAGGGCGAATACGAACAGCGTGAGTTGTTAGAGTGAGGTATCTGCTCGACACGAATACCTGCATTCGTTATCTGAATGGGCGTTCCCCCTCGGTCGTTCGTCGGCTGCGGGAACTGCCAGCCTCTGACGTTTGCGTATGCAGTGTCGTCAAGCTTGAGTTACGTTATGACGCGCTTCGCAGTGAGCATGTTGAGAAGTCGCTAGTAGATCACCACAGTAAAGAGCTAAGATAGGGGAGGCGTAGGATCGATTG
>CAZZAO010000037.1:0-41564 GCA_964652205.1 uncultured Anaerolineaceae bacterium | reverse complement strand
CTTGCGGAGAGGGGGCCAGGGGGTGAGGTCGGATAGGCAGCACGATCCTTAAATTGACAGCTATGGGGCGCGATTGTTCGCGCTCGACGAGTTCCAACGGGGAATGTCTGGCTTTTCCCGACCGAGGGACGATGCCTTCTGAATTGAATGTCAACCGCCCCTTTGCCACCGTCCAGTCACTGGCCGCTGACTTCGCCGCGCTTGGCGTCCAGCCCGGCAGCCTTGTCGTGCTGCACGCCTCATATAAGTCGCTCGGCGAGGTCAACGGCGGGCCGGTCGCGGTGATTCTGGCGCTGGAACAGGCGCTCGGCCCCGAAGGCACGCTCGTCATGCCGACGCACACCGCCGACCTGAGCGATCCTTCGACCTGGCATAACGATTCCGTGCCGGAAGCGTGGTGGCCGGAAATCCGCGCGACCATGCCCGCCTTTGACGTCGATCTGTCGCCCTCGTTTCGCATGGGCATCATTGCCGAGACGTTCCGCAGGCAGCGCGGCGTGATTCGCAGCAACCATCCCGATACCTCATTCGCCGCCTGGGGCAAATACGCGCGCCAGATCACCGCCGACCACGCGCTGAGTCCGCTGTTTGGCGAGCAGTCGCCGCTGGCCCGCGTCTACGATCTTGGCGGCTCGGTGCTGCTGCTCGGCGTCGGCCATCACAACAACACCGCGCTCCATCTGGCCGAGGGCAGAGCGCAGATTCCCCACGCCATCATGCACACCGGCTCGCCGCTGATGATCGACGGCGTCCGCCAGTGGGTCGCTTATGACGACATCGACTGGGACGACAGCGGCTTTGACGACCTCGGCGCAGACTTCGCCCGCGACACCGGCCTTCAGCGTCGCGGTAAAGTCGCTCGCGCCGATGCCCTGCTCATGCCGCAGCGTCCGCTCGTGGATTACGCCGTTCGCTGGCTTGAACGCCACCGCAGTTCGTAGATACACATTCCCCGCCAGCGCTTCCCTCAAAGAAGCGCCGAATCCTTTCCACCTGTCAGGCGAGTTGTTCAAGAGAAACCCCCGCCCGCTTAAAGCCGATTTAGCACTGGCTTAAACATGCTCCTATACCCTTATTCATGTCGAACCGGGACGGCACTGACATCATAGCAAGCCATGCCAACCGCTTCGAGCGTATGATAAGGGGTGTTGATGAATTTGCGGAAATCGCTGCTGACTCTCTCCACAATCGCGGCCCTGAGTTTGACCGCCAGTCTTGTGGCGGCCCAGGACGCAGTTCCTGAAGCCACCGCTGTGCCGGGTTCCGGGCTGGTGACTGGCCCCCTGAGCGGTGAGGCGACGTCCCTGACTGGCGCTGGCGCGACCTTCCCACAGGTACTCTACACCACCTGGTTCAGCGATTATGCTCGGCTGACCGGCGTTGAGATTAACTATCAGGGCATCGGCTCTGGCGGCGGCATCAAAGGCATCACCGACGGCACGATTGACTTCGGCGCGTCTGACGCCCCGATGACCGACGAGCAGTTGATGGCGGCTGACGCTCAATGCGGCGGCCCCGCTGTCCACATTGCGACGGCCATCGGCGGCGTGGCCGTGACCTACAACCTCCCTGAGCTGGCGGGCAGCAGCACGCTCGTCAGGCTCACGCCGGACACGCTGGCGGGCATCTACCTCGGTGCGATCATCGACTGGAACGATGACAGGCTGCTGGCGGACAATCCTGATCTGGCGAACATCGATCAGCCGATTGCCGTCGTCCATCGTTCGGATAGCTCCGGCACGAGCAATATTTTTACCAGCTACCTCACTGCGGTTAGCCCTGACTGGGCGAGCCGCGTCGGTGCGGGAACGGCGGTTAACTGGCCGACGGGGATTGGTCAGAAAGGCAATGCCGGGATCGCAGGCATCATTGCCAGCGTGCCGTATGCCATCGGCTATGTCGAGCTTGCCTACGCCGAGCAGAGCCACCTGCCCATTGCCCGACTTCAGAACAAGGCTGGCAAGTGGGTCGATGCCAGCGCCGAGACAGTGTCCGACGCGGCTGCCAGTGTCGCGCTGCCTGACGATCTGCGAATCATGATCGTCAACGGCGGCGGCGACGCCGCTTACCCGATCACGGGCTTCACATGGCTCCTCGCCTGCCCGGTGCAGACGGACGCTGCTCAGGCGACCGCCCTGACCCGCGCACTGTGGTGGGGCATCCACGACGGCCAGTCGTATCACACCAGCCTCGGCTATGCCCCGCTGCCTGAAGCGGTGATTAAGGCCGATGAAGCGCAGATTTTGAAGATCGCCGTCGATGGCAGGCCAGCGCTCCCGGCAGCGATTGCCGCAACTGTAGCGCCGCAGCCATGATCGATCACAGATCAGGAAGGGTGGTTATGGCGTCTGCCAGCCAAACGAGCGAAGTCAACGGCATTCAGCGGGGAGATCGGGCCTTCACGGGCCTGCTCTCGATCACCTCGCTCGCCATGATTGCCCTGCTCGCGGGAGTCATCATCCTGCTGTTCGTCGAGGCCCGCCCGGCGATTGAGCGCTACGGCCTCAGCTTCCTCGTTTCGTCCGAATGGGACCCGGTCTTCGACGCCTATGGCGCGGCCCCCTACATCTTCGGAACCGTCGTTACGTCGGTCATCGCGCTGGCGCTGGCGACGCCCTTCGCGGTCGGCGCGGCGCTGTTTATCTCCGAGTACGCGCCGCGCGGCCTCGGCTCCGTGCTGTCGTTCATCATCGAGCTGCTGGTTGCCATTCCGAGCGTCGGTTTCGGCCTCTGGGGCCTGTTCGCCCTCGCGCCGTTCATGCGCAGCGTCGTCGATCCGTTCTTGCGTAAGACCATCGGCCCGATTCCTGTGATCGGCGAGTTATTCAGAGGCGCGACTATCGGCCAGGACTTGCTGACGGCCAGCGTCATCCTCGCCATTATGATTTTGCCGACCATCCTTTCGGTGTCGCGTGAGATCATCGCCCAGGTTCCACGCCTGCAAAAAGAGGGCATGTTAGCGCTCGGCGCGACCCGCTGGGAGACGCTGCAAAAAGCCGTCCTGTCTTACGCCTGGGGCGGCATTATCGGCGGCGCGATGCTTGGTCTGGCTCGCGCTATCGGCGAGACAATGGCCGTGACGATGGTTATCGGCAACAGTTCGCGCGCCATCAGCCCCTCACTGTTCACGCCTGGTTACACCATTGCCAGCGCGATTGCCAATCAGTTTACCGAAGCAGACAGCCCGATGTATTTCGCCGCTATCGTCGAGCTTGGGCTGGTGCTGCTGCTGGTGTCGTCCGTCTTTAACATCATCGCGCGCCTGCTCGTCCGGCGGATGAACCGCCTGCCGGGCGGCGCTGCGGGCCAGTAAAAGGAGCCGTAATGGCGCAATCGACCGCGAATCAATGGACTGCTGCTGGCAGCCTTGAGCAGCGCCGCATCCTTATCAATGCCGAGGAAGTCCGCTTTCTGCGCCGCCAGCTATTTGGCCGCGCGATGACGCTGCTGCTGGCGACCCTGACCGCCGCCTCGGTCGCCATCCTGTTCCTGATTATTGGCTACATCGTCGTCAACGGCGTCGGCGGGCTGAACGCGGACTTCTTCACGCAGACGCCAAAGCCGATGGGGCAGGCGGGCGGCGGCATCGCTCAGGCGATCCTCGGTTCACTTCAGATGCTGCTGATCGGCGGCGTACTGGCCGTGCCGTCGGGTATCCTGACCGCCGTCTATCTGGCCGACTATGGCCGTGGACAGATCGCGGGCCTGATCCGTTTTTCGCTTGAACTGCTGGCGTCGCTGCCGTCGATTGTCGTCGGCGTATTTGTCTGGGCGCTGCTGGTGCGCGGCGTGACCGGCTTCTCCGGCTGGGCGGGCGCGGTCGCGCTGGCCGTCATCATGGTGCCGATCATCGCCCGCAGCGTCGAGGAAATTCTGCGTCTCGTCCCCAATTCGCTTCGTGAGGCGGCGCTGGCGCTCGGTGTTTCGCGCTGGCGTATGATCGTCTATGTCGTCATCCCGACCGTGCTTCCCGGCATTTTGACCGGCGTCGTGCTGGCGCTGGCGCGGGCGGCGGGTGAAACCGCGCCGCTGCTGCTGACCGCGCTCGGCAACGAATTCTTTAACTTCAACCTGACCCGACCGATGGCCGCCATGCCGCTGCAAATCTACAACTATGCGGTGTCGCCGTATCCCGACTGGCACACGAAATCCTGGGCGGCGACGATGGTGCTGGTGCTGGTCGTGGCCCTGTTCAGCGCCCTCGTGCGCTTCTCGATGAGGAAATTCCGTTATGCGCGTTGACACGGTGCTGCCTTCTGCCCCTGAGCGTGTCCACACGCTTGAGGTACGCCATCTGGACATTTACTACGGCAGGACGCTGGCGGTAGCTGATGCCAACATCCGCTTTCGGCCCAACTCGATTACGGCGTTGATCGGGCCGTCGGGGTCGGGCAAATCGACGCTGCTGCGCTCGATCAACCGGATGCACGAAGCCATCAAGGATGCGACCGTCAGGGGCGAAGTCCTGCTCAACGGCGAGAATATCTACGGGCCGAACGCCGACCCGGTGCGGGTGCGCCGCAAGATCGGCATGGTCTTTCAGAAACCGAATCCCTTTCCGATGATGTCGATCTACGACAACGTGATTGCCGGGTTTAAGCTGAGTTACGGTAAGCCGAAGGGCATTCGCTACGACGACATCGTTGAGCATTCGCTCAAGTCGGTCGCGCTCTGGGACGAAGTCAGGAACAAACTGCGTGACTCCGGCGCGGCGCTCTCTGGCGGCCAGCAGCAGCGCTTGTGCATCGCCCGCGCGATTGCCGTTCAGCCCGACGTGCTGCTGATGGATGAGCCGTGTTCGGCGCTCGACCCGGTTTCGACGCTCAAGATCGAGGAATTGATGACCGAACTTCGGCGGCAGTACACCATCGTGCTGGTCACGCACAACATGCAGCAGGCCATGCGCGTCTCCGATATAACCGGCGTGCTGATGCCGGACGAGAATCGCGTCGGCCATCTGATCGAGATCGCGCCGACCGGGCAGATTTTCAACGCCCCGAAGGACGCCCGCACGGCGGACTATGTTACCGGCAGGATCGGCTAAAGAGTCCCTCACCCTGGCTCCCGGAGGGAGAGGGATAAAAGAAGCGAGTGTATTTGATGCACGTCCACCCGTTAAGGCACGTTTCGCTGGACGACTTGCCTGATGAGTCGCAGCGCACGCTGATTGAACTGCTCAACTACGTCGATCTGATGGCCGACGAAGCCGCGCATAAGGCGACTCACGCGCAGGATGCGCGCCGCGTCGCTTTCTACCTCGGGATGGAGTTCGCGCTCGAAATGTCGCGCGAGGAAATCACCCTCGCGCTGGAGCGACTCGCCCGTCCTGAGCTAGAATAAGCAGCGACGTTTCAGGCTAACAACTGGATTGATGACCGATGGACGTAACCGGGCGTATCGCCGTCGTGACCGGCGCGGGGACGGGGATCGGCAGGCGAACCGCCCTGCGGCTGTGGGGAGCGGGCTACTCTGTGGCCGTGGCAGGCCGTCGGCGTGAGCCGCTGGAACAACTGGCGCAGGAAGCCGGTGTATCGGCGGCGCGCGCGCTGGTGATGCCGACCGACGTGCGCGATCCTGAGTCGGTTTCGGCGTTATTTACGGCTGTGATCGATAAATTTGGGCGGCTGGACGTCTTATTCAACAATGCCGGAGTCGGCGCGCCTGCCGTCCCGCTCGAAGACCTGACGTATGACCAGTGGCGTGCCGTGCTGGAGACCTGCGTCACCGGCGCGTTTCTCTGTACGCAGCAGGCTTTCCGCATCATGAAGCAGCAGACTCCGCGCGGCGGGCGTATTATCAATAACGGCTCGATTTCCGCGCACACGCCGCGCCCGCATTCCGCGCCGTACACAGCGGCTAAACACGCCATCACCGGCCTGACTAAATCGACCGCGCTCGACGGTCGCGCCTTCGACATCGCCTGCGGGCAGCTTGACATCGGCAACGCGGCCACCGACATGATCGACCGCCTTCAGGTTCATCAGGGCGCGCTGCAAGCGAATGGCTCGACAGCGGTCGAGCCGACCTTCGACGTCGATCATGTGGCCGAAGCCGTCCTCTACATGGCAAACCTGCCACTCGACGTCAACGTGCCGTTGATGACCATCATAGCGACCGGGATGCCCTTCATCGGACGAGGATAGCGGCTCAGGTCATCGCCGCAGGGTTGAGCACGTTGATCGGCATTCCCCGCGCGAAGGCGGCGACCTGATCGAAGGCGCTGCCGAAATACTGCTCGTAGCTGTCCTTTTCGACGTAGCCGAGGTGCGGCGTGCAGAGCGCGTTATCGAGCGTTAGCAGCGGATGATCGACGGTCGGCTCAGACTCGTAGACATCGACGGCGGCGAAGCCGGGGCGTCCGGCCCTGAGCGCGTTCACCAGCGCGTCCGGCTCGATCAGCTCCGCGCGGCTGGTGTTGACGAGCAGGGCGGTCGGCTTCATCCGCGCGAGGTCAGCGGCGGTCACGAGGCCGCGCGTCTCGGCGTTCAGCTTGACGTGCAGGCTGAGAACGTCCGACTCCGCGAATAACTCCGCCTCACCTGTGGCGATGCCGAGGCCGTCGGCCTTCGCGCGCATCAGCGAGCCTTCGCGCCCCCACACCAGCACGCGCATCCCGAAGGCCTGACCGTAACCGGCGACAATCGTCCCGATTTTGCCATAGCCGTAGATGCCGAGCGTCCGCCCGCGCAGGCCAGTTCCGAGCGTCGTCTGCCAGCGTCCGGCGCGGAGCGCGTTGACTTCCTGCGGAATGTGGCGCATCGACGCGAGGATTAGCGCCCACGTTAGCTCGGCAGTCGCGTAGGGTGATCCGCCGCCGCCGCAGACCAGCACGCCGTGTTTTGTGCAGGCGTCGAGGTCGATGTGCGGGATGCCGCGCCCGGTCTGGCTGATGAGCCGAAGCTTCGGCAGCCGGTCGAGCAGCGCGGCGTTGATCCGCGTTCGCTCGCGGATCAGCACCAGCGCGTCGGCATCGCGGAAGCGCTCGGCCAGCGCGTCGATGTCGCTGACCGAGTCAGGGTAGATCGTCACGTCGTGTCCGACCAGCTTGCTAAAGGCATCGAGGCCGCGCACTGCGCCCTGATAGTCGTCGGGGATGATGATTTTCATCGTCTTAAGCGCTCCCTCGGCCTCTGGTGAGGCTCGCCCGCCCTGCGGGTCGAGACACCGCTGCGCGGTCGCCTCATCAGAGGACGGAGTGAGGGCGGCTCTACCTCATTTTGACCGGCACGGATGCGCCCGACTGCGCCGAGGCGAAAATCGCGTCGAGGACGGCGATTGTCCCTTCGGCGGCGGTGATCCACGGCGTGTTGTTCGTGTCCCAGCGGCGGACGCGGTCGAGGATCGTCTTCGTCTCATTGGTATAGTTGCTGTCCACCACCAGCGAGTTATCGACGCCGAATTCGCCTTCTTCGCGCCACGACGTCCAGCCTTCCTTGTAGCCTTTCTTCGGATTGCGGACGTAGAGCGCGTACCACGGCGGATTCAGCCCGGCGGCCAGCGTGCCATCGACGCCGTACAGCTCGATCTTCCACGCTTCGACCCACGGCTGCGCTTCCCAGCCCGTCACGTCGAACGTCACCAGTTTGTCGTCATACTCCAGCAAGGCGGTGCCTGCATCCTCATACATCAGATTGCCGAGCGGCATCTGTACGCTGACGTCGAATTCTGACAGTGTGTTTTCCTTGAAGCCGTGAGCCATCACTTTCGGCCCTTCTGGCAGCTTGAGCAGCATCCCTTTCGCGGCCTTCGGCACGCCGAGCAGGTCGATAATGACATCGACCATGTGGCAGCCGTCGGTATAGACCACGCCGCCGGTGTCGCCGGGGACGCTCTGCCACTTTTCCGCCGCGCCGCCGACCGGGGACGCCGCGTGGAAGCGCGCCAGCGTGATCGGGCCGAGGACGCCGTCGTTCAGAATCCGGTGGACATGCTCCAGCGCTGGAGAGAAATGGAGCATATAGCCGATCTGGAACGGCACGGGGTTGGCGTTCAGGTCGTCGATTAACGCCCGCATCTCAGTCAGATTCGGCGCGCCCGGCTTCTCGACCATCAGCGCCTGCCCGCGCGCGATTGCCATCCGCGCGTAACGGGGGTTATCTGTGTCCCAGCCTTCGCAGATGACGAAATTGACGCCGGGCTGATCGAGCAGCGACTCGGGTGTCTCGTAAGCTTTGATGCCGGTGCGCTGCTCGATTCCGGCGGCAAGCTGCGGGTCAGGGTCATAGCAGCCGACGATAGTGACGCCCGGCTCGGCCTGAAGCGCCTGGGAACGCGGGAAAATGTGTGGGTGGGCGCAGCCAATAAAAGCGACTTTAATTGAATCAGGCATCACAGTGCTCCATGTAGGTTCGTTGAACGACAAACATTACGACAGCATTTCTTTCACCGCTCGCCCTGAAGGGTAGGGGGTGAGGGGTTCCATCTCAGGCAGCTTCAGCTCCAGAGCAGAAGTTTGCGATACCATCTCGCTGCGGAAACGGCACATATCGCCACGAATGTGACTCAGGCCGACGTGCAGCAGCGCGCCATCGGTGGTGTAGGCGGTTCGCTCGACGTACATCAGCGGGAACCGTCGGGCGACCTTCAGCAGCGCTGCCTGATCGGGCGTAGCAGGAATTGCCTCGAAGCGGTCGACCGCGCGCAGCACCGGCAGATCGTACTTGTCGGTCAGCAGATGATAGAGCGACGTGGTCAGGTCGTCCTCGACCAGACCGGGACACAGGTCATAGGGGACATAGGCTGTGACGACCATTGCTGGCGTGTTCCTGATGAAGCGCCGCCGGACGATCTCAGTCACGCGGCTGCCCGGTGTGATGCTCAACTGCGCTGCCAGCGCCGCCGACGCCGGGATGACGGCGCATTTCAGCACCTCGCTGGTCAGCGTCACGCCGACTGAACGAAGCTGCTCGTAGAAGCTGTAGACGATATGCAGCGGCTGCTCGAACTGCGGCTGGCGCACGAACGTCCCGCGCCCATGAGCCGTTTCCAGCACGCCTTGATTGACCAGCGTGCCGAGCGCCTGCCGCACCGTCGCCCGGCTGATGTCGGCTAACCGCATCAGATCGCGCTCGGACGGGATTTTTGCGCCCGGTTTCCACGCGCCGGAACGAATCTGCTCAAAGACACGCTGCTCGAACTGGCGATGGAGCGGCTGGAGACTATCCGGGTCGAGCTGCCATAGGGGAGCCATCAATCATTTTTCCCAGATGTCACGAAATACTTGGATGGTACGTACCACCTGGAGTATAATCTAATTAGCGCCGTTTTCCTAACACAAAATCTGGTATCCTGTTTAGCAAACTAGCCTACCGCAACAGCCCGGCGCGCTCACATTCGACTGAACGTCGAAGGAGGTCGATTGACGCAAAAGCACCCAGACAGCGCAATAATGGTTATTCAGCACGTATATTGGAGGGCATGATGAAGCGTTTTTCAGTGTTGATGGTTTTGGCGGCGGCGCTGGCGCTGATGTTGAGCGCGATTGGCGTTCAAGCGCAGGACGCGACCGAACCGGCAGGGGGCTACACCTGGCAAAACCCGAAGGGCAATCGTCCGGCGGAATGGTCGGCGGGGCAGACCGATTGCAGCTCGATGAAGAAAGACGGCCCGTGGACGATTGGCGTCTCCAACAACAGCCTCGCCAACTCGTGGCGCGTTCAGATGATTAAGGAACTTCAGGCTTACGCCGACAAGAACCCGAACATCAAGGAACTGATTATCACCAACGCCGATGGCAGCGTCGCCAAGCAGATCACCGACATCAACGACCTGCTGGCGCGCGGCGTCGACGCGATCATGATTACGCCCGCTTCGCCGGACGGAATCGCGCCGAGCGTCGAAGATGCTTACGACTCTGGCATCCCCACGATTGTCTTCAACGACCGCGTCAATACCGATAAGTTCACGTCGATCCTCTGGGCAGACGAGTACAAGTTCGGCTATATTGGCGGCGCGTGGCTGAAGGAAGCGATGGGCGGTAAGGGCAATATTGTCCTGCTCGAAGGTATCGCCGGGATGGGCGTGAGCGATCTGCGCTCGCAGGGCGCCATTGACGCGCTCGGCCCCGACATCAAGATTCTGGCGCGTCAGCCTGCAAGCTGGGCTTACGATCAGGGCAAGAAGGCGATGGAAGACTTCATCAGCGCTTACCCCGGCCAGATCAACGGTATCTACTCGCAGGGCGGCGCGATGTCGCTTGGCGCGCTCGAAGCGCTCGAAGCTGCCGGTCAGCCGCTCGTCCCGGTTCCCGGTGAAGGGAACAACGGCTTCCTCAAATTCTGGGCCGCGCACCTCAAGGACGGCTTCCACAGCGTCGCCCCTGACGAGCCGACCTGGCAGAGTACCGCCGCGCTCGATCTGGCGACCAACTGTCTCGAAGGCAAGGCTGTCGATAAGTGGTCGGAACTGACCCTGCCGGTCATCACCGACGAGACCGTCGATCAGTACGTCCGCACCGACTGCCCCGACGATGTCTGGTCGAACACCAAGATGACGCCTGAGCAGATCACTGAGCTGTACCAGTGCTCTGGCCCGACTGCGACCGCCGAGGCGACCGCATCGAGCTAAGGCAAATTGCCTTCTCCCTGAATAACGATCACGCCGTTTGGTTGTGGCCGTTTCCCCCTCTCCGTACACGGGGAGGGGGTCAGGGGGGCGCACGCTGACCTCACCCCCGGCCCCTTCGCGGCCTTCGGCTCCTGCCGAACAAAGAGACGTTCGGCACGCTACGCCGCAAGCAGAGAGGGGAGAAAGATGAGATGACAGTTTCGTAGGGGCGCGATGCATCATGCCCTACGAAAGCGCAATTCCGGTTGATTGGCAGGCGTCTGGTTGTTTTTGGCCTCAAATAGTGGCTTTGCCCTTCGCCGAGAAGGACGAGAGAAATGACTTATGGCTGACGCATTCCTCGAAATGCACCACATTGTCAAACAGTATCCCGGCGTCCGTGCCGTTGACGACGTCTCGCTGACGGCGGAGCGCGGCGAAGTCCGCGCGCTGATGGGCGAGAACGGCGCGGGCAAGTCGACCCTGATTAAGATTCTGTCCGGGGCCATTCACCCCGACAGCGGCGAGATTCGACTTAACGGCCAGCGGGCCGACTATCACAGTCCGCTTCAGGCGCTGCGCCTGGGTATCGGCGCGATCTATCAGGAATTCAATCTCGTTCCACCGTTGAATGTCGCGCAGAATATCCTGCTTGGCCTGACGCCGACCCGCTTCGGCAGCATCGACAACCGCGAGCTGCACCGTCGCGCCGCTGAAGTCCTGCAGCAGCTTCATATGGATATCGACACGCATCTGCCGATTAACGAGCTTGACGTTGCTCATCAGCAGATCGTCGAGATCGCCAAAGGACTGGCGCGCGATCTGCGCGTTATTATCATGGATGAGCCGACGGCGGCGCTCAACAACCTCGAAGTCGCGCGGCTGTTCGAGCTGATCGGCACGCTCAAGGCGCGCGGTGTGACCGTCATCTACATTACCCATCGAATGCGTGAAATCTTCGAGATCGCCGACTCGGTCACGGTGCTCAAGGACGGCAGGCTGGTCGATACCAGGCCCATCGGCGACCTGACGCAGGATGATATTGTCAGCATGATGATCGGTCGCCAGTTGAAGGACTACTATCCGCCGAAGGATACCGCGACCGACCGGGTGGTTTTCAGCGCGCGCGGTCTCAATATGGGACAGAAGCTCGTCAACGTCGATCTCGACGTCCGCCGGGGCGAAGTTCTCGGCATTGCCGGACTCGAAGGGCAGGGCCAGCGCGAGCTGGTGCGTGCCTTGTTCGGCGCGCTGCCGGTCGTTAGCGGTGAGTTCAGCCGCGATGGCAAGCGCGTCCACATTCAATCGCCCGCTGAGGCCATCAAGCACGGGATCGCCTATATTTCCGACGACCGCAAAGGGGACGGGCTGGTGCTGATTCGCAGCGTCAACGAGAATATCTCGCTGCCCAGTCTGGCGCGGCGCCGATGGGGCGGCCTGTTCATCGACGACTCGCGCGAGCGTTCATTCGTCAACGACATGATTCGGACGCTCGAAATCAAGGTCACAGGGCGCAGCCAACTGGTCAACAACCTGTCAGGCGGCAATCAGCAGAAAATTGTGGTCGCCAAGTGGCTTGGCACTGAGCCGCAAGTGCTGATCGTCGCTGAGCCGACGCGCGGCATCGACGTTGGCTCCAAGAGCGAGATTCATCACATTCTGCGCAACCTCGCCCGTGAAGGAGTTGGGATCATTATGGTGTCGAGCGAGTTACCGGAAATTCTGGGCATGAGTGACCGCGTGCTCGTCATGTCCGAGGGGCGTATTGTAAGTGAACTGGTCGGTGACGCCGCGACCGAGGATGCCATTATGACCGCAGCCGCAGGCAGCGCCGCATCGACCGTGGGGGCGCAATGAGCGAAACCACAGCGGCGCAGCGTCCATCACGTTCGCTTCTCAGTCTCCTCACGCGCATCGGGCCGGTCTATTACGCGCTGGTGATCCTGTTCCTGTTTTCGGCGCTGTCACAGCCGACCTTCACCAGCAGCCGCAGCCTGAATAACATCCTCGTCTCGGCCACGCCGCTCGCTATCGTCATCATCGGCCAGACGGCGACGATGCTCGTCGCCGGGATCGACCTCTCGGTTGGCGCCATTATCAGCCTGACGACCGCCATTGCCGCGCTGTTGATGCAGTCGAACCCGGACGCCGTCGTGCCGATTTCGCTGCTTTGCCTCGTGGTTGGCTCGCTGGTCGGGGTAGTCAATGGGCTTGGCGCAGCTTACCTTAATCTCAACCCGTTAATTCTGACGCTCGCAACCGGGACCGCCGTTCAGGGGATTGCGCTGTCGGTGCTGTCATCACCGGGGGGACTGGTCACGCGCGGCTTCCGCGAGATTTCACGCGGGACGCTGGGCGGCATCCCTTATGCCGCTTTCATCCTGATCGTGATTTACCTGATTTCGAGTTTCGTGCTGCGGCGGACATCGTTCGGGCTGTCGGTGCTGGCCGTCGGCGGCAACGAGGCCAGCGCGCGCCTGAGCGGCCTGCACACGCGGCGAATCACGCTGGCGGTCTACGTCATCTCCGGTTTCTTCGCGGCGCTCGGTGGACTCTATCTGGCATCGCGTATTGGCTCCGGCGACCCGACCATCGGCGACCCGATCACCCTTGACTCGATCAGCGCCGCTGTGCTTGGCGGGACGAATCTGTTCGGTGGTTTCGGCTCGCTCTGGGGCGGGCTGGCGGGGGCCTTCATCCTCGGCATTCTGGGGACGATGCTCAACCTCAACAACGTCAACCAGTTCTATCAGTTCATCATCAAGGGCGTCATTCTGATTGGCGCGCTGGCGATCAACTACCTGCAAACGAGAGGGAAGCGCCAGTGACCATTGAATCCGCACCAGCGCGCGCGTCGAGCATGGGCAAAGGTCGTCGTGGCTTGCAGCTTCAATCGGCGGCGGTGATCTGGCTGGCTGTCGTCGCGCTGCTGGTCATTTCCTACCTCTATTCGGCCAACTTCGTCGATGCGTCGCACCTGCTCAACGTCGCGCGGCAGGCGTCGGCGCTCGGCATTCTCGCCATCGGCCAGACTTACGTCCTTATCACCGGCGGTATCGACCTGTCGAACGGCATGATTATCACGCTGGTCAACGTCGTCGCCGCGACGCTGCTCAACGGCAGTGACGAGAATCTGGGGCCGATTGTGCTGTTCTGTCTCGCTATCGGCATGGTCGTCGGCGTGCTCAACGGCGTGCTGGTTGTCCGTCTCAAAGCGCCGCCGCTGGTCGTCACGCTCGGTATGTACAGCGTCGTGCGCGGTATCGCTTACGTCTATACGCAGGGTGCGCCGAAAGGGGACGTCTCGCCGGGGCTGGAGTTTGTTGGCTCAGGCTTTATCGGGCCGATTCCGACGGCGATTTTCGTCTGGATCGGCTGTACAATTCTCGGTGTCATCCTGCTCAACAAGACTGTTTTCGGGCGGCAGTTGTTCGCTGTTGGCGGCAACGACCGGGCCGCGCGCTTATCCGGCGTGCGCGCGCAGCGAGCGATCATCCTGGCTTACGTCCTGTCCGGTCTGACTGCGGCGATTGCCGGTCTGCTGCTGACGGGCTACATCGGCACTGGCTCGATGACGATTGGCGACGGCGAGAACCTCAATTCGGCGGCGGCAGCAGTGGTCGGCGGGACGGCGCTGGCGGGCGGCATCGGCTCAGTGACCGGGGCGGCGGGCGGGGCGTTGTTTCTCTCGCTGCTGTTCAGCTTCCTGCGCTTCATCAACCTGCCTTATAGCAGTCAGTTGATGGTCGAAGGTCTGATTCTGGCTGGCGCAGCTTACGCGCAGCTTCGGGCGCGGCGGTGACAGGCGGCCTGTTTTTAAGCTCAATCTCCCGTAAAGCCTCGCCACCCTGCCTTTTTCTCCGCTCGTCCTGAGGGAGAGGAGCCGGGGGTGAGGGTGCAAAAGGAAACTATTCATGGTCGAAGTCGAGCATCTTCTCAAGTCAGGCAATGAACTGGGCGAAGGCCCGCTGTGGAGCGTGTCAGAGCGGCGGCTGTGGTGGGTCGATATTTTCTGCGGCCACGTCAATGTAGTGACGCCGGGCGCGTCGTCGTACCAGACCTATGTGATCGGCGAGCCAGTCGGTTGTATCGGCTTCCGCGAACAGGGCGGCTTTATCGTCGCGCTCAAGAGCGGCATTGGCCTGTTCGACCCCGACAGCGGCAAGGTCGAGCATCTGGTCAACCCGGAGCCGCAGTATCCGCAGGGCCGCTTCAACGATGGCAAAGTTGACCGCGCCGGGCGCTTCTGGACCGGGTCGATGGACTCGGACGGCAACAGCAGCCTCTATCGTTACGATCCCGACGGCTCGCTGCATTCGATGGAGAGCGGTGTTACCTGCTCCAACGGCCTCGGCTGGAGTCCCGATAACACCGTCATGTACTACAACGACTCGCAGATCGGAACGATCTGGGCCTATGACTTCGATTTTACCAGCGGCACGAACAGTAACCGGCGCGTGTTCTACAAGGCGACCGACGGCGGCGAGCCGGACGGCCTGACCATCGATAGCGAGGGCTGCCTGTGGACGGCGGTCTGGGATGGCTGGTGTGTGCTGCGCTTCGATCCTGCCGGGAAGATCATGACTAAGATTGTCATGCCGGTACAGCGTCCGACCTGCCCGACTTTCGGCGGCGCGAACCTCGATGAGATGTACATCACCTCGGCCTACACCGGCCTGACTGACGCGCAGCGTAAGCCGCAGCCGCTGGCGGGCGACCTGTTCCGTATCGATCCCGGCGTCAAGGGGCTGCCGGAACCGAAGTTCGCGGGGTAGCCGATGGCGAATCGAATCGATGCGCTCAATCAGCGACTCAAGGCGTCCGGCGGCAAGAGCCTGTCGGTCGTCGTCATGATCGGCGACGGCAAGACGATGGACGTGGTGCAGTGGGCGGTTGACGCCGGAGTCGATGTGGTCGAACTGGGGATGCCGACCGCCAACCCATTCCTCGACAGCCCGGTGATGCGCGACTCGATGGCGCGGGCGCTCAAGTGGTCGAGCGACCCCCGACGCTACCTCGACGCCATCGCGCAGGTGCGGAAAAAGTTCCCGACCCTGCCGCTCGAAATCATGATCTACCGCGATACGCTGGCGCAGATCGGCATTGACGCCTATGCTGCCGCGCTCGGCGACGCCGGGGCTGACGCCACGCTGGTCGCCGATATCGCCGACCAGACCGACCTGTGGCGCGAGCGGCTCGATTTCGCCCTGAATGCGAAGGGCGTGACCGCGCTGCGTTTTCTGCCGCACGGCTTCACCAGCGCGCAGTTAGATGATGTCAGAGCGAAGGCGCGCGGTTTCGTCATCGTCCAGACGGCTGTCGATTCCGACGGTCAACGTCCGTCGGTGCTCGACATCAATGGCGAGACGCTGTCGGCGCTGCGGGCTGATGGCATCCGCCTGCCGCTGATTCTGGCCTATGGCATCCGCACTGACGACGACGTGCGTCGGGCGCTGGCGCTCGGCGCGGACGGGGTGCTGATCGGCACGGCGCTGCTCGACGCCGCGCATAATCAGCCGAAGAAGGATGTTCAGGCGCTGCTGGCACGCTATCGCGCGGCGGCGCTGTAGGCGCGCCTGATTGCCGGCGCGCGCCGCAGGCTTTATGAGGATTAACGAATGATGCAAACCATCGCGGCCCTGATCTTTCTCCCCTCTCCCTTCGGGGAGAGGGGTTGGGGGTGAGGGCAGGCGGGCGCGAACAATCGCGGCCTGACGGAAGACCCTGATGACATTGTTACTCGTAACAGCCGACTGAATTCAGCGTGACAATGGTGTTCATCGGGCATTGAGCTGGCTTTAGCCATCTTTCGACAAAAATCGCAACCAGAGGGCTTAGAGCCTCTGGCGGGATCGAGAAATCGTTCATGTCCTTCGTTCAAACAGTTCGCGGTCAAATTGATCCGAGCGACCTCGGCATTACTTACGGTCACGATCACCTGATTATGCGCCCCCCTGCATCATTCGTCGCTCAAGACCCGACGCTCCAGTTGGACGACTTTGACGCGGCGCTGCGTGAGGTCGGTTTCTTCAAGATGGCGGGCGGCCAGGCGATTGTCGAGATGACCACCGTCGAGCTAGGGCGGTCGCCGCGCGAGCTGCGAGCGCTGTCTGAGGCGCACGGCGTCCATATCATCGCTGCGACCGGCTACAACAAGGGCAAATTTGCCGATAGCGTCGTCGCGCCTAAATCGGTCGCTGACCTGACCGCCGAGATGACGCGCGACGTGACCGAGGGCATGGACGGCACGACGATCCGGGCTGGCGTGCTCAAGGCGGCGTCGAGCAAGAACGCCATGAGCGCTCATGAGGCGAAGGTTTTTCAGGCGGCGGCAGCCGCGCATCGGCAGACCGGCGCGCCGATCTCGACGCATACTGAGGCGGGAACCTACGCGCTCGAACAGATCGCGCTGTTTCGCTCGCTGGGTGTTGATCCCGGCCACGTCCTGATCGGCCATCTCGACCGGCGGCTCGACTGGGACTATCATCAGGCGATTGCCGATACCGGCGTCTTTATGGGGTTCGACCAGCTTGGCAAAGAGAAATACTATCCTGACGCTCAGCGCATCGACTTCATCAAGCGGCTGATCGCGGCGGGTTACGGCAGGCAGATCATCCTGTCGGGCGACATCGCTCGCAAATCGAACTGGCCGAGCTACGGCTTCGGTTGCGGGCCGGGGCTGACCTTTATTCTCTGGCGCTTCATCCCCTGGCTGCTCGAATCCGGCGTCACCCGCGCTCAGGTCGATGACCTGCTGATCCACAATCCCGCCCGCGCCTTCGCATGGGCCACAAATTCTTCGTAAATCCTCAACGATAGTCAAGCAGACCCTGCCGTAAATCGTTCACCCTTCGCCCTGGGGGAGAGGGATTGGGGCGAGGGTTTAAGGCAGGCTCAAATGTCTCGATCCTATCTCCTCGGCATTGACGTCGGCACATCCGTCGTGAAAAGCGTGGTTTTCGATGTGCGCGGGCATGAGGTGGCGGTCAGCCGCCGAATCCCCGATGTTCAGCGTCCGAAACCGGGCTGGTCGGAACTGTCGATGGAGTCGCTCTGGCAGGATGTCGTGGCGACGCTCAAAGAGGTCACGGCCAGCGCCGCGTTTGACGATGGTGAGATCGTCGGCATTGGCCTCACCGGAACCTGCTGTTCAAGCTGGTTGCTCGACGCTGAAGGCCATCCCGTCCGCGACGCCATCCTCTGGAACGATGGCCGCGCTGCCGATACGCTCAACGACTGGCAGCGTGACGGCACGATGGACGAGGTCTTTCGCGTCTCTGGCAACATTATGTTCCCCGGCTATACGGTCGCTGTCCTGCGCTGGTTGCAGGATCACGAGCCGGACGTCATCGAGCGGGCGCGCTGGTCGGTCTTCAGCAAGGATTGGATTCGTTTCAGGCTGACTGGCGAGATCGCGTCCGAGCATTCCGACGTCGGCTATACACCCTACGACATCCGCGCCAGCGCCTATTCGGATGAGATTCTGCGCGCCTGCGGCATCGAGTCAGTGCGGCGGCTGTTCCCCGACGTGATCGAGTCGGGCGCTGTCGCCGGGAACCTGCTGCCGGATGTGGCGCGCGAGGTCGGCCTGCCGCCGGGGATTCCAGTCGTCGCCGGGCTGGTCGATGTCGCCGCCTCAACGCTCGGCGCGGGCGCGTACCGTCCCGGACAAGCCTGCTCGATTATCGGCACCAGCTTCCTCAACAACTTCATCGTCGATCAGCCGTCATTCGTCCCGGCTAATGTCGGCGTGCAGACCCGCGCGGGCGGCGCAGGCTGGATTCGCTCGATGGTCAACACATCGGGGACGCTCAACCTCGAATGGTTCCTGACGCAGTTCTGCGCTGCCGAGAAGGCCAGCGAGCGTCATATCTACGACTGGGCTGAACGGACGGCGTCGGCCATTCCGCTCGGTTCGGGCGGCATCATCTATCATCCCTATCTGAATACGACTGGCGTGATTTCGCCGTTCGTCAACGCGGCGGCGCGGGCGCAGTTCTTCGGCATCAGCGTCGAGCATACGCGGGCGCACCTGCTCCGCGCGGTCTACGAGGGGACGGCGCTGGCGATGCTCGACTGTTACGCGCAGATTCCGGTTGAGATCGACGAGTGGTATGTGGCGGGCGGCGGCAAGCGCAGCGTTTTCTGGATGCAGATGTTCGCCGACGCCACCGGGCGGACGATTCTCGTGCCGGAAGGCGAAGAACTCGGCGCGCGCGGCGTGGCCGTGCTGGCCGGTGTCGCCTGCGGCGTCTACGCCGACCTCGACGACGCCATGCGCCAGACAATTCAGATCGAGCGTCAGCATACTCCTGACCCTGCCGCGCACGAGAAGTACGCGAAGATTTACCAGCTTTACCGCCATCTCTACGAACACGTCATGGACGACTGGTGGGAGCGCCACCGGTTGTTGAACGAGTTGTAGCGCTGGCTGTTACCCTCATCCGGTTCACGAAGCGTATACTAGGGGCATTCCGGTCTTCGGCAGGGGCGCAATGGGTCGCGCCCGCCAGCCCCCTGCTCCCTCACCCCCGGCCCCTGGTAATGGCCTGTTCGCCCTGCGGGTCGAGACGCCGCTTCGCGGCGCGAACGAGGCCCTACCACTTCGTCTCCCGGAGGGCGAGGGGAGAAAGACGAGAGGACGGTGCATGATGGATTATGCCCGCGCCAATGTGCCACAGAGGGCTGGAATCAGGCAGGGATGCGATTTTGCGCCCTGCGTAAGGGTTTGCAGATATTCAGAAGTCGGTAGGAACTTGATGGATCAGGCTCGCTGTGGCTGCTTCAGCTAACCCATGTTTCTGAACGTTGAGGATGAGGGAGATTCTTATGCCGCTGATCGAAAGCCTGACCGCGCCGGACAACCAACTGCTTGAGCCGTCCGCGATTGAAGCGGCGCTCCACCGGCCTCTGAGCGGCCACTATACCGGCGCTAAGGTGCTCGTCCTCATCCCTGACCACACGCGCACCGTCCCGCTGCCGATGTTGTTCCGCATCGTCGTCGAGGCGCTCCGCGACACCCGGCAGCTCGATTTCATGGTCGCGCTCGGCACGCATCCTGGCCTGACGCCGGACTCACTCAACCGGCTCGTCGGCATCAGCGCCGAAGAACGCGCCACGACTTATGCCCACGTCGGCCTGCTCAACCATGATTGGGATAACCCCGGCGCGCTGTCCGAGATTGGCGTGCTGGAGCAGGGGCAGATTCAGCAGCTAGCGGGCGCAGACTGGCATCCGTCGCTCGGCGGGGATATGCCAATTCGCATCAATCGCGCTATTCACAACTATGACCACATAATTATCCTCGGCCCGACCTTTCCCCACGAGGTCGTCGGCTTCAGCGGCGGGGCCAAGTACCTGTTTCCCGGCATCTCCGGCCCGGAGATTATCAACGTCACGCACTGGCTGGCGGCGCTGATCGGCGTGCGCGACGTTATCGGCCTCAAGC
The DNA here is from genome assembly GCA_964652205.1 of uncultured Anaerolineaceae bacterium. GTDB lineage: Bacteria > Chloroflexota > Anaerolineae > Aggregatilineales > Phototrophicaceae > ZC4RG36. The sequence goes on along the minus strand of CAZZAO010000037.1, from coordinate 21,571 downwards.
GGACGCCGATACGCGCGATCATTCACGAGGCGGCGCGCTGCGTCTCAACGCCGGTCACACTCATCAGTCTGGTCGTCGTCGGCAGCGGGTTAGCGGGCCTGTTCGTCGGCGATCACGAGTCGGCCTGGGAAGCTGCCGCCGACCTGTCCTCGCAGCGCCACATTCAATGGGTCGATCAGCCGTTTAAGAAGGTGCTGTCGCACGCGCCGCCGATGTACGACGAACTGTGGACGGCGGGCAAAGCGATGTACAAGCTCGATCCGGCGGTGGCCGACGGCGGAGAGTTGATTATCTATTCGCCGACGCTCGATACGGTCAGCGTTGTCCACGGCAAATGGCTGTTCGAGATCGGCTACCATGTCCGCGATTATTATCTGAAGCAGTGGGATAAATTCAAGCACGTCCCGCTCGGCGCGCTGGCCCACGGCACGCATGTCCGCGGCAGCGGCACTTACCTTGACGGCGTCGAGCGGGCGCGGGTGGACGTCCGGCTGGCGACCAAGATCAGCCGCGCCGACACTGAACGGCTGGCGCTCGGCTACGTCGATCCGACGACGGTCGATCTGCGTGAGTGGCAGGGCCGCGAATCCGAAGGCATTGTCTACATCCCGAAGGCGGGCGAGACGCTCTACCGCGTCCGTCCCCAAATCTGAATCAAAAGGGCGCGAGATCGCGCCCATGATGGCAATTCGCAAAATCCACGTTCGGTAGTCAGAGGGGGCCAGACAGCCGCAAACCGTTGTAATCGCCCCTCTCCTCAGAGTGGAGAAGGGCGAGATGAAGTAAACTCTGACTGAGGGCAGGCTAGCCGTTGCCGCCGCTGACAAGCGCTGGATTGAGCACGTCGGTCAACTGGCTGAAGGGAATGTCAACCTCGATGTTGCCGATGGCATACGGCCCGACCTGATACTGGTCGAAGGTGATCTTGAGCGTATCGCCATCGACGACCCAGTTGTGGAAGGCGCTCAGGTCAGCCGTCCCCTGTGTCAGCCAATCCTCGTCCGTCCCGTCCGCGCCAAGCTGCTGGCGCACCGAGTCACGGGCAATCGTCTGGAGCGTGCCGAGAACGTCCGCGCCGGGTTGAAACAGGTCGGTCAGTTGAAGCAGCTTACCGCTGCCGTCGATGGTATAGGTCTGGATAATGTTGCCGCCGTGCGCGCCGCCGGTGTAGGCATAATTCTGAAGCATCAGGCTCTCCAGACCGTTGCCGCCGCGCGTCACGCTGTAGTTGATGTCCATTTCCCACGGCGCGGGCGAGGGGCTGCCGCCAGTCGTGAAGTCGCTCAGGAACTGCGCCTTTTGCGTGTTGATCCACGTCTCGGCCAGGTTGCCGATGGCGGGATTGTTCTGAAGCTCCAGCGGATAATCAATCTTGACCGTCAGGCTGGCGTTGATGAGGCATTTGCCGCTTGCGTCCAGGTTGCCGTTGACGGCGAAGCAGGCGTCTTCGGCTGACTGCGGCGTGCTGTCCTGAGCGAAGGCGGTCGCGCCGAAAGCCAGCAGGGCGGCCAGTGTGAGTAGGGATAGGATTTTCTTCATGGTAGCTCCTTGCCGAGTCCCGCGACTCAACGTTTCCATAAATCTAACGACGATCTGGATTATAAGCCTCTCGTGGCTAATGACAAGGTAAATCGTCCGAAAGTCGGAGAGCCGTAGGGCGAACGGCAGGAAGCAAGAGCGCCGGTCGTCGGCTGTTTCGGAGAAGCCAGTGTGAATCAGGTCACTGGTCAGCGCAAACGTTACGGCTTTCAGACCTTAAACTTTTTTATAATGATGATAGACCATCTCATTTCACGCTCGAATCGATTTGATAGCAACGATGCTGCTCTACGTTTTCTCGCTCTTTTGCAGCCTGATCGGGACCGCCATGAGCCTGGGCATGATGGCTCTGGTGCTCTGGCAGGCGCCTAACCAGACGATTAACCGCCTGCTGGCGCTCTATATGGGCAGCATCGCAGGCTGGGCGCTGTCAACGCTGCTGTTTCGACTGACCGGCTTCGTCGATATTATCAAGATCAGCTCGATCTGCTTCTGCCTGATGCCATTCCTGCTGCTGGCCGTTGCCGTCCACTACACGCATTACTGGCGTTATCGCCGGGCGCGAGCCGCGCTCGGCGTGGGCGCCTTTTTTTTCGTTATTATTGTCCCGATTGTGACCTTCAGAACGACGGTTGTTGTCGATTCCAACCCCTATGAATTTGCCGGTCGTGTCTTTCACTTCAATTTGATTGGCTACAGTATCGGCTTCATCCTGCTGCTGCTGTCGATCCTTTCGTCGATCCTCTTATGGCGCACGCGCCATCGGAAAGAGAATGGCCTTCTGGCTCCAGCGCTGCTTGCGCCGATCAGCGTGCTTTCGCTCGGCCTGCCGATCTCGTTCCCGATTCCGATGATGATCGCGGCGGTTTCCAGCGTGCTCCTCAGCCGCGCTATCCTGCGCCAGAATATGTTTAACCCGCTGCTGGAAGTGACCCGGGTGCTGACGGCCAGCGAAGCGCATTACCGCGCCATCGCCGAAGAACTGGCGCGCAAGGAAGCGCTCTACCGCACGCTGGCGCGCAACCTGCCGAATACGACGGTGGGCCTGTTCGACCGCGAGATGCGCTGCCTGATCTTTGAGGGGCAGCCCCTGACCATTCGCGGCGTCCGCATTGATCGTTCGGTCGAGGGCCAGCTTCTGACGCAGGTGCTGCCGACCGAAGTTCAGCAGGGCATGATTAATCTGTATCAGGCGGCGTTTTCAGGCGAGGAAGCCCAGTTCCAGCGGGCCTTCGACGGGCGGGACTTTCACATCCACGTCATGCCGGTCAGCGATGAGCACGGCGCGTCTTTCGCCGGGATGATCGTGCTGCAAGACGTCACCGAGATTAAGGCCGCCGAGCGGCAGACGATGACGCTGAAGCTCGAAAACGAGCGCAACCTGATGCTGCGCCGATTCATCGCCGACGCCACTCATGACCTGATGACGCCGATCAGCGGGATGCAGCTTTCGGTCGATATTCTTCAGCGCGAGCTGGACGGCCACTCTGCGCGCCGGCGGATCGACTTGCTGAACAGTTACACCCATCGGCTGACCGTGCTGCTGCAAGATATGCTCGAAGTCACCAGTCTCGAAGAAACCGACGCGCTCGACCTGCGCGCGCAGGATGTCAATCTGCTGGCGAGCAACGCCGTCATGCGCCTGAAGGATGAAGCGGCGGCGCGCCAGCAGCAGATTTTCATCCACTGCGACAGGCTGCCCATGCTGACGGTCGATGGTATTATGCTCACGCAAGTTTTCGTCAAGCTGCTCAAGAACGCCGTGGCCTACACGCCTGAGGGCGGAACTATCACCGTGCAGACTTCGGTAGGGACTGACGATGTTCAGATCGTGGTGACGGATACGGGGATCGGCATTGGCGCTGATGACATAGAAAAAATCTTCGAGCGTTTCTACCGTGTCGATAAGTCCCGCGCGATGGAAGATGGCGGCGCGGGCCTCGGTCTATCGATTGCGCGCCGTATCGTCGAACTGCACGGCGGTCAGATCGAGGTGAGCAGCGAATTGGGCAAAGGCAGCAGTTTCCGCGTTCGGCTGCCGCTCCTGATCCTGGAACCTGAAGCCACGCTCAGGACGCTGGCATAATCCAGCCTGCGCCTGGGGCAGAGCGCGACGCCAGCGTGAACGCCGCGCCCCTCAGTCTGTCGGGAACAATCCGGGCGATGACATCACCGCCTGAGCCTCACGGGGTCAGAATCACCGTCCCGGCGTTCGGAATCGAGCCACAGGTGAAGCCGTCTTCGCTGGTAGCGTTCAGCATCGTGACCGCGCGCGGCATCCCCGTGGCATCACGGTAGAGCAGCGATCCGCCGCCTTGCAGGCAGATTTTGACCGGCTGATTCAGCGCTGCGACCGAGACGTTATTCGTTTGCGTGAAGGCGATGACTTCCACCGCCATCGTCACCGGGCGATCCGTCACGCCGTACTGCGAAGGATCGGTCAGGACGCCGTAGCATAACGTGACCGGGATACCCTCGCTGGTCGTCAGATTGTCAGGGATGTAGCCACGGATAGCCGCGTTATCGGGATGGCCGAGCAGCGGGCAGATGTTGGGATAAGCCGACGGCGCGCCCGAGTCATCGTCATCCTGATCGTGCGATGAACCGGAGTCGTCGTGGGGCGCCGGCACTTCAAACGCGCCAATATCGCACAGCCCGTTTTGTGGGCGCGAAGTGCCGGTCTGATCGCTCCCGACGGCGCAGCTTGCCGAAGGAATCTTGTCGATAGCCGGGCTGCCGACACCGGGTTTCATCGTGCTGGTTGAGCCGCCGTTATTCATCAGCGCGCCGAGCAGCGGGTCATTGGGCGTTCCATTAGGGCCAGCAGGGCCGACCTGATCGCCGTTGACGCCGTCAGAAATGCCGCTCAGATTTCCGCCTTCGCCGATGAAGTTGTAACCCAGCGATGTGACCGTCCCCTTGATGTCAGAGTTAAAGGGGCCAACGTAATGATTTAAGGCGACGATGCTGTTTTGGAGCGTGAACGTACCGCCATCCATGCCGATTCCACCCGCGAGTCCGGTTGCCGCAGAATTTCCCGTCACGGTGCTGCTGGTAATCACCAGTGACCCGGAGCGAAGATAAATTGCGCCGTCATACTCGGCTGTATTGCCGTTCAGGGTGCTGTTGGTGATGGTGACAGCCCCGCCCTGAATATAGATCGCGCCCCCGTAATGGCCTGCGCCTGGGGCCGAATTGTTGGACAGCGTGCTCCGGTTAATGGTAATCGTGCCAGCGGCATAAATCGCGCCGCCGTTGGCGCTCGAATTGCTGTCGAGCGTGCTGTCATTGACAGACACCGTGCCGCTACCGAGATTAATCGCGCTGCCCTGAGACGCAGAGGCTTTTTGCAGCGTCAGATGGTTCAGCGTCAGTTTGGAGTTACCGACATTGAAGAGGTAGTAGCTGTTTGCGCCGTCAATGATGGCATCGTGACCGTTGATGGTGATACCTGACGACGAGAAATTAAAGACGTTCGGCAGGTTGGCGGCCAGCGTAATCGTCAGGCCGGAGCTGATGTTGATCGTGTCGCCATCCGCCATGTTACAAAGCGCCTGTCGCAGCGTGTTGTCGAATGCCGAGCAGCTTACGTTGGAATCAGCGTTCGAGGTCACATTCCAGGTGGTCGCCGCGCGGGCAGGTTGAAAGTTGACCAGTAAAAACGCCATCGTCAGGACGATGGCGACCGAAAGCTGCCCTGCCGAATCATACTTTCGCCGAAGGTTCATCCTGAGCAGATTCCTTTTCAGGGTACATAAAGCAAGCTGCCAGTATAACAGTAGAATGCGAATCCTACTGCCATAATTTACGGATTACTGATTATCGGACTGCGCTCATCACCATAACAAGGATGTGCGGGCCTCTGGCTCAGAATTATGAAGCCCGCGGTGATAAGCGCCGAAGCCGAACAGCGTATGTTCGCCGTTATGACCGTTGCAGGCTTGCATCAGTCGCCGAGCGCGCAATCCTCGTAACGATACGGAATCGCCCCTGAATCAGGGATAAAGTTGAGGAACCTGGTTTATTTCTGCTGCCATAGCTGCCGTGTGATCTGCGCGTGACCGAGGTGCAGCCCGGTATGGTCGAGCGCGTGCAGCAGCGCCCAGCCGACCTGAACCGGCTCGGTTTCGCCCGGCTTGCGCGTCAGCGTGTTGACCGTCGCCAGATCGGCGACCGTCAGCCGCTCCAGCCCGCTGCGGACATAGGCTTCCAGCGCCTCGAACCGGCCAATCAGCTCGGTTTTGCTCAGGCCGCGCGCTTCAAATTCCAGCGACCGTACCCGATTCGATGGCTCGCCGAGCGCCGCGTCGCCGATCCAGAAACGCGCCGAGCCGGTCGTGTGGACGACCAGCACACAGAACGAATTCATGTCCGCGCCGGGAACCCAGTCGAGCGCCTCGTCGGGCAAATCCTGAAATGTGGCGATGAAGTCCGTCGCCAGCGTGTGCAGGCGTTCCAGATAACTCTCGAAAAAGGGTTGCATCCTCTCACCTCGCCTTCGCCTTAGCCATCAGTCCCTGAAATTGAGCGCAGCCCTGAAATTCATGCTGCTCTGATTTGCGCTTCATCGACTGCGCCAATGTTTGGGGGGCGGATCGAAAACGGCATTGCTGTCAATTTAAGGATCGTGCTGCCTATCCGACCCCTCCCCCTGTCCTACGCGGCCTCCGGCTCCTGCCGAGCAAAGAACGCTCGGCACGCTCCATCCCCGCAAGCGGAGAGGGGGAAACGGTCACAACCGACAGCGATTTTCCAGTCTTATCCGCCTAAGTTGACAGCTATGGGGGGCGGATCGAAAATGGAAAGTGGACACCTGCCCGCTCTCCGCTGGCCTCTGACCTGAACGTTTACCCCTCGTGCCGATAGGTCGGCCAGTCCAGGTATTTCGTGAACGCCTCTTCGATGATGTCGGCGACGTGCGACTGATTGATCGTCACATGATGCTCGAAGCCGTTCTCGCAGATGTAGGCCAGCAGCTTCTGGAACTGCCTGACCTGAACGACGCCATAGCCGCCGAAGGTATCAATCGGGTCGTTGGTGAACTGGCCCTCGCCAACGTAAGTTCGCACTGTGCCGGAGAAGTCGTCGGTTCCGATCCGCAAATAGGTGAACGGGCTGGCCTTGACGCGGCCATAGATCGTGCCGTAGGTGTTTTCCTTGCCGACCGTTCCGGCGATGATCTCCTGATAATCCATCACCGGAATATCGTCGATGAACACGTCTTTCGGCAGGTTGGAACAGTGGAAGACGACCGCCTTATCGGGGTCGCCGCCGTAGTTATTGTTCCAGTCGACCAGCGCCGATGGACGGCTCGCCGCAAGCTGGAGCGCCAGCATCGACAGCCCGCCGACGATGTCGGTTTCGCAGGCCGACGGGCTGAAGCTGTTGCTGCTCATGCTCATCAACGTGCAGGGGACGACGCCGAAGTATTCTTCCATCGACGTCCAGCACTGAATGGCGGTCGCGTCGAGCTGGTTCTCGTTAATCCAGCGGTCGAGAACGACGCCGAATTTCGCCATGCGCGTCAGCGACAGGGCCGGGACGTTCTGCGTCCGCGCGTAGGCTTTGATGTCAGCCAGTTTTGCCAGCACACGGGCGTCGTCGTCCTGAAGGCGGTCGATCTGGCCGAAGACTTCTGACAGGTCGAGCGTCTCGATGCTGATGCCAGAGCGTTCGAGCAGCTTCTCGCTGAAGCGCACCGTCTTGAAGTTAGCCGGACGCGCGCCCATCATGCCGATGCGGGCCGTCCGCATTCCGCGCACCACGCGGCAGACGGCGGCGAATTTCTCCAGATCGGCGCGGAATTCCGCCGAGTTCGGGTCCATGGTGTGATTGCTGGTGATTGAGTATTTGATATTGTACTGACGCAGATTGTTGCAGGCGCTCATCTTGCCGCAGAAGCTGTCGCGGCGATCCTTGATGCTCATGTTCACGGGATCGTCGGGGAAGGCGTGGATCAGCACCGGCACGTTTAATTCGGCGAAGCGGATGCTATTGGCAATCGCGCGTTCGTCGCCGAAGTTCGGCAGCGTGACCAGAATGCCGTCGATCTCGTCGCGGTGCTGGCGGAACAGCTCGGCGGTGCGGCGCGCCTCGTCGAGCGACTCGACCGCGCCGACGTTGGTTTCGTTCTCCGGCGTGATGATGGTTTTGATCCCGGCCCGGTGCAGCACGTCGAGGATCGTCGCGCGGCCTTCACCGGCCAGATGCGCGGGGAAAAAGCCGCGATTGCCGACGATCACTGCCAGCGTGACCGGACGACGGTTCAACTGCGCGGCGGCGTTGGGTTGCGGGTAAATCTGGGCGACCATTTTCTATTCTCCAGTGAAATAAGCTCGATCTCGTGGCTGTGATGCTGGCTCCCTCACCCCCGTCCCCTGGTTAGGCCCGCTCGCCCTGCGGGTCGAGATGCCGCTTCGCGGCACGAGCGAGACCATAACCACTTCGTCTCCCGGTGGGAGAGGGGTGCAAGATAGAGCCGGATGTGCGGATGGGCATGATGGATCATGCCTCCTTAGCGGGCCGGGGCGAGGGCGTCCCTACTGCCCGTAGACATTCTGATAGCGATGATGGAGTTTAGCAATATCCTCCGGCGCAATCGAGAGCGGCGTGCCAATCTGCATCGCCAGCCAGACGATAGCGGCGTTGTCCTCGGTCATGACCGCCGCCTTGACTGCCGACTCAACATCCCTGCCGATGGCGAACACGCCGTGGTTTTGCAGCAGGCACGACGGGCTGCGGCTGTCCTTCAGCGTATCGACAACGACCTGACCGATCTCCTCGCCGCCGATCAAAGCGAAGCTGCCGCAGGGAATTGGCCCGCCGAACTCGTCACTCATCGCTGTCGTGATGCACGGAATCGGCTGGCCGACGACTGCGAAGGCGGTCGCGTAGCGCGAATGGGTGTGGACGACGCCGAACACGTCAGGCCGGGCGCGGTAGATAACGCAGTGCGAGGCCGTGTCCGACGACGGCTTGTGCGCCCCTTCGACCAGCCTGCCGTCAATATCGACCACCACCATATTTTCCGGTCGCAGGTCGGCGAAGCGAATCCCGCTCGGCTTGATGACGACCCGATTACTTGCAGGGTCGCGCGCGCTGATGTTGCCGCTCGTCCAGGCGACGAGCTGATTGCCGGGCAGCTCGGCGTGCAGTCGGCAGACTTCCGCGCGCAGTTCGGGCAGCATCACAGGTCGAGCGCCTCATCGCGGATGGCCTTCAGCCGCTTCATCACGTCGTTCTCGCCGCGACCGAAGGTGTCGTAGAGCGTCTTATATTCAGCGTACAGCCGGTCGTAGACCGCTTTGTTGGCGGCAATCGGCTCGACGACTGTATCCTTGAGCTTACCCATGCGCTCGGCGGCAGCCTGGATGTCCGGGTAGACACCGGCAGCGACGGCAGCGTGCATGGCCGAGCCGAGCGCCGGAGCCTGAGCCGAACCGGCCAGCTTGAGCGTCCGACCGGTCACGTCGGCGTAAATCTGGCGCAGCAGCGCGTTCTTTTCAGGCAGGCCGCCCGCCGCGACCAGTTCCCTGACCGCCACGCCCTGCGACTCGAACGCCTCGATAATCACGCGCGTGCCGAAGGCCGTCGCCTCGATCAGGGCGCGGTAGATGTCGGGCGCGCGGGTCGCCAGCGTCGCCCCGATCAGCAGGCCGGAAAGCGTCACGTCAACCAGCGTCGAACGGTTGCCGTTCCACCAGTCGAGCGCGATCAGCCCGTGCTGGCCGACTTTCTGCCGGGCGGCTTCGCGCTCAAGATACTCGTGGATGCCCATTCCGGCGGCGCTGGCGGCGTCGTCGTATTCGGACGGCACGGCGTGATCGACGAACCAGGCGAAAATATCGCCGACGCCGCTTTGCCCGGCTTCGTAGCCGTAGAGGACGGGGATGATGCCGCCATCGACGACGCCGCACATGCCCTCGACGTCATTGACTCGCTCGCCGGACATGATGTGGCAGGTTGACGTCCCCATAATCATGACCATCGTTCCCGGCTCGACAGCCTTGACGGCTGGAGCGGTCACATGGGCATCACAGTTGGCGGCCGCGACCGCGATCCCGGCGGGCAGGCCCGTCCAGGCGGCGGCTTCGGGCGTCAGCGAGCCAGCCTTCGCGCCCAACGGGACGAACTGCTGCCCGACCTTCGTCTCGACCACATCGGCGAACGCCGGATCGAGCGCGGCGAAGTATGCGCGCGGCGGGTAGTGGCCGTCCTGGACCATCGCCTTATAGCCAGCGAGACACTGGTTATGTGTTTTGACGCCGGTTAACTGCCAGATGACCCAGTCGGCGGCTTCCATAAAGTAGTCAGTGGCGTGGTAAACAGCGGGGTCTTCCCGGAGCGTTTGCAGCGCTTTGCTGAAGAACCACTCTGACGAAATCTTGCCGCCGTAGCGGTTGAGCCACGGCTGATTCATCCGCCGCGCGGTTTCGTTAATCAGATCGGCTTCCGGTTGAGCGGAATGATGCTTCCACAGCTTGATCCAGGCGTTCGGGTGATCCTGCCATTCCGGCAGCGTCGAGAGCGGCCTGCCGTCGGCCTTGACGGGCAGCATCGTGCAGGCGGTGAAGTCGATGGCGACACCGACGACTTGCTGCGGATCAACGCCGCTGTCCCTGAGCACCTGCGGAACGGTGTGCTTGAGGACTTCGAGATAGTCGAGCGGGTGCTGGAGCGCCCATTCTGGCGGCAGCGGCTTGCTCGAACCGGGCAGCGTTCGGTCGATGACGCCGTGCGGGTAATCGTAGACGGCGGTTGCCAGTTCGCGCCCATCCTTCGTGTCGACGAGCAGCGCTCGCCCTGAGAGTGTGCCGTAATCAATGCCGATGGTATAGGTCATGGAAGCTGTCTTTCATGGTAAGCGTTCTGCTCGACAAGATCGCGCCGATTATAGAACGAAAGTGGGCCGGGTCGAAACTGCTGGATGGCGGGTATAACCAGACGCTGTGCTGCGGCAACAACGGCGTGGTACGATGGGGCGCGATGGATTGAAGGGCGAGCTAATCAATGACGGACATCCAACAGACGCTTGTCGTCGGCCTCGGAGCTATTGGCGGCATCTATGCGGCGAAGCTGGCAGACTATAATTCCGGCTGTATTCGCGCCCTCGTCGATCAGCGCCGACTCGAACGTTATCAGGCCAGCGGCATCGTCCTCAACGGCGTTCGCCACGACTTCGAGTACGTCCTGCCGGGGCCGAATCCCGTCAAGGCCGACCTGATTCTGATCGCCACCAAAGCCGACGGCCTGCCGGACGCTATCGACGCGATTGAAGGTTTTGTCCACAGCGGAACGATTATCCTCTCGCTGCTCAATGGCGTCACCAGCGAGGACATGGTCGCCGAGCGCTACGGCTGGGACAGGGTGCTGCACGCCTTCTTTGTCGGCCACGGCAGTACGCGCACCGGCAGCGCGATCACTTTCGACGGCGTCGGGCGGATCGTTTTCGGCGAGGCCAGCGCGATGGCGCGGACGCCACGGGTCGAGTCGGTCGCCCGTTTCTTTGACTGCGCCGGGATCGCTTACGAAGTGCCGGACGATATTCTGCTGGCGCAGTGGTGCAAGTTCGTCCTCAACGTCGGCATCAATCAGGCGTCGGCGATTCTTCGGGCCGACTATGGCGCGTTCCAGCGCAGCGAGAAAGCCTACGCTGTCGCGCTCGACCTGATGCGCGAAGCGGTCGCCATCGCGGAACGAGTCGGCATCCACAAGGTTGAGTCAATCCTGCCGTGGTGCGATAACTTCATCCGCAGCACGCCGCCTGCTTTCAAGTCGTCGATGCTTCAGGACATCGAAGCGGGCAAGAAAACTGAAGTCGATATGTTCGGTGGCGCGGTCTGCGCGCTCGGCCAGCAATACGGCCTTCCGACGCCGGATAACGCGCTGTTCGTCCGGCTGATCCGCGCGCTGGAAGAAACTGCCGCGAAATGAATTATTCACCTTCTCCCGCTGAGCGGAGCGCATCGAAGCCGGTTCATTCGACGGGAGCCGCAGGTCGCGTCGGGCCGGGGTGAGGGCCAGGTTTACTTTTCGTCCTGCTTGAAATCGGTAATCCAGTCGGCGTCCCACAGGCTCGGAAACGGATTCTGGACGTAAGGATGAGCGGCAATCGCCTCGTCGTCCAGTTCCAGACCGAGGCCGGGCGCGTCCGGCAGCCCGAACTCCGCGTCCTTCGCCGGGTTCCAGCCGCGCACCAGATCGCTGCGCCACGGGACGTCGAAATCGCCGAAATTCTCCTGAATCAGGAAGTTCGGCGTGCTCCAATCGACATGCAGCGCGGCAGCCAGCGCCACTGGCCCGACCGAGCAGTGCGGCGAAATGGTCATATCCTGCGCCGCCGCGATAGCCGCGATTTTCTTGCTCACGCCGATGCCGCCGCAGTGGGCGACATCCATCTGCACGATGTCGCAGGCGCGCAGGGCGATCAGCCGGTAGAAGTCGGCCAGCGTGTACAGCCGCTCGCCGTGAGCAATCGGCACGCGGGCGTCGCGCTTAAGGTCGGTCAGCAGGTCGAGATTTTCCGGCGCGACCGGCTCCTCGCACCATGTCGGGTCGAAACGTTCCAGTTCGCGCATCATCACGCGGGCAGAATCGGCGGACAACCTGCCGTGGAACTCGATCATCAACTGCGCGTCCGGCCCGACGGCGTCGCGCACGGCGGCGACGATCTCGATGGCGAGCTGCCTTTCGTCAGCGCGGATCGTCTTCCAGGCGACGCCGAACGGGTCGAACTTGAGGGCGCGATAGCCCCGCGCGACGGCGGCTCTGGCGTGTTCGGCGTACTCTGCCGGAAGATGCGCGCCGCCATACCAGCCGTTGGCGTAGGCTCGCAGCCTGCGGTGCGCTCGCCCGCCGATCAGCTTATAGACCGGCTGGCCGCAGGCTTTGCCGATGATGTCCCACAGGGCAATCTCGACGCCGCTGATGGCCGTCATGACGGTCGAGCCGCCCTGGTACTGGTCGCGGATCATATTGCCGACGACGCGCTCGACGTCGAACGGGTCGAAGCCGACGATCCGCCCCTCAACCCATTCGTGCAGCAGGGTCTCGACCGTCTTTTCCTGCCACTCGAGCGAGGCTTCGCCGATCCCGGTCAGCCCGGTATCGGTGTGCAAGCGGACGAACAGATAATTGCGCAGTCCGGCATTTGCCATCAGCGTTTCGAGCCGGGTGATCTTCATTGTCCCGCCTTGAGCCTGTCGACGCGGGCGCGGAAGGCTGCTACGTCCGCCGCGCCGTCGAGGATACCGACCTCGGTTTCGTAAATGCGCTTATCGCCCGGTTGCAGCGTAATCAACTGGCCGAGGTTGCGGGCGATCTCGCGGCCAAAGGTGTTGGTGCAGGGTTCGATGCCGACGGCATACTGACCCTCGCCCATCATGCGCCATTCAAGATAGTGCGGAAACTGCTTCCGGTTGTAGACGACGTAGACGCCGAAGTTGTCGCGGTTGACGATGCCGACCGGCACGCTGCCGTCTGGCTCGGCGGCCATATCCAGCTCGAAGCCCTGAAGCTGCCAGTCTTTCTGCGGCGCGATGAAGCGGCTGTATTCAGTCGGGTCGCCGAGGGGCAGGCCGTCGGGGATGGCGGGCGGCTGGGTGACTGGCGCGATCTGCTCCGAGCCGTCATCGACGACCGGGAAGCCGATGTTCATGTGATAGAGCAGCATGTGTTCGGTCGGCAGCCAGCCTGCATTCTCGATCTCGTCACGCATGAAGAAGCGCGATTCGCCGAGCCGCGCTGTATAGGTGCGCGTCAGGACGAGGTTTTCGCCATACGCCTGCGCCTGAACCACGCGGCCCTGCGCTTCGAGGATGCAGTCGTCGCCGTCCCAGCGCTCGCCGCAGTGGATGATCTGGCCGGGCAGAGTCGCCATCCGGTCGTGGACGCCGTAGGTTTCGGTCGAGCGCGCCGGAAAGTTGTAATGTGAGACGTCGGCGGTTTCCGGGTTGCCGATATGCACCATCCCCGCCGAGGTATTCAGCCCGCCGAGCGCCGAGCGCAGCCAGCCGAAGGCGTCCTGCTGTTCATGGAACCACGGGCCGGGCAGAGCGGTTGATGGAATCCACGCCAGTGACTGGCCGCGATACTCGGCGTAGCCGACGTCCAGCCCACGGTCAACGGCCACCTTGAACTGGAAGCCGCTGCCGGTGCGAAATTCGAGCAAGCGCACGCCGCGCGACGGGCCATCCCCGCTTTCGAGAAGCTGGACGCCGCCGACCTGCGACAGGTGGCCGATGCGCCGCATCAGCTCGGCGCGGGTGTAGTGTTTATTGAAGAGATCAGGCATTTTCCCTCACCCCGAATACTCTCATCCCCGGCCCCTTCGCGGCCTGCGGCTGCTCCCGAACGCTCAAACGGTTCGGGACGCTACGCCTCAGAGCGAGGGGAGAAGCGCATGGTGGCATGAACATTTGATGGATCACCAGGCGCGGTCACTTTGGAGCCGCCGCTTTCAGCCATGCCGACACTTCCTCATCCGCCGCCGTTGGATCGAGCGGCAGCGTGACCCGCGCCTTACGACTGAGGGCCAGATGCGCCGCCGCGACCAGCTCGACCGCGCGACAGCCATCCCAGCCAGTGACCAGCGGCGGCTCCGCCCCGCGAATCACCTGAACGAAGTTCTCGACGATCCCCATGTAGCCGCCAAATTCTTCGTCGAACAGCAGGGTATTCGGCACGACGGGCTTCCAGACCTGCGCGCCGCTCATTTCGCCGTCGTAGAGAACGAACTCGGCCTGATCTTCGACCGCCAGCCACGCATGGTCGCCGTAAACCTCGACGCGCTCCCACGGCTTGAAGCTCAGGGCAGAGGCGCTGGTGGTCAGCGAGCCGACTGCGCCGGACGTAAATTCGAGCATGATCGCTGCGTTGTCAATCGGGTAGCGCTGCCAGTTACGGTGATACTTATCGACGCCGACGGCGCTAACCGCCGCGACTGGCCCCATCAGGTGCAGCGCCAGATCGAACAGGTGAACGGTCCCGCCTTCGAGCAGATCGACGTAATCGTAACCGAGATTGAACTTGCCGACGAACAACGCTGGATCGCGTACCGGGCCGCTTTCAATCGCCTGTTTTGCCTTGCGATAGGGCGGCGAGTAACGCTTGTTGGCGACACTCATCAGCGGTAAATTGCGCGTCTCGGCAAGCTGGCACAGGGATCGGGCGGCTGCCAGCGAGCGCGCCAGCGGCTTTTCGACCAGCACGGCTTTTCCGGCTTCTAGCGCCATCGTCGCCGCCTCGATATGGAGCGCGTCCGGCCCGGCGACGATCAGGCCGTCGAGCGTTTCCTGCGCCAGCATTTCCCGATAGTCGATATACTGCGCGCCGCCGTAAATCGCCCCGATTTTCGCGGCCTGTTCAGTCCGTGGCTCGGCGAAGGCGACGATCTCGACCGGCTCCCAGATCGTCCGCAGCCGCGCGACTGCCGGGAAATACTTCGACTGGCCGATGCCGCCCGCGCCGACCAGACCGAGCCGAATCGGCCTGCGCGCCGCGCGCCCGGCGTCATAGCCGATGCCATAGACATCGGCCTGTTCGAGCGCCTTGCGCGGCGGCGTGTGTCCGTAAGGAATGTCCATGTTAGCGCCGCGCCAGCTTCACGCTGACTGCGCCGAGCAGCAGCGCCAGAATGATGGCCGTCCCCTTGTAAACGGCGATCTGGGCGTCAAGAATGCCGAGGTTGCCGAAGCCGTTATTGAGCACCGAGATGAACAGCACGCCGATCAGCGTTCGGCGGACGTTACCTTCGCCGCCAGTGAACGGGTTGCCGCCGATGATAACCGCGACAATTGCATCGAGTTCAAGACCGTAAGCGGCGTCCGGCGCGGCAGCGCCCAGTCGGCTGACCGTGACCAGCGTTGCCAGCCACGCGCAGACGCCGAACAGCCCGAACATCAGCAGCTTGTACTTGCCGGTCGGGACGCCCGCCTGAATCGTCGCCCGCTCGTCGCTGCCCATGGCGTAGGTATAGCGACCGAGCCGCGTCCGTCCGAGGATGAAGCCGCAGGCCAGAAACACCAGCGCTGCCAGAATCACTGCCGGGCCGATGCCGCCGAGTCCTTCGCTGCTGATCCACGAAATGAACGGGTCGCGCACGAGGATTGAGTTGGCTCCGGTCAGGCTGACGGCCAGCCCGCGCGCCCAGATCCACGCCGCCAGCGTCACAATCAGCGGATTGAGGCCGCCGCGCACGATCAGGACGGCGTTCATCAGCTCGACTGCCAGCGCTCCCGCCAGCCCGGCGGCGACCGCCAGCACGACGCTTCCGGTCGCCTGAAAGGTCAGGCCAATAAAGACGCCGCTCAGGGCGATGATCGACGCGGGCGCGAGGTCGATGTTGCGCGAGATGATGGCGAAGGTCATGCCCGCCGCGACGATCATCAGCGGCGCGTTCTGTTCGAGCATCGTCGTCAGGTTCGGCACGGTCAGGAAACGCGGATTGAGCGCCGTGAACAGGGCGATCAACGCCACCAGCGCCATCAGCAGGCCGTAATCCGCCAGCAGTCGCCGCGCTGTCGCGCCGCTGCGGGCGGGCGGGAAGGTCGTCGGGATGGTGGTCATACGACCTCACCCCCCGACCCCCTCCCCGCAAGCAGGGAGGGGGAGAAAAGACTTGCCCTTAAGCCCCTCCCCGCAAGCAGGGAGGGGGAGAAAAGACTTGCCTTTAAGCCTCTCCCCGCAAGCAGGGAGGGGGAGAAAAGACTTGCCCTTAAGCCCCTCCCTGCTTGCGAGGAGGGGGAGAAAAGACTTGTCCTTAAGCCTCTCCCCGCAAGCAGGGAGGGGGAGAAAAGACTTGCCTTTAAGCCCCTCTCTGCTTGCGGAGAGGAGTTGGGGTGAGGTCGGTTTATCACTGCTTCCCTCGCTGCGCCAGCCGGTCAAAGACAATCGCCGCCAGCACGAGCAGCCCGGTCGCGGCCTGCTGCCATTCGGTCGGGATGTGGCGGATGGTCATATAATTCAGCACCATATAGAGGATCATCGCGCCGAGGATCGTTTTCTCAACGCGCCCGACGCCGCCGCTCAGGCGCGTCCCGCCGAGGACGACCGCCGCAATCGTGAAAAACTCACTGCCGGACGCCAGATTCGGGCTGACCACGCCAGTCGAGGCCGCGATCAGGATGCCGCCGATTCCTGCCGTGAATCCGCACAGCACGTAGACCAGGATTTTGACTGTCTTGACCGGCAGGCCGCACAGCCGCGCCGCCGCCTGATTGCCGCCAATTGCGTAGATATAACGCCCGAAAAATGTCCGCTGCATCAGCAGCGCCGCGACGAAGTAGAGGGCGAAAACGATCAGCGCGATCAGCGGCAGACCGGGCAGGTTGATCGCCGGAATCCCCGGCAGGCGGGTGATGGCGATAAAGTCGAAGAACGGGTCTTGAACGCGAATCTGCTGGTTGTTCATCAGCACCTGCGCCAGGCCGCGCACGCCGATCAGCGTGCCGAGTGTGGCAATGACCGGGCTGATGCCCGCGACTTCGACCAGCAGGCCGTTGAGCAGCCCGACGACCAGCGCGGCGCCGATGCCGATCAGCACAGCCAGCGCTGTCGGCATCCCGCTCTGCACCAGCGCTGCACTGATACCTGCCGTCAGGAAGCACATCGAACCAACCGACAGGTCGATGCCGCCGATCAGGATGACCAGCGTCATGCCGATGGCGAGGACGGCGACGACTGACATCTGCCGCCAGATGTTGAAGATATTCTGCGGCAGTAAAAAGGTCTGACTGGTCAGCCCGAAGACGATCAACAGCGCGATCAGCACGAGCAGGGTGCTGTTGTTGGCGACGAAATGGCCGATCCGGCTGCCGCGCCGGACGGTGAACGGCATGGCGCGGTCAGTCACGGACATTCCCCTGAATGGCGGAGAGCAGCGTTTCTTCGCTGGCTTCACCGCGAGCGAAAACGCGCGTAATCTGCCCCCCGTACATGACGAAAATGCGGTCGGATACGCCGAGGGCTTCGATCAGGTCTTCGGAAACCACCAGAATTGTTTTTCCCGCCTGCGCCAGCTCGTGAAGCTGCTGGTAAATTTCAGCTTTCGCGCCAACGTCGATGCCCTGCGTGGGCGCGATGAAAATCAGGATGTCGAGGTCGCGCAGCAGCCATTTCGCCAGAATAACTTTCTGCTGGTTGCCGCCGCTCAAGGTGTTGACTTCCGCCTGAATCGACGGCGTCTTGACGCGCAGGCGGTCGCTCAGGGTTTGCGCCGCGCTGCGCTCTTTCGCGTTGTTGATGAACAGCCGCCCGCGCAGAAAACGGCTGATCGACGGCAGGGCGATGTTGTCTTTGACGCTCATCTCGAGGATCAGCCCTTCGAGCTTGCGATGCTCGGTCAGCAGGCCGATTCCGAGCTTGATCGCCGCTTTGGGCGAGGTAATCAGCACCGGCTGGCCGCCGCGCCGGATAAGGCCGCTGACTTCTGGCTGAATGCCGAACAGCGCCCGCGCCAGCTCGTTCTGGCCCGCGCCGAGCAGCCCGGTCAGGCCGACGATTTCGCCGCGATGAAGCTGGAAGCTGACGCTGCGGACGGCGCGCCCAATCGACAAGTTCTCGGCTTCGAGGCTGATTTCGCCGGTCGTGTGGCTGGCATGGGCGGCGTTGAAAAAGGCTTCGACGCGCTCGCCAATTGTCAGCTCGATCAGCGCGTTTTCGCTCATGCCGTGGGCATCGACGGTATCGACCAGCCTGCCGTTACGCAGCACCGTCACGCGGTCGCAGTGTTCGAGAATTTCCTTAAAACGGTGCGAGATATAGATGATAGCGATGCCGCGCTCGCGCAGGCCATGCAGCAGCCGAAAGAGCAGGGCAGTTTCGTCTTCGGCCAGCGCGGCGGTCGGCTCGTCGAGGACGAGGATACGCGGCTCGTAGGCCAGCACCTTGACGATCTCAACCAACTGCTGCTGCGCCAGCGGCAGATGGCTGACGCGCGTTTTGGGGCCGATGTTACGCACGCCCAACTCGTCGAAAATGGCCTGTGTCCGCCTGAGAATCGCCGCCTGATCGATGACTGCGCGGCTGCCCAGCTCACGACCGAGGAAAATGTTATCCGCGACCGACAACTGCGGGACGAGGCTCAAGTCCTGATAGACGATGCCGATGCCCGCCTGAAGCGCGTCGCGCGGGTGGGCGAAGCGCACCGGCTGACCGTCGATGCAGATTTCGCCCTCCTCAATCGGGTAGACGCCCGCCAGCACCTTCATCAGCGTCGATTTGCCCGCGCCGTTCTGGCCGAGCAGCGCGTGAATCTCGCCGCGCCGCACGGCAAAGTTGACGCTGTCGAGCGCGGTGAGGCCGGGAAAGCGCTTAGTGATCCCACGCATGTCGAGGATCGACGTGGGCGGCGGCATTGTGAGCGCGGCTTCGGATAAAGTCTGCATGGTGTCCTGTTGGCCCTCACCCCCGCCGACCTCACCCCCGGCCCCTCTCCGCAAGCAGAGAGGGGAGAAAGATCAGGCGATGCTTTTCGTAGGGGCGCGATGGTTCGCGCCCGCCGACCTCACCCCCCGGCCCCTCTCCGCAAGCAGAGAGGGGAGAAAGATGGGGCATGGCCTTCGTAGGGGCGCGATGGTTCGCGCCCGCCGACCTCACCCCCGGCCCCTCTCCGCAAGCAGAGAGGGGAGAATGATTACAAGCGTGCGCATGAGGCACATGCCCCAACGAGATGCCATCATGCCCGCGCTCACGGCCTGTGCCGTTTCCATCACGGCATCCATCGGGACGTCGGGCGTGAAGAATTGCGCCCCTGCGAGGGCCTGTTCCGACGAATTCTGACCGTAAAACCGACACACTTTGATTCTATGCGGCTGTCAAGTCGATTGCTTCTCCCCGGAGCGGGAGCGGGGAGAGAATCGGGTCTGGTGATCGTCTTGATCTTCTTATTCCAGCGATACTGCCGGAGGCTAGAGCCTTTCGGGGACGAAGCCTCTCCGAAGGGAGCCTGCGACCGAGGGGACAAGCCAGCTAGAGCCGCCTGAACAGCAGTCGGTATTAATGTGCAAAGATCATCATCAAACTTCCTGCGACGCCCTGTTACGGTCGTGACCATTTCCCCCTCCCCGTAATCGGAGAGGGGGTCAGAGGGAGAAGTTCGTGACTAGCTTGACGGGAAGCGCGCGGCGTAGTCGTCGATGATCGCGCCGACCGGCAGCTCAAACGGGAAGCTGGTCAGCTTATCGCCGAGATCGCTCGACAGGGCCTGGAAGCCCTTGATGTTGTCGGTCGTCACGACTGCGCCGGGCATGTAGTAGGTCGCCGGGAGCTGGACGCCCTTCGCCACGAGGTAGGCGGCGTAAACGTTCCAGAAGCCGTTGTACTGCGGCAGCAGGGCGACGGTGCTGTTCATCGTGCCGTCAGCGACCGCCTGAAGGCCGATGTCCGTGCCGTCATAGGAGACGAGCATGATGTCGGTCTTGCCGTTGCGCTTGAGGACGTCGCTGGCGGGGACGGTCAGCGAGTCGCTCAGGCCGTAGATCAGGTCGAGGTTCGGGTAGGCCGTCAGCCAGTTCTCAGTCAGCGCGACGGCTTTATCGGCTTCCCAGTTGCCGGTCGATTCGGCGGCGTCCACCTTGATGTCCGGGTAGTTCTTGAGGTAGTCGGTGAAGCCGCCAGCGCGGTTGGTGTTGATGTCCTGACCGAGCGCGCCGAGCAGGATGGCGACCTCGCCCTTTGGCGAGCCATACTTTTTGGTCAGAAGCTGAACGGCGTACTGGGCGACCAGCTCGCCGTTGGTATGCTCCTCAAAGCCGAGGACAGTGGCGCAGCCATCCATCTGGCTGAACAGGCAGACGACCGGAATACTGGCGGCCTTTGCCTTGTCCATCGACGGGCCGAATGCCTTCGCGTCGAGCGGGTTGATCGAGATGGCATCGACGCCCTGATTGACCAGGTCTTCAAACGCCTGCACCTGTTTGGTCACGTCGCCTTCGCCGCTCGTCACCTTGAGGTCGAAGCCGTAGCGGCGAGCCGCTTCCTGCCCGCCTGCGACCTGCGCGATCCAGAACGGATTGTCAGTTCCAAGCTGTACCAGGCCGATGGTCAGCCGGGCATCCTGCGCGGTGGTGGCCGAGACGCCGAGCGTCAGCATGAACAGGGACAGGATCAAAAGGATACTCTTGCGCTTCATGGATCAAACCTCCATCTTTCGGTTTTCAGTCATTTAAGGAATAGTCTTGAGCGGTGCGTCCGCGAGGTCGGCGCTTTCGACGCGGGCCTCGGAATCGCTGAGATGCGCCATGATCGCTCGGAAAGCGCCATCGGCGTCCCGTGCCTGAATGAACTTGAGAAGCTCAATGTGCGCTTGCAGGCCCCTTTCTACTGCCCCAGGCACGAGATAGCCCTCGGCAATCACTCCGCGTAGCTGGTCGACGAAGGGTTCGAGGAGAACCGCGAGGAACGGGTTATGCGTGGCATTGGCAATCGCCCGATGGAAATCGAGGTCGGCTTCCGACCAGCGCTCGATAGCGCTTGCGCCCTCGGTCATGCGGCGCAGGCAGTCGGACAGGGTGTCGAGGTCAGCCTGCGTAGCGCGCTCGGCAGCCAGACGGACGTTCGCGCCTTCGAGCAGCCGCCGCGCCTCGTAGAGCGCCTCAATCGAGTCGTGCGCGCCGAGCAGGCGGATGTAGCGGCTGAGGGCGTCGGTCGTCGGCCCGGCGCTCGGTCGGCTGACGTAAGCGCCGCTGCCATTCAGGATGGCGATCAGCCCGCGTTCCTTGAGGAACTTCATCGCCTCGCGGACGACGTTCCGGCTGACACCAAACTGGTTGGCGAGCTGCTGTTCGGATGGAAGTTGGCTGTCAACCGGATACGAGCCATCGACGATGGCTTCTTCGATCTGGTCAGCCACCAGTTCCGGTAAACGCTTGCGCTCAATCTTCTGAAACGGTTTCATAAAAAGCACCATCTGTAGAGCTATTCTACAGGTGATGATAGAATCATCTCTATTTTCTGTCAACAGGGGATCGTGGGCGAAGCAGGGCAATCGCATCAAATTTGATCGGAGTTTCAAGAAAGCTCATATCGGTTTATC